>CAZAHA010000010.1:0-27122 GCA_964484915.1 uncultured Leptospirales bacterium
AATATGGAATTTGTTCGGGAGATACTGATGTCGGAAAACGTTGAGGGTAACGTAGAAATGAACCAGGGCGGAGAGGACGACGTCAGGGGAATCGTCAAGGTATACGGTAACAACCGGGTCGACGCGTCCGAGGCGATCGGCGAGGCGGGAACACTTACCTTCATGATAAACGAAGGAAGAGAGGAGCTCGTACCGATCGGCTATGTGGAAACGGACACGGTAAACTCGCTTATTGAAAAGATAAACAACGCAAAACTCGGCGTTGTTGCCTACGTCGACCATAACGGACACTTCGCGCTCAAGGCGACTGCCGCCCGCGACAATCAGAACAGGAACTTCATGATACGCCACATCGAGGACTCGGGACAGTTCCTTGTGGGAATCACCGGCATACTGCAGCAGTCCGGTCAGGCCGGGGCGTTTGAGTATACGGAGCTCAACGCCATACGCAACCTCGCGCCGCCTGACGAGCATGTTACGCTGACGCCGCGGAAGAATCCGGCCGCATACATTGCCGTCTCCCGCGACATCATCACCGATGTAGACAACATCGCGGCCGCCCAGGGTAAGGACAGCACCGGTTCCGGTGATTTCGACACCTCAAATGGTGTCGGCGACGGCACAAACGCCCTTCGCCTGGCAAACATGCGTCACAAGAACAGCATGGTCGAGACAAACTCGACGTTTAACGACTTCTACATATCGCTCATATCGCGGATCGGTACCGAAGGAGAGGAGGCAAAGGACCGGATAATAAACCAGGAGACGCTCATGTCCAACCTGAAGAACCTCCGCGAATCCGTTTCCGGTGTGAACCTCGACGAAGAGATGGCAAACATGGTCGCCTACCAGCACGGATACAACGCGTCAGCACGGATGATTTCAACAGTAGACAAGATGCTGGAAACAATAATCCAGCTGGGAAGGTGATAGATGTACCGCGTAACGAATAAGATGATCAGCAACACGATGACCCATAACCTGCAGCGCCACCAGCGCGACATGGACGAGATACAGAACAAGCTCGCAACGGGCAAAGCGGTCCGTGTACCGCGGGATAACCCGATAGCCGCGACAAACCAGATGCAGTACCAGACGCGGCTGACGGAGACTAACCAGTATATTTCAAATGTGGAGGAGAGCAAGTCGTTCCTCGAACAGGCGGACTCCTCGCTCCAGAGTATGACCAGAATCTTCCATCGCCTGCGGGTACTTGCCGTACAGGGCGCCCACGGTATCTATTCGTCGTTTGAGCGGAAGGAAGCAGCGGCCACAGAGATAAACGAGCTTCTGGAGGAGCTCGTATCAATCGCCAACACGAAGGACGCCACCGGACGGTCGCTCTTCGGCGGCTTTAAAACCGGGTCCGTTGAGAACCCCAATCCCTTCGTGCCGATCTACATGACGCTTACCGCAGGCAACCAGGGCAACTCAATGACCGGAGTGGAATACCGCGGCGACATCGGCCGTCTCATGCGCGAAGTGTCGAAGGGCGAGTACATGGACATCAGCATACCGGGCAATCAGGTCTTCTGGGCGTCAAACCAGGTCATCTCGTCAAACAGCGACTCGTCGGATTTCACGTCGCCGACAAACCAGAAGATTCGTATCGATGGGACCGAGATAGACATCGCAGCCGGCGACAATATCGATATCATTATAGACAAGATAAACAATGCGGGACTATCCGTCCGGGCCTCAAAGGGTGGACGGAACAACCTCATCATGGAGACCACCACTCCGCACCAGATGTGGCTGGAAGACGCGGGATCGTCAACGGTGCTCCGTGACCTGGGAATGATCAACACGTCCAAGAGTCAGCCGCCGAACAACTATTCACCAACCGCTACCGTAGACGGTATGTCCATATTCGACATGGTCATCCAGCTCCGTGACGACCTTGTGCGCGGCGACCAGGAACTCGTCGGCGGCCGTGACCTCTCGCTTCTTGATTCGGCGCTGGATAACGTTCTCAAAAACCTCGCCGAGATCGGATCAAAACAAAACCGTATCGAAGAGATCGCGAAGCGCAGTGAGTATACGAAGACAAATATTACTGAAATGCTTGCCAAAACAGAGGGCATCGACTATACTGAGGAAATAATGAACTTCAAGTGGGTCGAAAGCGTTCACCAGTACGCGCTCTCTGTCGGTGCAAAATCCATTAAACCGACACTGATGGACTTCCTGCGGTAACGCGCCGGTTGAGCTGACGGACATTTTGGACAGTGGAGAATAATTGTGAGTGAAATATACAGCAGGCCGTTTGGAAAGATAACCGTTAATGATTCGGACATCATTGTTTTTCCGGACGGACTCTTCGGATTTGATTCCCTGAACAGGTTCATCTTGCTTGAGGAAAAGGAATCCCCGATGGTCTGGCTTCAGTCATATGAAGAGGCCGATCTTGCGTTTGTACTTCTCAGAATCGTCCATTTCATGAGCGATTACGAACTCTCGATGTCGCAGTCCGATCTTGAAGCACTTGGAACGGACGATACGGCATCGCTAGATGTCTACGCCATACTGACGATTCCGGAGGATGATCCGTCCAGGATGACGGCAAACCTTATGGGGCCCGTCGTGATCAATCCGGCAGAGAAGATCGGCCGCCAGGTAATCTCGCTTTCGGACCGGTACAGGACCAAGCACAGCGTCCTTGAAGAACTGAAAAGGAAAAAGGAAGCGTAGGAGACTGTCATGCTTGTACTGGCGAGAAGAACAAACGAAAGCATCATGATAGGCGATGATATCGAGGTTGTCGTCATCGACATTAAGGGAGACCAGATCAAGCTTGGCATCAAGGCGCCAAAGAAGGTCACCGTCCACCGTAAAGAGATCTACGATGAGATCAAACAGGAGAACATCGCCGCTATTTCGACGCCGTTCAAGCCCGAGACGCTTCGTGATCTTTCAGATTTTTTCAAGAAGAAGGACGAATAAAATCCATACCCCGTACACTACGGCGTGTGATACTTGTATACGTCGCTGCTCTTCTTCAGGTCTACAAGTTTCACACCGGCAATGAAGTGCTTCTCGCCGTTGTTTTCCTTTTCATGAATCCAGCATATTTCACCGGACAGAACCGCGTCCTCGCTTCGCTCTGATTCATCAAGGTAGAGTTCGACTTTGTCGTCTATTTCAAGTTTTCGGGTTGTCTCTATTGCGAGTCCGCCCCGGCTGATGTCAAGAGTCCTTGCGGAATATTCGGTATCATCACCGCTGTTCTTGATCTTGAAGAAGATATCCCGGCAGGTGAAAAGACGCGAGTTTTTTCTGCGGCTTTCCGAATACTTCAGCACGATATTCTTTCCAGAGTACTTCGCTTCGTAGAGCGCGTTGTCCGCCCGGGAGATGAGTTCCTCTACTGATTCTCCGTCGTCAGGATAGATCGAGTACCCTCCGCTGACTGAAACTGGCAGTATGCAGTTTTTCCATTGGCTGGAAAGCTCGGTCCTGACGCGGTCGGCGATCTCCTGCACCATGTCGGGATCGGTGGTCTCCACGATGGCGAGGAACTCTTCTCCGCCGTATCGGAAAACGGTGTTTGTACCGGTAAATGTCCTTGCCAGGATTTTTCCAAATGACTTGAGCAGTGTGTCGCCCTCCGGATGACCGAAGAAGTCGTTGAAGCGCTTGAAATCATCTATGTCAAACATGATGATGCCGACCAAGCTGTTCTCCCGCCTTGCGTTTCTGATGCTGCTTTGCATCGCGATATGAAGGTGGGTTCTGTTGAAAAGTCCCGTCAGCTTATCGAAGATCGCGTTGTTCATGGCCGACTCGAAGAACTTGAATTCGATGATCTTGGGGTTCCGTATGTGTTTGTTCAAGTCGATGAAGTAGTCCAGCATCGAGACCCTGAAGGAAACCTTCCTGCCGAGCTTCTCGCTGACCTCACGGTTGAGTGCGAGTATGTCGTCCCAGTATCGTTTTGCCTCCGTTTCTTCGAAGTCGAGGTTGACCAGCACATTGAACAGATGCGAATGAAAATTCCGGTCGTTTCGTCTCAGGTTCAGGAGGTTCAGCTTCATGAGAAGGTGCTGTTCGTTTTCATGGTCCTCGTCGAGGATTGCAAACATCTCGCGCTGGATGGGATGACCGAGGCGGCGCAGGCTTTCAAACCGGTCATGAAAATTCTTCAGTTCGCTCTGGGAGAGTTCTGACGTCTGCTCCATTGCGTCGATCGTCTCCTTTGCGTTCATAACCTCGCGGTCATGAAGTTCTGATAGGTGCTGGTAGGCCGAGATAGTCTCACGTGAATCCCTGAGTTCCTGGGCTGTCATTTCGGTTATCTGTTTAAACGCGTCAATGGTAGTCTCGGCATCGGCCTTTTCCCTGCTTTGAAACTCCTGGAGCTTTTCATACGCCTGGATGATCGATTGAATGTCACGGAACTCCTTGTCGTTATAGGTGGTCAGATTCTCATATGCGTTTATCAGTGACCGCAGGTAGATGATCTCCTGTTCCAGTTCCTGTATGAGTTCATTCTGAGCATCCTGATGGGCATCGCTTTTGTGCGTCTTGGACATAAACAGATTCTCCGTTTATTCAAACATCCTGCATTCTTAAAATGCCGTGTGGCCAGATCATGACTGCGCACGGTGAAACCGCTAACGTTATGGAGGCTCTACTCCGCGTGCTCCCTGGACCGGTAAAGAAGGGCTGGGAAGGCCGTTGCAGGGGCGGCGGGAAGGGCTGTTCATAACCGTATTATGAAAAATAGTGTATCGGTATCTGCTGAATGTCAAGAAGATAAATCATAAAAGAGTATGTAATGGCGCCCGATATCAGTCTGTTATGAGGGTGTATCGGTCAAAACAGGTAAAAATTGCTTGTAAGGTTTGGCGTTTCGGTTATTATGTGACATAATAGGTTAACTGGATTCTGTAATCATTTTTTCATGAAGTGATAGTGCGGACGACAGAACATCCGCCAGTACCAAGCTCATTCTATAATTGTGACCGGTCCTTTTCGTGTAAACTCCCGTACAGAGACCGCCGGTCATGGAGAAAGATGTCATGAAACAGTGCATTGCCGTACTGCTGTGGTTCATCCTGCTCTCATCAGCCGTGTCACAGGAGCGTAACGCGGTCTATCACAACAAGGAGGGATGGAGCCACCTTGAAAAGAGGCAGGCTCTTGATGCGGTCACCAGCTTCAAGTCCGCCCTGTCGCAGAACCCGGACTATAAGGAGGCGCGTATCGGACTCGGTCGCGCATACATCATGCGCAGCGCATACTCCGAGGCGTTTGACATCTTTCAGGCTCTGGCCGCTCTGTATCCGGAGGATGAGGCCGTTGTTGTTGGGCTTGCCGACTCGCTGAACGGCCTGACCCAGTATGACGAGGCCCTTGAACAGTACAGGAAAGCGTCGGAATTAAATGCGGAGAGCACGGAAGCGCTCTACGGTACCGCATCCGTCTATTATCAGATGAACAAACCGCTCTGGGCTGAACGAACGATCGAGCAGATACTCAGGCTCAATCCGTACCATTACGACACGCTCCTCCTCGCAGCCAGGATCAAGAACGATGCGCGCAGGCTTGACGAGGCTGAGGCGTACATTACCAAGGCGATCAACGTACGCCGCGAGTTTGCTGATGCATATGTCTCCTTCGGCAGGCTGCTTCTTCACCGCTATGTGCAGGAAAACGACGGTGCGCTCCTTGCTGACGCCAGACGGGAGTTTGAACGCGCAGCGCTGATTGACCCGGGGATGCCGTCTGCACAGGAGATGCTGGGGACCGTATCGCTGCTTGAGGGTGATCCTCTGGCAGCCCGTAAACGGTTTGAGAGGGCCAGAAAGGCCGATCCTGACAGCCTGCCGGTACTGTATAACCTGGCGTACTGCCTGCGGCTGCTCGGAGAACGCGGACCTTCCGAAGAGATCATGCTGGATGCGCTCTCGCACTATCCCGACGATCCGCTGGTGAATGCGTCTCTGGAACGGTTCTATGTGGAGTACGACTATGCGTTTGGAAACCCGGGGCGTCTTGACCGGGCAAAGGAGCATTATGCATTGTACGAAAAGGCAAGTACGCAGAATTTGAGCGAGTACGCGCTCCTGCACCTGAGACGGTCTGTCCTTCTTAACCCCATGAACGAGACGGCGCGGCGCAATCTGGCGGACTACTACAAGGTCGTCGGGTATCACCGGCTCTACGTGGACGAGCTTAAGAACATTCAGCGCCTCTATCCCGGAACGAAGAACCGCGAGGAGTTGAACATCGCGGTAATAAACCGCAGGGAGATGCTCTACAACCGCGAGGGATACGCCCATGATATGCCGCCGAGACATGTCGTGCGAATAGCGGTTGTACCGTTTGACCACACCCGAATGCAGTACGGCTTCTATGACGGGGGCGAGGTTTTTGCTGACGGACTGTCGTTTGCACTCAGACAGTTCGGTCGGCTGGACGCTGCAGGTTTGGACGAACTGGTAAAGGCAGCCGATCCGGGTGTGAAGGAGCCGGCTCGCGGAGAGATACTTGAGTCCCTCGCGGAAAGTGACATCGACTACATCGTTACCGGCGAGTACTCGTACACCGGTGGCATGATTGAGGCCGGGTATTCTCTCCGGAACAACAAGACGGGAGGCGAGGAGCTGTCGTTTTCGCTGCAGGAGGACGGTAAGGACGCCTTCAACAGAATCAATTACCGTGCCGCGAAGCGCCTCTTCGGCCATGTGCCGGTACGGGGAGCTATCCTCAAGCTGGATCCGGATTCCGCGCTTGTCAATGTGGGATCGTATGACGGTATTGCACCTGGAGACATGCTATACGCACGGGATATGCTGCAGGGGGCCCATTCGCCGAGGAAGATTCTCTTTCAGGTGACCGAGTCGGATACATTCCTCTCCCGCGTGGAACTTGTCAACGATCTTGACTACGACCATGTGTCGAAGGGAAACATGGTCTACGGCCTGAAGCGCCGCCGGGCGCGCTTGCTTGAGTAGATCAGAACCGGTCTTCCTCGACGAGTCTGTCGATCTTCTCTCTGACCTTCAGATAGTTATCCCGGTCTTTGGTCTGCTTGTAACAGTCCTCGAGAAGCTCAAGGTAGCGTATATCGTCAGGATTAAGCTCAAGCGCCTTCCTTATACTGTAAATAGCCGCGGTATAATCGCGCATCTTGTCGCCAAGGACCCGCTGCGAGTAGTAGATATTGGCGATATGCACCCAGGCCCGCTCCTCATGCGGTCTGTAGTAGACCAGTTTCTGGAGAATTGCAATTGCTTCTGCATACTGCCTCTGTCCCCGCCGTATCGTCGATGCCTTGAAATAGCATTCCGTATGAGCCGGGTTCACTTCGATTGCCCGGGTAAGGAGAAGCAGGGCCGTTCTGGCCTTCCCCTTGTCTTGCATCTGTTCGGCCTCATTTAGAAGTATCGTGCTTCTGTCTTTTCCCAGTTCATACGCTCGTGTGTAGTGGGAGTTTGCCGCGGCGAAATCGCCGGAAAGTGAATAGTTGCGGCACAGACCAACATGTGCCATCAGATGCGACGGGTCATGTTCCACAGCGGAAAGGAAATGGGTTTGCGCCTTCCCGTACTGCATCAGGTAGTCGTAAATACTCCCCGCCCGAAAGTGTACGTCCGGCTGATCGTCCCTGATGGAAAGCGATGTGTTGTAATGGATCAGGGCCTCTTTGCGATGGCCTTCCTTAATCGCAAGATGCCCGAGATATGCGTGAGAGCGGTACGCCGAAGGGTTCATTCTGACCGCATTTTCAAAATTTTCTTGTGCAAAATCGTACATTTCAGCGTCATATTCGATGATCGCCTTCTTCTCAAAATGGGCGTAATCGGCTCCGCGTGCGGGCATGGTGAAAAAAGCAAACACGCACAAAAAAATTGCAGCAATGTAATTGACATAAACCGGGTTTGAAATATAAATGACATCGTTCTCAACGAGGTCAGGTAGCTCAGTCGGTAGAGCAGGGGACTGAAAATCCCCGTGTCGGCGGTTCGATTCCGTCCCTGACCAAAAGCCGGACTCTGTCCGGCTTTTTTTGTATGTTCGTGATACGGTGTTCATTGCACTCTCCATTGTATCTGACGCGGCCTGTTTCCGCAACAGGAAGACCCGATATCCTCCGCTCGCATAGGTTCTTGACAAACAGGACCGCTCCATCTATACGAGTGTCATGATATAGGGTGCCATGCAAGAAAAAAAAGCCGCACACGCCGGTAAATACAGTCATTTCGAGATAGAGGAGTTATGCGTATGCTTGATCCCCGCTTTGTAAGAGAAAACTACGATTACATTGAACGGCTTCTTTCGATTCGGAACATGGAAGGTGCCTGTGACATCGGGTCGCTGAAGGCGATTGACGAACGCAGGCGGGACCTTGATGCACAGATGAACACGCTCCGCAGCGACCGGAACAGCCTCTCCAAAGAGATCGGTATTCGCAAGAAGAACGGTGATGATACAAACGATCTTATGGAATCCGTCAGGAAGACAAACGAGCGGATCGCCGGGATAGAGGATACCCTCACGAAACTCAATGATGAGTACACAGATATGATGCTCTCGCTCCCGAACATACTGGACGAAAGCGTACCGGAGGGAAGGGGCGAAGACGACAACATTGTCGTCCGGGAGTGGGGCAAGAAGCCGTCGTTTGAGTTCATACCGAAGCCACATTTCGAGATTGGGACTGACACCGGGATACTCGACTTTGAACGCGGTGTCAAGCTTTCGGGCGCCCGTTTCTATGTTTATAAGGGCCTCGCTGCCCGTCTTGAACGGGCCCTCATCAGCATGATGCTGGACCTTCATACAGCCAAACACGGTTATACCGAAGTATTTGCCCCGTTTCTGGTTAACGACGAATCGATGACGGGAACCGGACAGTACCCCAAGTTCAAGGACGAATACTACCGTCTCGAGAGCGACAACCTCTCGCTGATTCCGACCGCGGAGGTGACGCTCACCAACCTCTACCGGGACGAGATACTGCCCTGCGACATGCTGCCCCATTATGTGACAGGACAGTCATCCTGTTTCCGCCGTGAGGCAGGTTCAGCCGGTAAGGATACCAGAGGGCTGATCCGTGTTCACCAGTTCCAGAAGGTGGAGATGGTCAAGTTCGTGGAGCCCGAGACATCGTCTCAAGAGCTTGAAAAACTTGTTGCAAACGCCGAGGCTGTTTTGCAGAATCTTGAGTTGCATTACCGCGTGCTGCTGCTTTGTTCCGGCGACACGTCGGCTTCCTCAGCCAAGACCTATGATCTTGAGGTGTGGATGCCGGGACTCGGACGGTATGTCGAGATATCGTCATGTTCCAACTTTCTGGATTATCAGGCGAGACGGGCGATGATCCGCTACCGGAAGGAAGCGACGGGAAAGCCCGCGTATCTGCACACGCTGAACGGATCCGGGGTAGCGGCCGGACGTGCGCTTGCGGCTGTTATGGAAAATTACCAGCAGAAGGACGGCACGATAAAGCTGCCTGACGCGCTGGCTGCATACATGGCCTAGCATGTATGCGGATACGGTGACAATAAAAAGGGTACGGTACAGTTGCAAAGGTACCGCCGGTACGACTGTCTACGATGAAAGGCGTCCTGTTTTCAGCTGTTGCGAATATGATGGAATATTCCATTTGTTCCATGTGCCAAAGAGAGGGGGTGATGCTTCAGTAGACGTCCTTCTCTGCGGTAAAATTGAAGTACTTGTTGACGCCTGTTATCTTAAAGAGGTTATCGATATCGTCATTGATATTCATAATGAAAAGTTTCATCTCCTGGTTTTTCAGCGTCTGCAGTATTCTGACAAACGCGCCCAGCGCGGAACTGTTTAGATACGGGACCGCTTCAAGGTTAATGACGATATTTGAGCGGGACGTTGAGATGTTCCGGTAGATATAGTCTTCCATCTCCTGGGTTTCTTCAAATGCTATGTTCCCCTTTATGTCAAAAACCTGAAACTCGGAAAGGGCCCGGCTGCTGATTTCCATATCTATACCTCTGCTGACAACGATACCGCAACACTCTTCGTGATGATACGTAAATTATATGGAAGCGCAGTGTAAATGCAATTAAAAAAACGGTGTGCTTCAGACAAGGGTAATGATTTTTTCTTCACGGGCGCAATGGATGCACAGCCGGTAGCCGGTTCTGTTCTTCTGCGGTATAAAGAAGTGGTTCAGGCGATTGATTTTCTTTCCGCATCTGCTGCATTTCATGCCGTTCTCCTTTCTCTGACGTTCTTTATGGAAAGAGGCCTTTACTACAAGAATCGGCTCATGCAACGTAAAACTTGACGGAGCTTTTTCAAAGTGGCTTGATTACGAATTCTTCTTGCGTTATATTTCAACTGATTAGAGATAGGTGTTCCAGGCAATCATTATGAGGTTGCCCTGACGACAGCGATAACAGGGGAGGTTGCATAAATGGCTGATAAGGCAGTTGTCACCAAGTCAAACCGCAAGGGAAGAAGCAGGCGGAAGACAAATCTGACCCGGCTTTACACAACAATGAACAAAATGACGCAGGACGCGGTTGACAAGGAAATCGTCAAAAGGTTTAAGATACTGATCGACACATCCGACGAGGATCTTCCCAAGGTGCGCATCGATGAGATACTGAAGGATCCCGGAAACACGGATGTCTCACAGTTTCACGAGAGTCTGCAACCGTATATACGGCACTATCTTTTCATGAACAAACGCCAGTCTAAGTAGCGTACCGTACCCGGGACTATGGAAACGTACAGGAAGAGGACAGGCTGGAATGAAATACTGACGGCAGTTTTCATCATGACAGTGTTGTTTCTTCCTGTTCTGTCCCACACGGGTTGCCGGACGATAACGCATGCCAATGAGCCGGATAATCCCGGGGAGAGCGACGAATACATAATCGACGATGAAGAGGAATTTACCTTTGATGACTGTGACGGGGACTATCACGTCGGCGAGGATGATGACGGAGAGGCCGGGGCATCGTTTGTCGTAGAGGTCTCGTCCGACTCATATGAACTTCGCCAGTACCGTCATTTCGGCGTCCTCGGTGCCGAAACTGATCCCTCTCGGGCTGAACGGCTGAAATCTTATCTTGCCCGTTATAACAGACGTGATCTCACGCGGAGGGCGCGACTTCTTGTGTCAATATCGCCGTATAACGGACGGATGCGGGGGTACCGTCTTATTCGGTCGACCTATGTACGGGAGCTTGACTCACTGATAATGGGCGATGTTCCCAGTATACGCTTTACGCAGCTCCGCGCGAAAGGGCCGTCGGTCCTTTATATCACCTATATCATACACCTGTATGACCGGCGCCATGAGTCACGCGAAATTCACTGACACGCTGGAGAGCTCCTTACGCATATGCGCGATCGTTTCTGCGTAATTTGACGATCCGAATATTGCCGAACCGGACACGAACGTATCGGCGCCGGAAGCGGCAACCTGCGCTATGTTCCCGGTCTTGATGCCGCCGTCAACCTCCAGGCGGATCTCCCGTCCGGTACCGTTTATAACCTGTCTGACGGTCTTGATCTTATCCAGCATGGCGGGTATGAACGGCTGTCCGCCGAACCCCGGATTGACGGTCATTACAAGGACGTGGTCGATAATATCCAGGACATGGTCAAGCCATACCACAGGGGTCGCCGGATTAAGTGCGACTCCCGCTTTACATCCACCGTTCTTTATAAGATTGAGGGATCTGTCCATATGTTCCGTCGCCTCCGGATGGATCGAGATAAGCGATGCGCCCGCCTCGATGAAATGTTCGATGAGCATGTCAACCGGCTTTGCCATAAGATGAACGTCAATCGGCGCGGTGACTCCGTTGTTGCGGAGTGCGCTGCAAAGCGTCGGTCCAAATGTCAGGTTTGGTACGTAGTGGCCGTCCATCACGTCAAAATGGATATAATCTCCGCCTGCTTTGAGTGCGGCATCAACTTCTTCGCCAAGGCGTGTCATGTTGCATGCAAGAATCGAGGGGGCAATGCGAAATGTGATCATGGAAACCTCTTTTTTGTATAGGCTCAACACGTTAAAAAATTGTTGTGTTTTTTTCAATGATAAATTATGGTGATGATGAAAAAGGATTGGAGCACTGTATGAACACTGTAGACATATTTTTCATCTTTGACAATAACGATGCGGTCTCCGTTGCTGGCCGGCTTTCGGAACTCGGCCTTACGGTCTTCGAGCATTCTTTTAAGGACATACCTCATCTTGAACTTGATCCGGACAAACTCAGCATTGTCATCATCGACTGCCAGGATCAGACCGTCGACAATATAATAACAACCCTCCGGACACGGAAAAATCTCGCTGATGCAATAATATACGTTGTTCTTGCTCCTTCTCTCATTGGCCATGCCCTCGGTCTGGTCGGTAATCTGATGCATACCGAGTTTATCGAAAAACCATATAACAACCGGGAATTTATTCTTCTTATTGAAAAGACGATCGTCGTCGAAAAATACCGGGAGATCATGAAACAGCTCTCTTCTGAATATGAAGAGCGTATAGAAAAATATGAGCATCTTTTTCAGGCAAACAGAAACAACCTGTTCGACTCTGTAAAAAACGGTGAAACCTTTGAGCGGATCCTGAATTTTGAGAAAAACCTGATCGAACGACAGAAGGAGCTCAACGAAAGGATAAACGAGTTCTCCTGTTTCAGGCAGCGCGAGCTCATGGAAACCAGGGATATCCTCTTTGCCAACGCCATGCTCGACAAACTCCGTGAACGTGAACTCCGCGAGGCGAAGGACACCATCAATGCGCAGGAACGTGTCATCGAATTTTCGTCAACAAAGCTTGATGAGGAACGGAAAATAAACGAGGCCCAAAAACATCTCATAGACTATTCAACCGGAGAACTGGACGGTCAGAGGCGTATAACGGAAGCGCAGGAGCATGTTGTTGAGCTGAGCCGCGATGAGGCAATACGGCTGCATCACCGGATTAATGCACTGCATGAGGAGAAAAAGGAGCTTGTTGAAGAGAATCAGAGACTCAAGAGAGAACTGCAAAAAGCCAAAGGTGAATAGTGATGGAATGGGAACGTTTGCTGAGAAATGCCGTCAAGGACGGCCAGATTCGCGAGCTTTATTTGCGGAAGATTCCGGTACTGAAGAACTGTGACAACTGGAACAACATAGAGCCGCTTGGTTATATAGACGCACCACTTAAGTATACACATTACAAGGGAGTTCTTGTCAAGTATCAGGACAGGATATTTTTTGTTACGTCAAAGACCATGGAAGCGCTAAGCGAATACATTAAGTGGAATATAAAAAACAAAATAAAGGTCGTGCAGGACTGACTTCCATACAGTATTCTCCGTTTTCAGGTAACGAGGTCTATCCGTATCAGGGCCTTGTGCTTTTCCCCAAGCTTCACAATGTCGTCTACCCGTTCCGTTGATACGATGGCGCATGTGTCGGAGAGGCGCCTGATGATCGATTCAGGCTGTTTGAATTCAAGCTCGTCGATAAACGACTGATGATTAACCTCAAGGATAGTGCCGTAGTGTATCTGAAGATCAAGCGACTGCTTTATCCACTCGTTAATCAGGAACGTCATGTTCTGGGGAAGGTTATTCTTCGCGTACCGCTCAAGCGTCTCGGTAAAAATCCTTGCCTTCATTCCTCGCTTATACGCATTCAGCACGGCCTCCTTGGTAATATGCGTGTTGATGGTTATGTCGTTTTTTGTGATAGTGCTGAACGCGAGAACGATATACTGTATCCTGCCGGGTGTTTCGTTCCGGGGAACGATGAGTGAAAAGTCCGGATTGATATAGATTGACGGCGGCGCCTCCTTCGTGACGGTCCCTGGACGGTGGTCGTCCGAGTAACGGAGCACGGACTTCTCCCTGTTTAGTACTCCCGCAAGTAAGAGGAAGCGTACGGTATCGGTAAACGCCTGTATAAGAACCTGGATCATATTGTCAAGGTCAGTGCCGTGAAACTTGTGTCTTCCGCAGAAGTAGTACACAAATTGCGCCCGTACAAGCGCCATTTCGGCTGATTCCTGATCCTTGAGCAGTTTTAAAACAAACTCCATGTGGTTGCGCTGAGGAACCGTAACCGGGGAGAAGAAGTTTTCATCGGATACTTTCTTTGTACTGTTCTTCAGAAGGATATCGATCAGTTTATCGGGCGCATGAAGATGCCGCCTGACAGGATTCAACGAGACGAAGATGTTCGACTTGGTCACATGCGTACAATCGAGGACATCAAGACAGAAAAGAGACAACTGAAGCGTATCCTCCTCATCCAGTACCGATCCGTCTGAATCCTGCAGCGGTATCATCTTCTGGTGCAGTTTCTTCAAGTCTGTTTTCCTGAAACGCTGTTGCTGGGTAAAAAAGAGGCCGTTCGACTTGATGACATCGTATGAATGAAGTATGTCGATCAGAAGTGTGAAATGGTTACTTATATGTGGTGTAGTATCGGCGGTCGATTCCCTGTCGCTGAAGAACCGTATGGTACGGCCCGAAAGAACGATGACGGTGGTAAACGGGTAGGACAATACAAATGAAACGGTTACAAGACCGTCGTCTATGAGTTCCTCGAGGGCAGTATTCAGTTTGGCTTCGGATCCGGAAAACCGTTTCTCCAGATTTGACAGCGTCATGATCATTCCCGTGGAATAGACGGTCTGTAGAATGCCCAGCCTGTCCTTCGGCTTAAAGGATGCGTCGGTTTCGTTCAGGCTGGCCGCACACCGTTTTATCGCAGTTGCCGGGTCGCTTTCCGTCTTGGTAAGGATACTGAAGAAGGGAGGGAATATGTACGCCTTGTCAAACCGGTTGTTCAGGTGTTTTCTGTTTTTGAAAACGTAAATCAGCAACCTGTTCTGGAGCGATTGTGTGATTTCTTCAATATCGGGTATCTTCATCTTCAGATTTTTCTCGATATCGCTGAAGATGAGGCCGTTCTCCTCAGCGGTGAGGAGCCTGAATACGGAAAGCTCCATGTCGTTCAACGAACTGAGAACACGGTTCAGGCCAGTTATGGAAACCAGAGCCGAAAGAACCCGGTTTTTTGTTGACTGGTCAGGTAAACCAAGGTGAGCGCAGAGACCGTCTCGTGCGGAGGGGTCCAGTCTGTCATAGGCTTGTTTCAGTTTTTCCATAATTATTCTGTTTTTAGATTATTGTATATGCGTTTACCGGTGCGTAGTAACGTATATCTGTACCGTCTGGTCCAGGAACCGCGGCACTCCCGCAGAAATTTTACACGGTACCTGGAAATAAATGTAGACACCCAGAAAACGTTATATATAGAGAGCAACAAATACGTACTGTCAGTACCTGTCCGTTAACTGCGTATGCTGACGCTGACGTATCATGTACAGACCCGGGTGGGAGATACATGAATATCCGTCGTATTTCCGGTTATAAAATATCAAATTCTACTCTAATATATATTTTAAAAAAGATCAAGCAAAATATCACTTTTACTGTCTGCCAAATATCACATGAACCGGTACTATACACTACAGGAAATACCCGACAACAGATTATTTGTTTCACCGGGTCCCTTATCCATACTGAAAACATATGTTCGTTACGGAGGACTGCTCCTCTTTACGGTCTATGCTGTTTGTTTTCTTGCCGTTACCGTACCGTTTCTGCCGCGCCATTCGCTGATCGTTTATGTGCCGGGGCTTTTCATCACGCTGCACTATCTTTTTATCCTGTATGAAATAACGCGCCACCTGTGCACCTACGGCCAGGCGGCGCTGCATCTGTCAGACGGGCTTATCATCCTGGAAGGAAAACGTCAGCGCGACACTGTCTCCTGCAATGATGTACTGTTCTGTTCAATACGATTCGATTGGCTGATATCGTTCCATACCGCAGACAGGGTTCTTCGCTTCCCGCTGCCGTTGCTGCAGCGTGACACATCGCTGCGCCTCTGTTCATATCTTACTGACATGACGCCGCGACGGAGCGCGCTTTTCTCACAATTGAAAGAGACGGCGGAAGCCGGGGTTCTGGCGCTGCTGTTGGCCGTTCATATTGTCTGGTATGCAGCGCAGAACTATTACATACCGACCGGTTCGATGAGAAACACGCTGGTGGAAAGGGACCATATCTTTGGAGAGAAGATCAGTCTTGGGCTTCGCATACCGAGGATGATCTTTATGGACGATGAAATTCATTTTACTTCTCTCATGTTCCGGCCGCCGAAGCGCGGAGACATCGTCATATTCAGGCCGCCG
Organism: uncultured Leptospirales bacterium; assembly: GCA_964484915.1. GTDB lineage: Bacteria > Spirochaetota > UBA4802 > UBA4802 > JAFGJZ01 > CAZAHA01. The sequence continues at coordinate 16,205 of CAZAHA010000010.1, forward strand.
GGTGTCGACTGCGGGAGGGAGTTTATCAAGCGTGTGATTGCTGTTGGGGGGGATACCTTTCACATAGAGGACGGATATGTCCATCTAAACGGCAGACGTCTTGTAGAACCCTACGCAACCGGTAAAACGATGTTTCATGGAGACGACACGGCTGATATCGAGGGAACTGTTGCTGCGGGACACGTGGTCGTACTGGGCGATAACCGTCTTGATTCGCGGGATAGCCGGATGTTCGGGTATGTACCCGTTTCACGGATACGCTCGCGGGCACTTTTCCTCTATTTTAATGCCGACCAGTTCAAAAAGCTTGATTTTTCCCGTTTCGGATTTATATGGTGACATAATACCGATCCAATCCCGTGTTTGCAAGGCATCATCATGCATGGAGTCGCGTTATCGTAGTCAGAACGTTTAAAATTCGGATTATTTTCTTTTCGCTGATGTTGTTTATCGCGGGAGGGTATCTCCTGCTGCGTGCGTTTACCCTGCACTTTACCGACAGGATTGCGCTGTCGAATCCGCACTTGAGAGAGAGCGTCAGACGCGGCTACATCAAGGATTCGGGAGGGGCGATCCTCGCCGTCAGTATCGAACAGGGGTCGCTATATGCCAATCCCGAACACATACAGGATCCGCAGGGAACAGCACGGGTACTTGCACCCATTCTGCAGATGGATAAAGAACGTATACTCTCGAGACTCTCGCTTGACAGGCAGTTCATCTGGATCAAGCGGAAGCTCCCGGACATGACGGTCTCACGTATCAAGTCGCTGAAATTGCCCGGCATCTATTTCAAGAAGGAGTTTCAGCGTGTGTATCCGCATGATACCCTCGCGTCTCACATCATCGGGTTTACCGACATCGACAACAACGGTATTGCGGGGATCGAATACAAATACGACAGCTACCTCAAGGGAGAGGAGGGGGTCGAGAACGTCGACTCTGACAATCTTGTCTACGGCTACAATGTGACGCTGACGATCGAAAGGTTCATTCAGCATACTGCCGAGAAGTACCTCTTTGAGGCTGCGGAAACATACTCAGCCGACAAGGGCGCGGCAGTCATGATGGACGTGACCAACGGCCGCATCCTCGCGTGCGCGGTTTATCCGCCCTATAATCCAAATTTCTACTACCGGTATACTCCGCAGGAACGGAGCCTCTATTCCATCGTTGAACCGTTTGAGCCCGGTTCAACGATGAAGATATTCGCAGCATCCGCGTGGCTCAATTCGGATGCGAAGGACTTTAACAGAACATATCACGGAAACGGCAAGACTACGCTGTACGACACGACGATACGCAGTACCCATGTCCACGGATGGATAACGCTGCCTGACGCCATACGCGTGTCGTGCAACGTTTCAGTTATCCGTGCGATGAAGGATGTGCCGTCGCGCATACTGCATGACACGCTGGCCGGTATGGGGTTCGGCGAACGTGTCTGCAGCGATTTTCCGGGTGAGGCGGCCGGAATTCTCCGTCCGGTGGACGAATGGTCCGGTCTTTCCCGTTATTCAATCTCCATCGGTTATGAGATTTCGGTAACCTCATTGCAGCTTGTAGCGGCGTATGCGGCAGTTGCAAACGGCGGCGTCTACATTGAACCGTCGCTGATAGAGTCTATCGAAATGAACGATGGGCACCGTATACAGGAATTTTATCCCCATTCGCGGGGGCGGATCATACCGGAGGAGAACAGCATGCATCTTCGCAGGATGCTCCGTTCAGTAGTGACAAATGGCACCGGAACAAAGGCTGCGGTTGCCTATTACGAGAGCGCAGGCAAGACGGGTACGGCGCAGAAAGCGTCTCTTGCAGGCGGATATGACGAAGAACGCAACACGGCATCATTTGCGGGATTTGCTCCGTACGACAATCCGCGCATCGCTCTGGTGGTCATCCTCGACGAACCGAAGGAGATGACGCACGGCGGAGAGGTCGCAGCACCGTACTTCGCAAAAATCGTATCGGATGTGCTGCCATATCTTGGTGAAGGTATCCGTGAGGTATCTGTTGCGCATCCCGAAAAACGGGAGCGGAAGCCGATACCGTTTGACGGCAGCCGCATGCCGGACTTTTCCGGTCAGCAGGCCTCGGACATGACCGAGGTGGTGGCGCTGATGCAGAAACGGTACGGCATCACGGTTACCCTGACGGGGGAGGGGCGCGTCATCTCGCAGAGCGTGGAGCCGGGAACCCCCCTGAAGGGAATAACCGAAGTGGTGCTGAGAATGTACGGCGGAGAATAGAACATGAAGGATGATATTTGCATAGCAGAGATGTTTAAACGACATCCGCATGTAGTCGGCATGATTCAGGAGGCCGACACCGAAAGCATTACGGTGGTTTCCTCCAAAACCGGCGAGGCCGTTCCCGTTGTGAGGTGTGACGGAAAGGAAATAGCGCTTCACAGCACGTTTGATCCCGTCAAAGAGGCCTCGCGTTTCATAGACCAGATTGACTGCCAGACCCATAATCTCTTCGTGGTCGTCGGCTTCGGTTTCGGCTTTCATGTTGAAGTCCTTCTCGACCAGATAAAGCCTGCTGATGTGCTTCTGGTTATCGAGAAGGATCCGGCGCTCGTACGGAGCGCTGCGGAAAACCGGGACCTTTCCGGTATCCTCTCCGACGAGCGTCTCATACTGTGCATCGATCCGGGGGATGACATGCTCTCGTCGGTACTCAGGGGGAAATCGTCAAGGAGCGTTGTCTTTGTGACACACCGCGGATCGTACAGGGTGCGGCGTGACTACTATGAGAACATGATCCAGATGGTAAAGTCGTACCTCTCCTCCAAGGAAGTCAACATAGCAACGCTGGCAAAGTTTGAGAAGCTGTGGACGATTAACTGCGCCAAGAACGCGGCGGTACTGATCGAGAGCGTTCCGGCATCGTCATACTACGGCCGTTTTCAGGATACCGATGCCGTCATAGTAGGTGCGGGACCATCGCTTGTGGATACGCTTCCGGAGCTCACGAAGATTCAGGAGTCCTGCCTGATTATCGCAGTGGATACGTCGTACAGGATTTGTCTTGATAATGGTGTGATACCGCACTTCGTACTGTGTGCTGACCCGCAGCTTATCAATGCCCGCTATTTTGAGCAGATTACAGAATCGGACACCGTCCTCATCGCGGACCCCGCCTGTCATCCATCCGTTCTGCGCCTCTTCAAGGGTCCTCATGCGCTGTCCGGCATGCCGTTTGACATGTTCTCCTGGATAGAGGAGATAACCGGAGAGATGGGAGAGATAACCCACGGTGGTTCGGTCTCTACCAATGCGTATGACTTCGCGAAACGGCTTGGCGTACCGCGCGTCTACCGTGTGGGTCAGGATTTGGGATTTACGCATAACCTGGCCCATTGCCGCGGCTCCTATCTGGACGAGATGATGTTTTTGAAGGTGAACAGGTTCTACAATCAGGAGATGGCAAACCGGAGGCAGCTTCGGGCGCTCCCCGCGATATATCAGCCGGCTATCGGCGGCGGTACGGTCCAGACCAACCAGAAGATGATGATATTCAAACAGTGGTTCGAGCGGAGAAACGATCCCGCACTGTTGAACGCGTCCAGCGGCGGCATGGAGCTGTTTGCAATCCCGCATTCTCCACTGCCGAAAGGAGGATCGGCCGCAGATATACGCTCACGCGTCATGTCGATCCATGATGCCGGACGCATATCGGGTTCAGAACGGATGAGGCGCCGTGAACGTGTACGGGAACGTATCGACCGCATCTCAAACGAGAACGACCTCCTGTTGGAGAAACTTGTACAGGCTGTAGAACACGCACTGCGTCTCAGAGAGGTCATCGGCCAAAGAGGCGCGGAGCGGGAAGCACAACAGCTCATCGGAAAACTCGACGCGGTTGACGAGTACATCGGACGGTTCTCGGCATCAAAATCGATCGTCGGTATGAGTGTCCAGAGGACGATACACACGGTACAGGAGGGGTATGATCTCGATACGGAAGAGTGTTCCGATGCCGAGCGTATCGCCGGGAGGTCTCATTACCTGTACAGCGGCCTTCTCGACGGGTGCCGCTTTACCAGGCGGGTACTTGCAAAGATGAGCCGTCTGTTTAACGCCTCCTAATGGGTAAGGGTAAAGAAACGCTCCCCTGAAAGGTCGCGCCTGAGGCTCTTGGGCCAGTAGATGACACCCGGGTTTTCCGCCGTATGAATATCATGCCTTCCTTTTATCGGTTTCTGAAAGTGCTGGTAGTCCTTCCGGCGCCATTCTCCGCCCCATTTCCAGCCGTGCCGCTGGAACGCTGCAACGACGGGATGGCCCTCGTATAGCGTTCCCGGTTCCTTCGGATTGTAGGTGCCGTTGGGCGGAAAGGTGACACCCCATTTGCGGAACGGATTCAGTACGGGATTGACGTCGATGGCCTGTCCATAGCCGTGGTACGAAAGCTGGTTTTTGAATACGATATTCCGGTAATGGAAGCTGTACGTGTTGCCCTCGGGAAGGGTGTCATAATAATCCCAGTTATGCGACGAGTGGTCAATCGGCACCGCTCCGTAGAGGGGAAAGCGGGCATCAAGCATTGCCGCAAATATGTTGTGCACATCGTCTGCAAGCCGGTAGTCAATAAGCAGCTGACCCCGGTGTATACGGTGATCGAAACTGAAGTAAAAGACCTCGACAAGGGCGAGGTTTTTTGTTATCATCTCCGGACAGTCTTCCGGTACGTTTGCAAGGGCCTCTTCGAGGATCATGTCACAGTCGATGATGACTTCGTTGTTCATATGCGACATATATTCCTGGGTGCCCACCTGATAGCGCCTGTTCTGGCATGAACAGACGGTAAAGGCACACAGGACCAGCGCCGTGATGTGTTTCATATATGTCTCTCCGCCTGATAGTTTGTATCCGCGCGATAGATCATTCCGGTCGTATGGTGAAAGGTTTTCGAAAAAAAAAGACGCGAATAAATAATGATCCGTTCTGCATGATGCACAGAAGCGGACTGTATTCTCATGATATACGATATTGCAGCCGGTTCAAGTAAAATTGCAAATTACGGTGATATTAAGAATTCTTACGGTTATCGACGTCATTCACCGGGGGCAGCTTGTCTACGCGTTCGCATATACGTGTCCACAGTATTCCGCCCAGTTCATCATTAAAATTGTCTGGATCGTAGATCATCGTCATACAGAGCCGCCCGTTAAACGTGAGGGCGCCGATGACCCGTTCTCCCCGCAGCGCGCTGAAGACCGGACCGTGAATCTCCTGAATGCGAATATCGCTCCCGGAAAGCAGCCAGTCAAGTCGCCCAACGTTGGAGAATGAAAAATCATAGTCCATTTTCATCGGTCCGTCCGTACGGCTCTCATACAGCCGTTCCGGATCTTGTACCCCTTCAAGATAGTACGACATGAAGTTGTAGTAGCCTGCAAGAGGTTCCAGGCTGTCCACATCTTCGCGGATCTTCGTACCTACCTCCTGTGCGATATCGGCAATCTCCCTGTCCGGAGTGCATACCGCCTTCGCCTTGACGATACCGTTAAAGAGACCAAACATCTTCCTCGCCTCGGGAATGAGCTGCGGCCGGAAGTTAACCGGACACTGTATCGTTCGTTCATAACCGTCTGCGGGGCCAAACTGCTCCGCAAAAACCGACATCACAAGCGCTCCGAGATACGCGTGGATGGAAACTTCATGGCGGCGGGCATGCATGATGAGTGTCTGGGTCTTGTCGGCGGAAAAGGACGCCGTATGGAGAGAAAACCGGGGTGAACGGAAGACAGGTTTCGTATAGGGGAGTATGTCAATGTTGAGATACTCCTTTTTCACGAAATAATCCGGTATCCCCTTCTCCTGTATTTTCCGGAGATTGTCCGGATGGATGATGCGGTGAAGCATCGGCGCCCTGTGCAGGTCATCAGGCGCTGTTGGCTCTATTGTGGGATCGGACAGACAGTTCATGAGGTACTCGAGAAAAACAAGCGCACCGATGCCGTCGACAACCGCATGGTGGAAGATGGCGATAAGGTCGTGTGCGTCTGTATGTGTTAGAAGGGTAAAGCGGGCCATCGGACCGGCGGAATGATCAAACGGTTCCTGCAGGCCCCGGATAATCGTCTCCGTCCAGGAGATCGAAGGGTCGGTGATTACGGTAAGAGGATAATCCGGTACACTGTCCGTACGAAGGTATTGTCGCTTTTGGCCGTCATGTTCCACCCGTACGGCGCTCAAGGGATACTGTACGCGTGCCTTTGCAAGCGCGGTACGCAGCCGTGCCTCGTCGCATTGGCCGGTGAAGCGTATACGGAACGCGAAGAACGCCGGTTCCTTGGACGCGTAATGAAACATGATCCGCTCGAATGACGAGCTCTCCCTGAGAATACCGTTGTTCATCCTACGCCTCCACAGCTGTTTTTTGTACCAGGTTGTGCAGCCACCGTCCTGAACGGAGCCGCGCCATGCCGACACTCATCTTTATGATCTCTTCCGCCGTCAAAAGTTCGACAATAAGATGGACAGGCATGCCGAAGATAAAACCCGCCACCGCGGCAATTGGCACGCCGATCAGCCAGACGCCGCCAACATCGACAAACATGCTGAAGAGGGTGTCTCCGCCCGCCTTGAATATCCCCATGTGAAAGATGATGTTTGCACCCTTAGCCCACATGATAAGCGCCATCACAAGAAGAATACCGCGAACATACAGTCTGCTCGTCTCGTTGAAATTGTAGAGTCCCACAATGGGATTCCGCAGCAGAAGCAGCAGTACTGATATAATGAGGGCAAGCATCATTGCGATAGTCAGAAAGCTGGCTGCATAACTGCGTGCTTTCTCATTCTCTCCTGCACCGATACGGTTGCCCACCATGATGGCACATGCGCTGCCGAGACCGGTAAAGAACATCAGACAGATCCGCTCGACAGAACCCGATATGTTGAATGCGGCAAGAGACTCGGTGCTGAGATGACCGTAGATCATGCTATACGTGCTGTAGCCGAGCGCCCATCCTGCGCTCTGCGCGACAACCGGCATCGAACGGTAGAGGTACTCCTTCATCTGTAGTGCCTTGAAGCGCAGAAGTTCCGTTATTCCTGCGGCCGCGGGAAGCTTTTTCCCATAGGTTATCGCAACGACTATCGACATCTCGACAAACCGTGCGATGACGGTCGCGTATGCAGCGCCGCTCACTCCAAGTGCGGGAAAACCGAAATTGCCGAAGATGAGGGCATAGTTCAATACTGTGTTGAGCGCGATGCCGATGAAACTTGCGGCCATGGGGTAGATCACATTCTCGGTACTACGGAGGACAACCGAGAAGGTGACTCCGACAGAGAGTGGAACAAACATCCATGCGATGATACGGAGATAGACGATGCCGCTTGAAATGACCGACGCATCGCCTGTGAAAAGCATCAGTATGGGGCCGGGAAAGATCAGGGTAAGCGCTGTAAACAATACCGAGATGCCAAGAGTCAGAAAAAGGCCGATTCCCATGAAAGACCTGATACCCTGCATGTCGCGGGCTCCCCAGAACTGTGCGGTAAATATTGCTGCGCCGCTTGCAAGGCCGAACATCAGCATGATGAAGATAAAGAAGTACTGGTTGGCGCTGCCGACTGCGGCGACAGCCGTCTCACCAAGCTGCCCGATCATGAAGACATCGATAAAATTGAGCGATGCGTTAAGCAGGTTCTGAAGCAGTATGGGCATGACGATAGAAAAGAGCCGTGGAAGAAAGAGTTTGTCGGTTGTGAAAAGCATGTTAGTTTCCTTCATTTGAATTGCACCGTCAACACGGCCTTCTTGTATCGGTACGGCAGGTCATGAGACACATACAGGTGCTGATGGGATACGGCGCTAACCTTTCAGCGGCATGCATGTTCACATGCATCCTTTGATGTTTTCCAAACAAGGCGGATACAATGGAATCATGCGTGATAATATCAAGCCAAATATAGTGATTGCGGACCAGGCGGATATTGTATCCGGTGTCACTGTTCCGCTGCAGCTTCTACCTGTGTACAGTCAGGTGATATGTTTATATATATCATGTAACAGTGAAAGCGCCGGATTACCCATAACAGACAGCTGTATATCAGGCCGGACAGAAGAATTTGTATTGACATCCAGCTATTTCGGTACTGATATGACAAAAAAAATGAAAGGATGTGATTTCATGCCGAATCCACTCATCGTTAACGTGGAAAACGGGGACATCGAAAAGGCGTTCAAGAACCTGAAAAAGAAGATGGCACTTGAAGGTATTTTTAAGGAACTGAAGCGCCGCCGATATTTCGAAAAACCCTCGCAGGAAAAGAAACGTAAGCGTGAAGAGGCAGAACGGCGACGTCTGAAGAAAATGCGCCGTCTCGCAGCGCAGAATAGGCAGCGGAAGATAGCAGCATCGTCTTCGGCCAGACGTTCATCACGATAACCATAATCCGGATAATATCCGGATTATTTTATATCCGCAAGTATTCACATGTCACTTTTTTCAAAAAATCTCGTTCCCCTGGCCGAACGTTCCCGTCCGCATTCACTTGATCTTTATGTCGGCCAGGAGCATATTGCCGGAGAGAACGGCATCGTCCGTCGAATGATCGAAAAGAACCGCCCCCAGTCGCTCATCCTTTGGGGCGGGCCGGGGTGCGGCAAGACGACCCTGGCGCGGATTGTCTCGGATTCGCTGAATCTGGATTCTTACTATATGTCGGCGGTTTCCGCGGGCGTCGCAGATGTGCGGAAGGTGATCGATACCGGACGGAAGAACCGCGTGCACGGCGTTTCCACGCTCCTCTTTCTTGACGAGATCCACCGGTTCAACAAGGCCCAGCAGGACTCGGTGCTCCAGGCTGTCGAGTCCGGAGACCTCGTTCTGATCGGCGCCACAACAGAGAATCCGTCATTTTCCATAATCGCACCGCTCCTATCCCGTGCGCGAGTACTCAAGCTCAATCCGCTTTCGGAGGTGGACCTGGCGGTAATCCTTGACCGCGTCATGAAGGAGGACCCCCATCTTTCCCTGTACACGGTTGCTGAAGATGCGCGCAGCCTTATCATCGGCGCATCGGGAGGCGACGCCAGGAAGATGCTCAACCTCATCGAATCCATGGCAGCGCAGAGTACGGAAAGCGACATTAGTGCCGAAAGCGTCAGCCGTGAGATCGAGCACTCGCACCATTATTACGACCGTTCGGGCGAGCGCCACTACGATACCATCTCGGCCTTTATCAAATCTGTCCGCGGCTCGGACCCTGACGCTGCCGTCTACTACCTTGCCCGGATGATCTCCGGAGGCGAGGACCCGCTTTTTATTGCGCGGCGGCTTGTGATCCTCGCGTCGGAGGATGTGGGAAACGCCTCGCCGCAGGCGCTTTCGATCGCGGTATCGGCGATGGAGGCGTGCCGCCAGATCGGGATGCCCGAGGCGCGGATCATCCTCTCACAGTGCGCCATATTTCTCGCGTGTTCGCCCAAGAGCAATGCGTCATACATGGCGATAAACCGTGCGCTTGAGGACGTTCAGCATGATTCGGCCGAGATTCCGATGCATATTCGCAACGCTCCGACGGAACTCATGGAAAAGATGGGGTATGCAGAGGGCTACACATATCCTCACGACTGTCCGTCATCGTTTTCTGGACAGGACTACTTTCCAAAGGGACGGGAGTGCACGTACTACACGCCCACCGAGAACGGCAGCGAGAAGGCAATACGGGCGCGGCTGAGGGAGCTCTGGCCGCAACGGCATCCGTCGCCGGATGAAAAAAACGACGCCTGATCCTTGCCCCGACGATGATTCATGAAACCGGTGATAGTTTCGTGCTCCCTCTCCATGAGGAGGAGTAAAACTACTGTTCTGCTTCGGCTTTGGATTGTTCGAGTTTCTGTTTTGCCTGCTCAAGTGTCGGCGCGAACACGGCCTCCTCGTGGTTCGTGGAGACGGTGATCTCATACGTAAAGGGATCATCAGAAAAGACGGTAAACCGTATCCGGTAGATCCCGTCGGTGAGAACGGCAAGAGGATCGTCGTCAGGCGAACGGAGTTCAACAGGTGTGCGTATCGTCCAGTCGGAATCATGGTTGGCGCCGATCACCGTAAACATTTCAGAAACAGATTCTTCGGTGGTGAGCGTATGGTATTTTTCAACGATGAAGTAGGGTAAAAGCTTTCCGTCTTCAGGGACAGTGTCATCGGTCACGGCTGAAGCGTTCATCGATATCCGGACGCGTCCTTCAGGTGCGACAAGTACAAGATATGCGGCATATGTTGCCCCGGTGTCTATGGGAATGTCCGGTGACAGGGTTTCGGAGCTTGTTCCCGAATACCGTGTGATAACGGTATAATCGGGCCTCTCGAGAAGTCCGGCACATCCGGGAAGACCTATCAGGGCGCACAGGAAGGCTGTTTGCAAACGCTGTTTTATCATGAAAACCATATGGGTAACTTGCACTTTTTCATAATGTCATCAGCCGGATGAGTATCTGTCAACGAAAACGCCGTCCTGTAGACGAATAGCCGTGTATTTATGGCATGGAGTCCGCCTCCGGCAAAAAATTGTTGCATCGGGGCCCCCCTTTCAATGTAGTGTGATGTTCTGTGTCCAGGCGACTTTTCCCTGCGGAGGGAAGCGGCGGTTAAAAAAATGTCAATTCCTCATGATTATACGGTAATACGCTATGTTTCTTAAATCAATGGAAGTTTTCGGTTTTAAGTCGTTTGCAGACCGGATGAGCCTGACGTATGAACCGGGAATCACCATTGTGGTCGGGCCGAACGGCTGCGGTAAATCCAACATCGTCGACTCGGTTAAATGGGTTCTCGGCGAGAAACAGGCGAAGAATATACGCGGTACCCGCATGGAGGACGTGATCTTTATGGGGACCGAACACCGCAAGCCGCTGTCTCTCGCGGAGGTCTCGCTGACGCTCGACAACC
>CAZAHA010000011.1:0-27006 GCA_964484915.1 uncultured Leptospirales bacterium
GGATGGTCAGGGACTATTACGATCCCAAGTTTCTCTTTCCCAATCTTGTCCGGACATTCTGCACAAATTCCGGTTCTGCGCACGTCGTACGCGAAAAGTACGAACACTACTATTCTGTTAACGGCCATTCGCTCTCGCAGGAAAACAACCCGAATCATCTGGTTAACTTTGCGGTACTCAAGACCATACTGCTGACCGATCCGGTCGTCAGCGGACAGCAGTTTGCGCAGATATTGGGGCAGATGGCAATGCAGCTGTCCGGCGGCAAGCCGATGATGCAGCGTATCGGCGACTTCAGGATGGGGCGGCGGTCAAAGCACTCCACCTTTAACGATGACCTCTACGACTTTGAGCCGACATTGAAAAGCGCCACGCCGGGAGATGTGTCGCTGGCTGTTCCGGCAAAGATCCTCAGACACATATGGGGGTCGCTGAAGCTTCTGGATACGATTGTTCCGGGCATACTTCATCCGTCCACCATCATCTACTATCCGGAGATCAAGACCTATGCGAACCGTCCGGATTTTATTGACCGTCAGTTTGCCGTACGGCCCGGTCTGTATATGGTAGGCGACGGTGCAGGCACAAGCCGCGGCATTACCGGCGCGTGGGCCTCGGGTATACGTGCGGCAGACGGTGTTCTGGCCGCAGCAAGATAACCTGCTGTATCCTGTTGACGGAAGCCGACGGTAGAGCGGCTATAATCTGAAGAGGCCCGCGATCAGCGTCAGGAGGATACTGACGAGGACCATCGTTGTGATGGGAATATATACGGTCACGTTCTCACGCTCTATACGGATATCTCCCGGAAGGTTGCCGAACATCCTGAACATACCGGGAAAGAAGTATAGAAGTACTCCGGCGAGTGTGAGTAGAATGCCTGCCGTTATAAGAATACGTGCCATTTTACAAATCCTCCTCTCCGAAGAGACTGATATCATGCACGAGCTTGTCCATGATTGTTCCGGCCGAATACTCTGCGGCACGTTTCAGCGCGTTTTTGCTCATGATCTCATGCCTTCCGGGATCCTTGAGAAACTCCAGAGTGCATCCGCACAGTTCCTTTCTGCCAGCTGCAAGAAAACCGTTCTCGCCGTGTGTGATGATGTCCTTGGGGCCTTTCGAGTTATATGCAACAACGACCGTGCCGCAGCTCATCGCTTCCAGAACAACGCAGCCGAAGGTGTCGAAGATGGAGGGCAGCACGAGTATGTCCGCCGCCGAATATATCTCCGGCAGCCTGTCCTGGTCGACCCATCCCAGGAACACGGCGTCGGGTATTTCTTTCCGGAGGGTTTTCTCGGCCGGGCCGCTTCCCGCGAAGACGACGCGTGCATCGGGTAATTCCTTTTTGACATGACGGTATACATGAGGCAGTTCTGTCGCGCCTTTCTCCCTGCTGAGTCTTCCAGTAAAGAGCAGGACAGGAGGGTTCCCCTCGATACCGAAGACCTTCTCTTTGTCGGCTGCTTTCGGCGTAAAACGGTCGTCCACCCAGTGCGCGGTGGTGTGTATCCTGTTTGCGGGTATGCCCATCTTCCTGGACTTAAGCCAAACCTCCTGATCGGAGTTCAGCACAAAGAGTCCGTCAAACTGTTTGTAGAAGGCGCGGAGGAGACGGCGTATGCGCGACTGCGCCGCTTTCTCGAGGCCAAGGACCTTCTTGCCAAATGTTACCCAGTCCGTATGCAGATAGAAGAATGCCGGAACGGTATACGCCTCCTTGAGAAAGAGCGCGGCGATCCCCATGAAGCCCTCTGTCGAGCACATGATGCGGTCGTATTCGTTTTCCTTGAATATGTTGTGGAGCTGGATGATGTTGGGAATCCGGATCGGCTGTTGGCGGTAAAAGGGGACCGTGACCTCGGTCTTGGGAGGAACGACGATGAGATTCTTGCCGGAGTTCAGCGTGGAGCTGCAGACAAGCAGATCAATCGGCAGATTACGTTTTCGGATCTCGTCGAGGATGTTTCCAAGCACGAAAGCGACGCCGTTTCTGTCTTCCAGTGTATCCGTTAGCCAGAGCATCCGCCTTGGATGGCGCATGGTGCCTAACTCACGGGCGAAGTCGTCCAGCATCGGCCGGGTATTGTACAGGACCTTTGCGCTGGTAAATGTCGCGGCGGCCAGAACAAATGATCCCAGTATCGGGAACGGGAGTCCGTCGAGCATTGTTCCGATGCTTGCGCTGCGCTTCATCTGAGTCGATTTTATGATCTGTGATATCCGTCCTTTCTTTTTCTTTCCACGGGGTTCCTTCTCCTTTATGTTAATCGATTCACTCTCAAAGAGCGAGCGGAGGTGGGCCGGTACGTCAAATTCCATTATTGCACGTGAAAGTTCGAAGTCGTCGGAGACGGGAACGTCCCGGAACTTCTCGGTGAGCCGTTCGATGACAAGGTCTGTCAGTTTGTCGAAGATCCGCTCGACTGAATCGCGGTACAGAAGCGGTCGTCTGTCCGCGGACGCCTTGGCCGTTTTGGCGATATTGATCGCCTCCTTGAAAACCGGCTTGTAAACCTTCGGGACGAGCAGCTTCTTGATAAAACCGGGATTTTCGCCCAGAATACAGCGGTGAAAGGTGTCCAGGAATGTGGATGTGAGGCGGTGACGGCGAAGTTCGAGGAATCCGTTGGTTATCGCGAGGGCGAGCACCTTGTCGCGCATCTCCCCCTTGTGGAAGAGGATGCGGAAGAGTCCGGGGTCCTGCATGTTGAGCCCAAGCTGACAGAAGTAGTCGATAAACGCAAGCGTCATCTTCTCGCTGTCGTGATGGTTGCCGTATACGGCTGTCCGTCCGGCACGGAGCGCTTCGAGGGCGAGCTCGGCCGTTGTGTGACTTTTTACTCTTTTTTTAAGGTCCGGAACATGGAGGCGCACGCCGGTCTGTCCGGTAAAGACGCCCATGTGTTCGTCGGACCCGCCGGTGAGGATTTTCCTGTAGGGATCTCTGGTATAGGCGCCGGGATCGATGCCAAACCGTCTCGCGTTTTCATCGATCCTTTCGGGCGTCAGGGACGAGATCCATCTGTGTACCAGCATGTTCTGCCAGGAATCGCGCTGACCGTTCATTGTCTCGAAGTAGCTGAAGACGAGTGAAAGCTTGTTGAATAGCTCGGTCGACATACCGCCCCTTTTCTGGTAGTGGAAAAGCGGGTGTGCCCAGACGGTCGGGATATCGTGTCCTGCAGCATACTCCTGGAAGCGGTAGAGATTTGTACGGTACTTGCGGAGTTTCCCCTCCTGGTCGGGTGTAAAGCCGTAGGCTAAAACGTGTATGCGGGTTCCCATATCCGGTATGTTTACGGTAAACTCCGCGCCCGGCAGGATGTCGAATCCGGCATCCAGTAATTTCCAGCAGCTTGTGGCATTGTTATGGTTTGTGACGGTGAAGGCCGTACAGCCGTTCTTCTGCAGTATCGACAGGAGCGTATCGGTGGACAGCCATGTTTCCGGAACGTTCAGAATCCGTCCCAGCATTTCGTCCGGTTTGCTGCTTTCACAGTCATGGCAGTGCAGGTCTATCTTCAGGCACTCCCTGTCATCGTACTTTTCGCGCTCCTTCTGAAGAAAGAGGTTCAGTTCGGCAATGATGCTTTCGTGAAATGATGTCTTCATTTTAAACCTCGGATCACATACGCCGCAGATTATTTTGCAGTTTGATGCATGTATGCTTTGCTGTCAACGCTCTGTTTCTGGAGACAGCAGTGAATTTGCATGAATGACGGTGAAAAGATCGTTTTCTAACAAATCCGAAACATTTTTTCCAGCAAGAGGATGTAGTGTGAAGGAAAATTTTATAAATTGCAAATTATTTTTTTTCACGGTGAATTTTCCTTTACCCGCCGGGCTTATTGGCGCTATCTCATGTAGGAACATGACAGTACATGCTTGAAGCGGACCTGACGTGAACAGTCCGCTTCAAGCATGCAGTTCATACCGACTGATAACAGGACGGGAACGAATACGTGATGAACAACGATTGGCTGTGGTGGAAGGACGGCGTCATCTATCAGATATATCCCAGGAGTTTCTACGACTCAAACAGGGACGGTATCGGCGATATCAACGGCCTTATCCAGAAGCTTGACTATCTGCAGTTCCTCGGTGTCGATGCTGTCTGGCTCTCGCCGATAAATGCAAGTCCAATGGACGACTTTGGATACGACGTCAAGTCGTACCGTAACATCCACAACATCTTTGGGAGGGACGAGGATTTCGACGATCTTATTACGAAGGCACACAGACGCAATATACGGATCGTGTTTGACCTGGTGATAAACCATACCTCCGATACGCATCTTTGGTTTCTGGAATCAAGAAGTTCGCTGAAAAGCAGGAAGCGGGACTGGTATATCTGGCACAAGGGCAGAAACGGCCGCGAGCCGAACAACTGGCTCGCCGCATTCGGTGGGAGCGCGTGGGAATACGACTCGCATACCAATGAGTACTATCTCCACTCGTTTTTGAAGGGACAGCCGGACCTGAACTGGAGGAACCCGGAAGTCGTACGCGCGGTGTTTGAGGAAATCCGCCACTGGCTGGACAAGGGCATAGACGGGTTCCGTCTTGATGTGGCGAACTACTATGTTAAGGACGATGCGTTCAGAAATAATCCGTACGGCTGGGGGTGGCCGCCGCAGAAGTACTTCCTGCAGAAGCACATCTTTGACCGGAATCGTCCGGAAAACCATACAATCATGAAACAGCTCCGTACGCTGCTGGATACCTATGATGAGCGCATGGCCGTCGGTGAGATATTCGCCATGCCGCCACTTGACCAGCGGCTTCCGGCTTCATACTACGGAAACGGCCGCGACGAACTGCATCTGGCGTTTGACTTCAGTTTCATGTATACGCGGTGGAGCGCCCGCAGGTTTTACAAGATACTGAAAAAATGGTACAGCCTCCTGCCCGACGGCGGCTGGCCGTGCATCGTCTTCTCAAACCATGATCAGCCGCGCAGTATCACCCGCTTCTCGCGCTACTTTAACTCGGTACACAAGGCGCGCCTTCTGGCGTTCTTCATGATGACGGTCAAGGGAACTCCGTTTCTTTATTACGGCGAAGAGATCGGTATGCGTAATGCGCGCCTGGCTCCTCAGAACCTTCAGGATCCCGCAGGCAAGCGGTACTGGCCCTTTTTTGCGGGACGTGACCCTGCTCGCACGCCGATGCAGTGGAACGACCGCCGGTTTGCGGGTTTTTCCGAGGTGTTTCCGTGGCTGCCGGTTGATTCATCCTGCAAAACAGTAAACGTTGAGGCGCAGAAGGACGATCCCGCGTCTTTGCTCAACATATACCGGACGCTGATTCACCTCCGCAGGGAGTTTTCGGCCCTCCGCACCGGAGAAATCAGGTTCCTGAAAAAGGGAAAACGGGAAATACTTTCCTACGAGAGAAAAAGTGATTCACATATCATTCTGGTGCTGCTCAATTTCAGCTGGAGGCGGAAGTATCTGCTTTTGCACAAGTACCGGGACTTTCGGGTTCTCTTCTCGACCCACTTGCGTGCGGACATGTTTTTACACAGAATCATGTATGTGATGAAGCCGTATGAGGCGACGATACTGATAAAGAGTGTAGAGTGATGGCGGCAAAGATCAAAAAAAGGATGATCGATGATATCATCGAAAAGACCGATTACGCCTTCCAGCCGATTGTCAGCGTTCACAGCGGTATTCTGATGGCAGTTGAGGCGCTGATCCGCAATTACGAAACTGTCGGATTCGAAACGATCGAGGCGCTGTTTGACGTCGCGTATGAGAAGAAACTGCTGTACAGGCTTGACCTTGCGCTTCGCGGCAAGGCTCTCGAAAAATACAAGACGATATGTATTCCTCATGAGTTCAAGCTTTTCTATAACATAGACAACAGGGTCCTTTTGATGCCTGATTATGAGATCGGCAATACCACTCAGCTTCTCAAAGATCACAATCTGCAGCATAATCTCTTTTGCTTCGAGATATCGGAAAAGGCCCCGCTGGTACAAGAAGTCAACATGAAGCGAATCCTGACAAACTACAAGAACCAGAATTTTTTTATCGCCGTTGACGATTACGGGGCCGGCTTCTCCGGGCTGATGCAGCTGTACAAGACGGAGCCTCACTTTATAAAGATTGACCGGTTTTTCATCCAGGGTATCAATCTGGATGTCCGGAAGAAGAAGTTTGTCGCAAGTATGGTAAACCTGGCGCATATTATCGGCGTACAGGTCATCGCCGAGGGAGTGGAAACCATGGAGGAGTTTGTGGCATGCCGCGAGATTGGCTGTGAATATGTACAGGGCAATTTCGTACAGAAGCCGCAAACGGATGTGAATGAGATCCGGGTACAGTATGACCTGATTGAGCATATCGCGAAGAAGGAACAGCGCCAGGGCGTTGACGACCGGGATATGATCCTTCTTGAAATGTCGCGGTACGAACCGATTGTCATCTCCGAGAGCACAACAGAGGACGTCCTTAACTATTTTCGCCGTCACAGCCATAAGACCTTTGTGCCGGTCGTGAACAGGTTTGAGGAACCGGTCGGCATCATACAGGAAATGATCCTGAAGAAGTACGTGTATTCGCCCTACGGCAAGGAACTGTTGCGCAACAGGAAGTCCCGTGAGAACGTGTACGATCTTGTTTCGGCGGCCCCTGCGTGCGAGCTTTCCACCAATGTCGAGAACATTATAGAACTTTACAACAAGAACAAGGAGGGCGTGGGGATTCTCCTGACTGACAAGGGAAAGTACCGCGGTTTTCTTACCGCCCGTGCTCTTCTCAAGCTGATCAACCAGAAGAACGTGGCCTTTGCAAGAAACCAGAATCCGCTGACAAAACTTCCGGGAAACACGGTCATAGCCGAAAAGATTTCGCTGTTGAACGATGCGCCCGACAGCGTTGTATGCTACTTCGATTTCGACTTCTTCAAGCCCTTTAACGACAAGTACGGCTTCCGGACGGGCGACCGCGCCATCATCATGTTTGCGGACATTCTGAACATGTATTCCACGACCCATAACTGTTTCGTCGGACATATAGGCGGTGACGATTTTGTCATGATCGAGTACGGTGTCACAAGCATCGAACGCGTATCACAAAACGTCTCGGAACTGATCGTGGAAGAGTTCAGGCGCAATGTAGAAAACCTGTACAGCGACGAGGACAGGGCACGGGGTCATATCGAGGGCGTCGACCGGTTCGGCATCCATAGAGAGTTTCCCCTGCTGCGTGTCAGCTGCGTCATCGCAAACGTAAAATTCCACCGTAATCCGGAGAATATCCCTCTCGAAATAGCCGAGAAAAAAAAGGAAGTAAAATCCTCGCCTGAACCGATTATCGTTTTTTAGCACGATACTTTTTTTATGGAACCTGTCCGGCAAACGGGGGTCAAACGTGAACCGCGGCGGATAATGCAGTTTTGTACCGCCGTGAAACAAATGCACGCAAGGAGTATAGTTATGAAAAAAAGACACGTAGTCGCGGCCGCTCTCATGGTTGCCGTATTCGGGATAGGCTTTACCCTGTTTGCCGATTTTGATGATACCGATTGGGGCCGCGGTGGATGCGGTTATGGCGGCAAACCGGGGGCAGGCAGAGGATTTATCCATGATCCGGTTATACTCAAACATGAACTGGACCTTGATAACACGCAGTATGAGTCTCTGAAGGCGGTTGCGGAACAGTACGCAGAACAGCGCTATGCGCTTCGCGAAAAGCGCGATCATGAAGGGATGAGGGAACTGCAAAAAAGGCACAAGGAAGAGGTAGCGGCGCTTCTGACGCCGGATCAGCTCAAAAATCTGAAGGAGCTTTCCGGTGTGAAAAGGGCTGAACGGATGAGGTTCAGGTTTGATCTGACAGAAGACCAGTACAGGAAGATACTCTCGATAACCAAAGAGTACGCAATAAAGGCGTACGACCTTCGCGGTACCGCAAACAAAGACGTCATGCGGGATCTTATGTACAACCAACGGATTGAAATTGAACGTGTTCTGACCGACGAGCAGAAAAAAGACATGTATGGCCGCGGCAAGAGACCAGGCGGGCGCAGGCCGCTACAGTAACCGTTACCGTATGCCGGATGGAACATGTTCGGCATACGGTATCAATTCCCCCCGGCTGCACAATAAAAAGTATCTGTCTTCTGTTTATTATCCTTGATTTCTGTAATACAATTGGCGATTCCATAGAAGAATGCTATACTATAGAGTGGAGACGCATACCGCATAAACAGAAGGAGTATGATCACGGATATGCTTATTCGTCTGACATGTGCCGTCCTGTGTACCGCAGCGCTGTTGGGTGCAGCGCAGGCTGACGGAACGTATTCCGATACAGAGTCTGACGTCTCCGCGTTTGAGTCTCCGTACAGTACGCAAAACTACCGTTCACTATTGTCGTCAAAAAAAGGCATCCTCTACGCGCATCTTGTCCTTTTGTTCAACAGGAACCCGCACTTTTTAAATGTCATACACAATCGGGACTATTCCGGCAGTGATACGAAGACCTATGACGACATCTTCCGGCGGTATGTGGGAAGTCTTGATAAGGGCGGCCTCCGCCGGGTAGCCGAAGAACTGCTGCTTTTGTATGACTCACCGTCATCCTTTTCGCCTGAACGGATACGTGCCCTTGAGCAGTCTCTGGAATCGTACACGATAATCGCCAAGTTTGTTATGCAGGAGCAGGGGTACGATCTTGACTACTGCATCTACGGTAAGCGGACTCGGATAGAGCTTCGGCATCCGTTTCTTCTTTCCAGCCATGTCATATACAATATTCAGCCGATCATACATTATGATGAATTCTACAGCAGCAACTCGACATTCTACCATGACCTTATCTATATAGACATTAATGAGGTGCAGAACGACGCGGACATTATCAAGAAAATTCTCCACGGCAGGAGTACATCGGGAAGCTACTATGTCGGGGCAAACGTCAACGACAACATGAAAGTATGTCTGAAAAAGGCGTTTAAAGCGGAGGATGATGTTGAGAGTGAGATCAGAAGGATTTTCATCATACATGAAATGACGCACAAGATACTCAACAACCGGTTTAATTACTATAACAGGATCGTCGAGGAAGAGCTTGCAATAGCAAGTACGATCTATGCGAACCCGTATCTCGGCCTCTCCGTCTGCTACAGCTATCTGAACTACCCGTATGTGCACAGTCCGCACAGAATAGCCGCGCTCAAGTTCCTCCGTTTTGTTGCGGAGGACACAGGTGATTCTTCGTATCTATACTCGCCGTCAAGGATCAAATCGCTCAGCGCAGATCAGCTCCGCCTTATGGCGTACCGGTATTTCTATAACAGAATGGAGCTGGTGGATGCCGACAAAAAGAACGAGTCTGCGTTCAGGAAAGATATCAGCCGTTAGTGTTTCCTCCTTTACTTGACAGCAGGGCTGCAAGCTCGTCCTGGGGCATCGGTTTGTAGTACAGATACCCCTGAAACGTGCCGCATCCGAGTCTGTTCAGAAAATCCGCCTGTTCCTGCCGTTCAACTCCTTCCGCCACCAGAGAGAAGTTCAGGTTTCTGGCGAGTGTAACAATGGTCCTGACAATGTTCTCGGCTTTTTCATTGCCGGGTATCTCGTCTACAAAAGACTTGTCTATCTTCAGGGTGTTTACCGGGAAATCCTTCAGTTTGTTGAGCGATGAGTACCCGATGCCGAAGTCATCTATGGATATTCGGAAACCTTCCTGTATGAGTGAGTTTAGCAGTTTAATCGCGGAGCGCTCATTTTCCATGATGCCGGTTTCCGTTATCTCGATCTCGATCTGCGAGGGCTTGATGTTGTACTTGTGAACGGTGTTGATGATGCAGTCAAGAACCGCCTCGACAGCGAGGTTCTTCGCGGAGAGATTGACAGATACGGGCAGAACCGACCCGTATTTCTTCTTCCATTGAGATATATTCTGGCATACGGCTTCGATGATGAACATGTCTATCATGTAGATGATTCCAAGCTCTTCCGCCGCGGGGATAAAGAGGCCCGGAGATATGAGGCTTCCGTCGGAGGTGTTCCATCTGATAAGGGCCTCAAAACCGACGACGTTCCCCGTATAGTCGACCTTGGGCTGGTAATGCAGCGATAGCTCGCGTTCGCGTACGGCTTTCTTGAGGTCGGACTCTATACGAAACCTTTCCGCCATGATCTTCCCGATCTCATTGTTGAATATTGTTATGCCGCCCTGCCGTTTCCGCTTGGCGATATCAAGCGCGATTTCACTGTGACGGAGGAGCGTGTCGGCGTTTTTGCTGTCGTCTGGAAAGAAACTGATGCCTACTGAAGCGCTGATTTCGATTATTGAATCATTATAGTTAAAAAGGCGCAGGAACTGGTTTATCTTTTTTGTAAGAAGTGCAATGAACTCTTCATGATGTGTGATGTCATTGATAAGACAGACGAATATGTCGCCGTTCAGCCGTCCAACAAGGTCGCTGTTTCTCAGAAGCTCCTTGAGCCTGAGTGCGAACTCCTTTATGATACTGTCTCCCACATCCGTGCCGAAAGTGTCGTTGATGTACTTGAACCGGTCAAGGCCGATGCATATGACGGCAGCGCGTGAGTTCGTACAGCACGTCTTCTGGAGCTCGAGTTCGGTCATGTTCCTGAAGAAGTCCCTTGTCGGAAGACCGGTCATGCTGTCGTGGTTCTTGTGGTATTCTTCACGCAGCCTGCTCTTCTTCAGTTCGGTCTCCGTTTCCCGTGTTTTGGTAAAGTCAAAAAGCGATACGATATAGAGCCCGGAATCAATGAGTATGCCGAAGCGCGCAAGAACAAACTTGGTCTTGCCATCTTTACGCATAACGTTAAATTCGAAAACCGAACTGTCAAATTCCAGGTTTCCGGTGTAGCAGAGACGGTAGTCCTCGCATGACTTTTTGGTCTCCGCGGCAATTATGAAATCTATATCCTGCTTCTCTTCAAGCTCCATTCTGGTATATCCGGTAAGGTCCTCGATTCCCTTGTTTACCTTGAGGATTATTCCATTTTGATTGCATATAACGGATGCGGTGGCTGTGTTTTCAAAAACCGAACGGTACAGGTTCTGGTTGTACAGAAGGTCGCGGTTGAGCGAGGATATGTTGCTGTTGTAGCTTCGAAGCGTATGGAGAATCCTGGAAACTGTCAGCGGCAGAAGGATGTTTATAAAGACAAAGATAACCGAGTAAATGTACACATGGGCATTTTCCTGGCTGAGAAACCTGTTTGGAAAAAGCTGATAAAAATGGTAACCGTTCTGGAGCAGCGCGAACGGGATTATGTTGAGTATCATGAATGCGATGGTCTGTTTGACATCAAACAGTACCCTCGCCACAAGCGGAATGATAAAGAGGAATATGAGTCCGATCTGAGAGAGCATCCTGTCCCTTGTGAGAAAAGCAATACAGAAGCCTGCCGCATAAATGATGGCTATCAATACAGCGGATGAGAGTGTGCGGTAGTGTCGTGAACCTGAAAGAATGAGAACAAGCAGCGCGATGAACGGCAGGATAAGCAGTATCTGGTACGGGTTTCCATCCGCCAAAAACTCTGATACGCGCCAAACAAGAATCATGATGGCGATAAGTAGTGAAGAGGCGGTCATTATCCGCAGGCAGCTGATCTTGAGATCGTTCGTTGTATCCGTTGTTGTGGACGGACTGAGAAAAAGAAACTGTTTTGCCTGCGGTATCATACAACACATCTAGCAGTATGGTCATATGTCGTAAAGTCAAAAAATACGTCTGGGCGGTATATTGCGGTAAATGTACAGGTTTATGCAGATGATAGGAAAAAAAAAGGAGGCTGAGGCAGCCTCCATGCATGTGATGAGGAGTATAATTGATGTCGAAACGATCAATATCTTACAAAAGTAGTGATATATTGTGCTATTTCAACAATTTTTTTCCTTCACGAAAAAAATATTGTGCCTGCTGTACAATTGATTTACTGTAAAACCGGAAGGAAGCTTCGAAATCCCGATTCCTATACATATTAATGAATCGGGCTTCCGAGGTTTCCGGGTACAACCTTTCATTATGAGAGATTCCCGGAATTACTTGCATAAGGGAATAACGTCCATGAGATCTGATACGAAACGAAAGCGCACTGCTGCCATCATACGGATTACCGCGGTCAGCATTGTCGTCAATATATTCTTCGCATGCATCAAGGGCGGGGTCGGGTTTTTCGGTCACAGTCAGGCATTGATAGCGGACGCCGCACATTCGCTCTCGGATTTTTTCAGCGACGGCATCGTTATCGGCGGTATTCTCGCCGCAAGCAGGCCGATTGACGAGTCTCACCGGTACGGTCACGGCAAGTTTGAGACGCTTGCCACCGCCATACTCGGCCTGATACTCTTCGCTGTATCGTTTGGCATATTCCGTTCTTCCGGTGAAACACTGTACGCGATCCATACCGGCACAACGCCGGAACTTCCTTCCGTCTGGGTCCTGGCTGTTGCAGCGCTTTCCATTGGCGCAAAGGAGATTCTGTTTCACGCTACCGTTTATTTCTCAAAATCATGCGGCAGCAAGGCGCTCCTGGCAAATGCCTGGCACCACCGCTCGGATGCTCTATCCTCCGTCGCGGTTCTTGCCGGCAGCGGAGGTGCCTATTTCTTTGGCGAAACGTGGAGTTTTCTCGATCCGGCAGCAGGGATCATCGTGGGAATCATGGTCGCAAAGGTAGCGTTCGGCATTACGAAGGAGAGCATAGGCGAGCTGCTGGAACGGTCGCTCAGCGATGCAACGGAAAAGGAGATTCTGGACGCGATCGAATCGGTTCCCGGTGCCCAGTCTCCGCACCGGCTCCGTACCAGGAAGGTGGGCGCAAGAATCGTGATCGATGTGCATATACTGGTTGATCCCGCCCTGAACATCGTCGATGCCC
The DNA here is from genome assembly GCA_964484915.1 of uncultured Leptospirales bacterium. Lineage (GTDB taxonomy): Bacteria > Spirochaetota > UBA4802 > UBA4802 > JAFGJZ01 > CAZAHA01. Next base: position 12,887 of record CAZAHA010000011.1, read on the forward strand.
ACGACATCTCTTCCGGAGTGGAAGACGTACTGATCCGGCGCTATGGCCGCAACACGCTCGTATCGGTGCACATAGAGCCGGACATAGAACAGGAGCGAAAACAGCTCCGGACATAGACGTAGGTCAGGACTGTATCGCAGTATGCGTCCCGGCAAGCTCCGTACTTCTGTCGAAGACCCCCGTGTCAATATCGTCGCGCCGTCTCAGTGCGATGACATCGTACAGTTTTTTGAGCTGTTTTTCAATCTGCACAAGTTTCTCGTCGTTCGATACGAGCAGATACATTCTGCTGTGTGTTCCGTCGCCGATACGTCCGCAGATAATCCCCTCAAGGTTGAACGCCCTCCGTGAAAAAAGCCCCGTTATGTGCGACATTACACCCGGGTGGTTGTTGACTGTCAATTCGAGTACCGTGTTGTTCATGATGTCTTTCCTCCAATAAGCTGTATGTTTGCTGATCCCGGCGGAACGATCGGAAAAACCTTCTTTGAGGGATCCACCGGTATGTCTATAAGCACCGGACCGGTCATTCGAAGCTGTTCGGCAAAGTCAGCTTCATCGCCTGCCTTCAGACGGACAGCCCGTATGCCAAACGACTCCGCAAGCATCCTGAAATCCGGCCCGGTCGCAAATTCGCTTGCGAAGTAGTTCTCATTGAAGAACAGCTCCTGCTGCTGCCGTACCAGGCCGAGTGCCTGGTTGTTGAAAACGACGATTGCCACGTTGCTGCCCAGATCCGCAAGCGTTGCCAGCTCCTGTATGTTCATTAAGAGCGATCCGTCACCGGTTATGCAGATGACGCGCTTGCCGGGGTTTGCCGCAGCAGCGCCGATAGCCGCGGGGAGTCCGAATCCCATCGTGCCAAGCCCGCCTGATGTCAGAAAGCTCCGCGGTCTGGTAAGGGTCAGGATTCTGGCGGCCCACATCTGGTGCTGGCCGACATCGGTTGTGATTATGGTACCCTCCGGGGATTCGCCGCTTATCAGCCTGCAGATGTGTTCCGGACTGGCGAGTGTCTCATCGTCGTCGCGGACAACCGGATACGTCTGCTTCAGTTCGTTCAACCGCTGGATCCACTCCGGCCGCTGTCTTTTTTCTATGAGCGGGTTAATGGCCCTGAGTGCCGCCTTGACATCGGCCTCCAGCTTCATCATGGACGGAAGTATCTTGTCAATCTCCGATTCGTCGATATCGATATGAATAATCGACGCGTCGGGACAGAACTCGTCTACCTTGCCGGTTGCCCGGTCGTCAAACCGTACGCCAAGCGCGATGATGAGGTCGGCCTCCTGCATGAAATGATTGGTATGGTAGTCCCCGTGCATGCCGATCATTCCGACAAAGAGCTGGTGATCACCCGGGAAGGCGCCCAGACCCATGAGTGACGAGACAACAGGAATCGTTGACGTCATGGCGAGTTCCTGTACCTCGTTAGACGCGCCGGAGAGTATGACGCCGCCGCCGATATACAGAACAGGTCTCTGTGCGGTATTTATCCTTTCCGTTATCTTTCCAATGGCGTCCGTGTCAAAATCGTCACAGCATACGGTTTCCGCTGCCGGTGTATATTCTGTGTCGATATCGACGATCTGTTTCTGAACATCCTTGGGAAGGTCGATGACAACCGGGCCCGGACGGCAGTCCCTGGCGACCCTGTACGCCTCGGTTATGATTTCCGGCAGTTCTGATGCGTTCCGTACAAGGAAGTTATGCTTGGTTGCCGGTATAGTCATGCCGTACGTATCCATCTCCTGAAACGCATCCGTACCAATCATCGAAACGGGGACCTGTCCGCTTATCATGATGATGGGTACCGAGTCCATCTTTGCGTCCGCAAGCGCAGTGAGTGCGTTTGTAGCGCCGGGGCTGGAGGTTACCAGAAAGACACCGACCTTACCCGTACTGCGCGCGATTCCCTGTGCGATGAATCCCGCCGCCTGTTCGTGGCGGCAGAGGATGTGCCTGATGGAACTGCCGGCCAGCGCGTCGTAAACCGGCAGGTTTGCCCCGCCCGGGATACCCGCTACAGTCTCCGTTCCATGCTGTTCGAGAAGCGATACCAAAAGCTGTGCTCCATTCGTTTTCATCTCAATCTCCTTTTATTAATCCAGAGCCAAAAAAAAAGCCCCGCGGGCTTACACCTGCGGGGCTTTTGAGTATGACTTTATGATTTCCGGCTACAGTGTAAACCCTGAATTATATGTGCGTACAAGGACGACCACGACGACAACGGCAAGCACATGTTTAGGGTTTCCGTAACTCATTGTCTTCTCCAAAATGATGTACAGATAAGATGCGAACAGACGCGGAAACGTCAATTGATTTTTTTATAATGTCACAAAAAGGCGGAATTTGTTTGGAAATTGGAGGATGAAACATGAGGTATTTCCAGATAAAATGGAAACGAACAGACTTACTGTCGACGCCGACGGGAGCTTCTGGGGTTGACGAAGTATCTGCCCGCCCGGCGTACAGTGTAAAAGGTAGATGACGTGATTACTCTCCGGTTACCGGTTCCTCACAAGCATCATCGTCATCGGCTGGTCGCTGTGCCTCGGGATTAAACGGTTTCCGGCATTTATCCTCTTCCTCTTCCTCTTTGTTTTTCTTTTTCTTGGTCTGGTCTTCGCTCATCTGCTTCTCCTTGTGTATACAGGATAACCGCATGACATCGGTTTTTGAGAACCGATCATCTTTCAGCTCCGTGCTGCTGATCCGCTTTTTGAAAAAGCACTACGGCTGTATGTCAATTACAGGATACTCATAAAACCGCTCATTGTCAAGGCGATACATCCGGAGGGACGATATATTTCGTCTTGACAATGAGCGACGGGTGCATTAAATGACTACCATGGTAGTTAATATAATCAATGAGATGGTACGTCTCGGATTTTCCGAGTATGAGGCGCGGGCATACGTTTCCCTTTTGGAGGAGCATCCCGCCACGGCCTATGACGCCGCACGCCGTTCGGGGATTCCGACGTCCAAGATTTACGAGGTCCTGTCGCGGCTGCGGCAGAAAGAAGTCGTCTATGCGGTGCATGAGGGAAAGAAAAAGCGCTATATTCCGGTGGATGTTGATGAGTTTGCTGCGTCCTATACCAGAACGGTCCAACACAGCCTCAACACAATCCGCCTGGAGAGCAGGGACATTTCCGCGGCCGAAAATGTCTCCTGTATCGTATCCCTGACGGATTATGCGGCGATCATGGAGCGGGCGGCAACAATTATCAAAAGCGCTGAAAAAACGCTCCTCGCCTCGGGATGGGATAACGAGCTCTCACGCTTTGCAAAGATCATCCGTGAAGCAGCGGCGAAGAGTGCTGTCGTGCACTTCGGCAAAACGGATGTAGCGTACGGTCTCTGCTACATACATCCCGTGGAGGAACTCCTCAGAAACGAGAAGGGCGGGCGCCAGCTCGTTATCGCTGTGGACGGGCGCGAGGCGCTGAGTGCGACGATGCATCCGGACGGCAGCGTGGACGGAGTGTGGAGCAGAAGCGGAGGATTTGCCTCTATGGCGGAGGACTATATCCGCCATGATATATACATACTGAAAACCGTACAGTGGCTCGACGGACCAATGAAGCGTACCTTCGGCGGGGAGTATGAGCTTTTACGGGACATTTTTTCAAACGAGGTAGCAAGATGAAGATATATATCGACGGAACCTGTTATGACAGGTCTGACGCGCGGATTTCGGTCTACGACCACGGCCTCCTCTACGGTGACGGGATCTTTGAAGGAATCCGCATCTACAACGGCCATCCGTTCCTGCTTGCAGAACACATTCACCGGCTGTATGACTCTGCACGGGCCATCGCCTTGACGGTGCCGATGAGTATGGATGAGATGACGGCAGCGGTTGCCGAGACCGTCAGCCTCAACGGCAGAAGCGGGCGGGGAGAGTCCGGATACATACGTATTGTAGTGACCCGCGGCTGCGGTGACCTGGGTATGGATCCGTCGAAGTGTCAGCGTCCGACGGTGATAATCATCGTCGACGATATCTCTCTGTACCCGGAAGAATACTATGAGACGGGGATCGCCGTCATTACCTCGTCCGTACGGCGTATGCCGGTTGACACGGTCAATCCCCGCATTAAGTCACTCAACTATCTCAACAACATCCTGGCGCGGATTGAGGCCAGGCAGAGCGGTGCGTTTGAGGCACTTCTTCTCAACCATACCGGATGTATTGCGGAGTGTACCGGCGACAATATCTTTCTGGTAAAGGGGAATACGGTAATGACGCCGCCTCTTACAAGCGGCGCGCTGGGAGGCATCACCCGGGAGCTCGTCATCTCCCTTCTGGATACCGAAACGGAAGTAACTGTTGCAGAAATGAATATTACCCAGTATGATCTGTATACCGCCGACGAATGTTTCCTGACCGGTTCTGCGGCGGAAATCATGCCCGTCGTCAAGGCCGACGGACGCGTTATCGGGGACGGACTGCCGGGCCCGGTAAGCACACGGGTACGGGAACTTTTTCTCGGGTACATACAGGATTACGAGCCGGAGAGGTGATTCCCTGAACGGCCGCAATCTGCCGGATTGCAGTATGCGGCCGTCACCGCTTTGTTTTGCTCGCAATAAGCGGTTCTTATCTGTCTTTAGCCGGTTTCTTTTGCTGTTTGTTTTCTGCAACGGAAAGAACTGTGGTGCCGTTTTCGTCGCTGAAGACGAGCCGTTTGCTTGAATCGACAGCCACGCCGACGGGGCCGGTCTTTTCCTTGTTGAGGTAGAAAACGCCGTCGCTATAGTATACCGTCATCTCTTCCTCTACATCCATCATCTTGCCGTTTCGCTGGTCGCGCTGCGTATAGGATAATTGCAGTACAACAGCGTCTTTCTGTATTTCACGGACCGTAGCCGTTCCAGTCTTGGCCCCTTCTCCCATCGGTGGAGCGGATTTGTATGCAAAATCGGCGTGTTCGGTAAAGTAAAGAGGCTTGTCCGGGATAACGGCACCTTTTGGTCTGTCCGTCAGCTTCAGTGTAATTCCTCCCTGGCTTGTGACAAGGTCCAGGACATTCCGCTTTGTATCGGGCGTGCCTTTCAGTTCAAACTCGCTGCCCGGATCGCCCAGGGAATATTCCCCGCTTTCAGAATCGTATCGTATATTCATGACAGACGAGAAAGACTCTATCTTGCCGTTTACCGGACTCCTTCCTTCATACATAGCCACAACCGTGATGTATCCGGGATGTACGGCCGCGACGTACGCGTCTCCCCTGTTCACACCGGCGGGTGTAGGCCCGGTATATTCAAACGCCTTGTCCCTGTTTGAGGTTAAAAACGTCTCCTTGTCTTGTGCCGCAAGGGTCGTTGTGACCATGACCATGATTAAAAATACTGTTACGTTTTTCATGTGGGCTCCTGTAGTATTCTTTTGGACATTTTTACCGGCTGCAAACTGACATGCAATGAAAATAAGTGACCCCTTGTTCAGTCTGTTTTTTATCCGGTCAAACCCGGCCCGGGTGATATTTTTTCGTATGCTGAAGTGCGATAAATTGAAAAACCAGCCTCAGTGTTTTCATGACAGGTCTCCGAAACAAAAGTATATCCATAGAGAACTTTGTAATCTCGATTCCTTTAAAATATGTAATGAATCGGGATTTCGACGTTTCCGGGTACAAACGTTAATTATCAGCGATTTCCCGGAATAGCATAATACCGTTCGTTTTTATACGAAATTGTGAAAAAAACTTTCAATATTATGACGCCGTGTTTATAAAGGGTAAAAATATGGAATTGTTTTACACGGGATACTGATATGATATTGTATGTGACAAAGATATTCATCGTTATCGCCGCTGTCATTCTGCTCCTTGTGGAAGAGATGCGGCAGAACTCGCTTACCAACAAGAAGCTCATTCTGTTTGCCGGCCTTATTCTATTGAAGGAACTGGGGACACTGGGCCTTCACTTCTACTTCGGAGAAGCGCTCGTCACGGATTATTTCTTTTATCAGTATATCCTGTTCTGGATACCCCCGTTAGTTCTGTTCTACACCGTTTTGCAGCATATTGTTGGGGGAAGGCGATTCTTCATGGTGCCGGGGATCCTTCTGGGCCTCATGTTCTTCTGTTCTGCCGTCCTGTTTCAGTTTCAGGACTTTGTCGGCGATTATCTCATCCTCGTACTCGTCGGTGTCCGGTCGATCTTTTTGATTACGGCGATCTATATTCTGGCACGTATAAATACCGTCTATATAGGCGACCGCAGGGGAGTGCTGGTCTCATCAATACCAGTCATCAATGTCATTGTTGTACTATACTCGATCAACTTCCTGATAATCGCGTCGCCAATGTCCACGTTTCATTCTATTATGGACGCGATCGCGTACGGTGCGGTATTTCTCCTCTTTTACAGAAAGAACCAGTACGGATATCAGGAGCTTTCCGGAACCATTAAAGAGTACGAAAAGGAACTTAACAGTATTCTCAACTTGATGAACAAGTCGGGAGTGGGCGCCGGAAACGTGAATGACTTTAACGAGATTACCGACTCGATACTGCAGTACGTCTGTGAGATGATAAACGCCCGATCCGGCATTCTTCTTACGACCACATCGGACAAGAACTATCTCCTTCCCCGGGGGTTCTACGGGGTCTTTCCTCCGCTTGGCGCCGGTGAAAGCTATGCTTCAATCAAGAAGCAGTATCTTGAGGAGTTTAACCGCCAGGTGAAGCTGAAGGTTGGCGAAAAGTATATCGGAAAAGTCGCCCAGTCGCGGCAGTCGAGTTTTTACCGAAACGCGCGTGAGTTTCCCGAACTTGTTGAGCAGAGCAAGACCATTGAAATCGAGACCCTCATGGCGCACCCGCTGGAGTACAAAAATGAACTTCTGGGCGTTATTGCGTTCTGCAACAAGGAGGACGGTTCGCTCTTTACGGAAGAGGACTTTACCCTGTCCAAGGTCCTTGCAGAACACGTCGCGATTATCATGAACAACTTCCGGTTCTATAATGAACTCGTGAAGCGTCAGAGGGATGAGAGAGAACTCGAGATCGCGGGCACTATTCAGAAAAACCTGCTTCCCCGTTCCATACCGGAATCCGAATATGTAGAAATCTTTACGTTCAACCGCCCCGCCAAGGATGTCGGCGGCGACTACTACAACATAATCAACGTTGACGATAAGCGTCTCGATGTGGTAATCGCAGATGTTGCCGGGAAAGGCGTTCCCGCATCGCTCGTTATGGTCATGATCAGTACGGTTCTCAAGAACATCATCAAGGCAAATTACGGTCCCCGCCGGATAATCGCGTTTCTGAACAGGTTTCTGTGCAAGGAAAGCACAATGGAACGGTATGCGACTCTGTCGTACGTCTCTATCCAGGTTATGGAAAACATTCTGCAGTTTACAAACTCCGGCCACAGTCCGCTTATCGTGTACAAGTCTGCTACCCGGAACTTTGAGCAGTTAGATACACCGGGAATACCGCTTGGTATCGACGCAGATCAGAACTACATACAGAAACAGACGGAATTTGAGCCGGGCGACATCATAGCGCTCTTCACGGACGGCGTAACGGAGGCAATGAACGAACAGAACGACATGTTCGGCCTTGACCGTCTCTGCAGCGCGATCAAGGAAAACTGTGAAAAAGATGCCGAAACCATCGGCAGTACGATTCTGGAGCAGATAGAGATGTTTTCAGCGGGTGCGGAACAGCATGACGATATGTCGCTTATTATCGTAAAGAAACTGTAACGCATGTCTGTTGTGGGTCAGTGCTTCCGTTGCAGCATTAAAAAAAAACGCCTGATTTCCTCCTCGGATGACTCATAGAGGGAAACGACATATCGTGAAAAACGGGGATACTCGAAGGTATAACCAACGTTCAGCGATTTGTTGACCAGTTCGATACCTTCCAGTACGCCGTCTATGTCACGGTACCGCAGGAAAAATCTCCGCCTGACAAAGCTGTCGATAAAATTCAGCAGCCTGGACTCGTCGAACGTGCAGAAGGAATGAAGCAGCGGAAAGACCGTTCGTACCGGAAACCGCGTATACAGCTCATAAAAATCCTCCGCGATTCCTTCGTGGTTGAGAATCAGGAACCTGTCCATCAGTATCTCAAGAAGGATATGCCTGAGTATTTCGGGTACGGGGCCGACTCCATCCTTCACGGCACGGCGCTGCATGGACGCAAGATTGTCCCTGAAGAATTTTGATCCGTGAAAGACCTTGTCAGAGTGCATGTGTTCGGCCATGCCTTTCAAAAAACTTGCGTGCGCCGGTTTGAGCGACTGGCGGGAGACCGAATACGTAAAACGGTTGCGGTTGATGACCGTCCCCGTATCATGAAGCGACAGTATATCAGGAAAGGTCACGCCGATGGAGTAGTAATCGTTTCCAGGTTTACGCTGCAGAAAGTGATGGGAAAGAAAATTCATGTACAGGTCCCTTTTTAATTGCCGCGGCACTGTGCCGTGAAAATCATGTCTCGGTATGAAACAATGCACCGATTCCGGCAGTATGTCAACAGTATGCGGGATAAAAAGAAAGATCAGGGTTTTTTTTACCGTCAATTAAAAAGAGATTACGACAATATTTGGAGTAACAATGGAATCAATCAGTCGGGTATGTGTCTTCTGTGGATCAAGTTTTGGAGATTCCGCCGTCTTTGCCAAAAATGCGCGATTGATGGGTGAGTATATCGGGTCTCACGGTATGGACCTTGTTTTCGGCGGCGGTAACGTCGGCCTCATGGGGGAGTGCGCCCGGGCATGCATGGAATTCGGAGGGAGGGTGACCGGAATCATCCCCCGCCGCATACATGAGATGGTTGAACACATCGAACTGACCGAAATACATGTTGTGGAGACGATGCACGAACGGAAGGCGATGATGTATTCGCTTGCTGACTGTTTCGTCGCCCTGCCCGGAGGCATCGGTACGGTCGAGGAACTTTTTGAAGTGTATACGTGGTCCCAGCTTGGGTATCTGTCCAAACCTGTGGGGATTCTGAATATAGACGGCTACTATTCGACGCTGCTCCAGTTTCTGGACATGATGACGGCGCGCGGATTTATGAAACAGGCCCACAGGGACCAGCTCCTTGTCTCTGATGAGGTAGAGGAGCTTTTTACCATGCTGTCAGCGGCAGATGTTGAGTATGTCAGAAAACTCTGACGCTGCCGTACAGGTCCCTATTCCTTGCAGGTGCAGCGGTCCGGGCCGAACTCCTTTCCCTGTGCAAGCGGACTGATACTCCGCAGAAAAGATACCGTCTCCTTTAAAACGGATACCGTCTTTTCCGCTTCCTCCATCGTGTTTTCCCTGCCGAAGCTGAAGCGGATGGAGCCGTGTGCGCTCTCCGCGTCGTCATGGAGTGCCATGATAACGTGTGACGGATCGAGTGAACCGGTGGAACATGCGCTGCCGGTTGAGACACGGATGCCCTCCATGTCCAGTCTGAGAAGTATGGACTCTCCCTCGATATACCGGAACGATATGTTCGACGTATCGCCCTTTCGCGGTGCGTTTTCTCCGTTGATAATGATCTCCGGAATACTTTCCTTAACAAGCGATTCAAAACGGTCGCGGATACTGGTAACACGCGCCGTCTCGTCCGTGAGGGTATTCTTCAGCGCGTTGCATGCGGCGGCATATGCGATGATACCAATCGTGTTTTCGGTTCCCGCGCGGAGGTTACGCTCCTGGTGGCCGCCGTGAACAAGCGGGACAAGTTTGAAATTTGTATGGGTTCCCTGCTGGATTACGAGCGCGCCGATCCCCTTGGGGGCGTACATCTTGTGCGCTGAGAAGGATGCCGAATCGACCGGAAGGCTTTCGAGTTTGAAGCGCACCTTCCCCGCGGACTGTACCATGTCTGAATGAAAGTGGACCCCCCGCTTTCGGCATATTTCTCCTGTCCGGGCAATCGGCTGGAGCGTACCGATCTCGTTATTGGCGTGCATAACGGAAACAAGTACCGTGTTGTCACGGATGCTCGTTTCAAGCTCATGCGGGTCTATGACGCCGTCCGGACTGACCGGAAGTCTTGTTACCTCGACGCCCTGCTTTTCCAGAAAGCGGGCGGTATTGTAGATGGACGGATGCTCGATCGCGGAGATGATTACATGGGGGGTACTGTTGCCTTTCTGATACAGGACCGATTTGAGGACCATGTTGTTGGCCTCGCTTGCCGATGCTGTGAAGATGAGGTTCTGCGGCTTTGTACCCAGAAACGCGGAAATTTCATTTCTCGCCTCCTCAACTGCGGCCTTTACCTCGCGCCCGGATTCATGCATCGACCCGGGGTTTCCATACCTGGAGAGAAACTCCGTAATCGCCGCGATGACCTCGGGATGAAGCGGTGTTGTCGCGTTGTTGTCCAGATAAATTCCCATCTCAGCCTTCCGGATTGTATATAGAATCTGTATAGTACTGTTTCACGAATTCGTCCACCTTCTCCCGTACGTTACCCTCGCACTTGCCGCAGGCCGTAGCGGCGCCGGTTGCCTTTTGTACCGCTTCAAAATCGGCCGACCCTTCGAGGACTTCCATGCGTATGTCTTCCACGGTCAGGTTCATGCATTCGCAGATAATGGGAGATTCATCCATGTTGAACGGAGTCTTCTCTCCCTTTCTCTCGAAGTAGTCGTCGATTGCTGCGCGGAGGGCCTTGTCTCCCAGGACCGAACAGTGTATCTTGTTGGACGGCAGTCCGCCGAGGTTCTTAATGATTTCCTCCGGTGTAACCGCATACGCCTCCTTGAGGCTCATGCCGCCGTCCTTGAGAACAAGCTCGGAGAGGGCCGATGTAGAGGCGATGGCTGACGCACAGCCGAACGTTTTCCACTTGAAGTCGCTTATCCTGCCGTCGGTTACCTTAATCAGTACCTGCATCATGTCTCCGCATGCCGGTGACCCAATCATGCCGATGCCGTCCGCACCGTATTCCTCTTCAGTCACCTGCAGCGTGTTCTGCGGATGCATGAAGTGGCGCTTTACGTTTTCGCTGTATGCCCATTGTGTTTTTTCCATTTGTGTACCTCCAGTTTAACTCAGTTCAAGCATCCGGTCAATCGCCCGTTTCGCGTCCGTTGCGACGGCTGGATCCACCTCCATGCGGTGCCGGCCGGTTTGTAGTGATGCTTCCAGCACGGGAAGCGTGATCCGTTTCATGTCCTCACAGATGCAGGACGTCTTTACCGGATAGAAGGTCTTGCCGGGATTATCGGATGCAAGTCTGTACAGCATTCCCTCTTCGGTCCCGATGATAAAGCTCTCACCGTCCGACCGTGATATGTACGAGCGCATCTGTCCGGTCGAGAGCACACGGTCTGCTGCTTCCGATACCTCCGGAGGGCATTCCGGATGGACTATGATCTCGACCCCGGGATGATTCCTGCGCGCCTCCAGAAGGTTGCCGCGGGTGATCTCGTCGTGCACGTAGCAGTAACCGGGCCACAGGTCAAATTCGGTGTCCGGCAGCTGTTTGGCTATCCACGAGCCGAGATTCCGGTCCGGTACAAAGAGCACCCGTTTTGCGGCGAGTTTACGTACCACCGTGAGGGCGTTGGATGAAGTGACGCAGACGTCCGAGAGCGCCTTAACCTCGGCGGTCGAGTTAATGTAGCAGACAACCGTTGTGTCAGGATGCTTCTCCCGGTACTCCTTCAGGCTCTGTGCGTCCGCCATGTCAGCCATTCTGCAGCCTGCATCTTCAGATGGAAGCAGCACCGTTTTTCCGGGATTGAGTATCTTGGCCGTCTCCGCCATGAAGTAGACGCCGCAAAAGACAATGGTCTCTTCAGCGACATCCAGGCACCGTCTGGCGAGTTCAAGTGAGTCACCGTTGAAATCTGCTATCTCCTGGACCTCTCCGGGCTGGTAGTTGTGTGCGAGTATAATCGCGTTTTCCTGCTTCTTGAGCGACAGGATCGTTTCTCGTGTGTCAGACATCATCACATCCTTTTATGTCAGAAAGCCGTATTTTTGACAAATAGTCACAGAATTTAGCGTTGAGGTTTGTCCAGACCGGACGGGAAAGGCACTCTTCGGCGCGGGTGCACTCTTCGGGACGGGCGGTACAGTCCACGATACGGATATCCCCCTCCAGAATCTCGATAATCTGAAGAAGGGTGACTTCGCGCAGGTCACATCCCGGAAAGAAGCCGCCGTTCTTTCCCTTTACGCTGGAGAGGATTCCACTCTTCCGCAGGTCATGAAATATATTCTCAAGATAACGCTCGGAGATTTTCTGTCGTCCTGCGATATCCTTGATACTTATCGGATCTGTGTTATGGTGTTTCATAAGATCAAGAAGCGCGCGGAGTGCGTATCTGCTTCTGGTTGACAGTTTCATCACTGAACCTCTGCTTTTTTTTAAAGTACATTATTCTTGTTATATTATACTGTCAATCAGGAAGTTTTAAAATAAAATTTACGGTGTTCCTTCCTTGACAGATATGTTGCGCCTCATTCTTATTGCTCTATATTACAAGAGATGGCGGGTTTTTCATTGGCCCGGGTCGATGAAAACGGTATATGCCGCAGGTTATGAAACTAGCAGACATACAACAGTCAATTCCTGAAAAACACATAGACAATGTCAGGATAATCACACACACGCTGCATGAATCCGGCTTCGAATGCCATATCGTCGGCGGTGCCGTACGTGACCTTCTGCTTGGTATTCCAGCCTTTGATTTCGATTTTGCCACAAACGCGCGTCCCGAGCAGGTTATGAAGCTGTTCAGGCGTGTTATACCAACCGGTATCAAGCACGGTACCGTTACTGTCCTTTTCGGCAAGGAGCCGTATGAGGTAACGACCTACCGTTCGGAGAGTACATACACCGACGGCAGGCGTCCGGACTCCGTTTCGTTCTCCGATACCCTCAGGGAGGACATCGTCCGGCGTGATTTTACGATAAACGGACTCGCCTATGACATTCAACATGACAGGCTGATAGATTATGTCGGCGGAATTGACGACCTGAAAAACGGGATAATCCGTACGATAAACGATCCGATGGAGCGTCTCAGCGAGGACGGCCTCCGTTCCTACAGGGCGTGCCGCTTTGCATCACGGTTTGATTTCGAGATCGAGGACGCTACATTTACCGCCATAACCGCGACGCTTCACATATCGGCCCGGGTGTCCGCGGAGCGTGTACGGGACGAGCTGATGAAGATAATGGCTACAAAGAGGCCGTCGGTGGGTATCGAATATCTCCGTGAATGCGGTCTTCTGGCGCTTTGCCTTCCGGAGCTGAACGCGGCGTACGGTGTGAAGCAGAATCGTTTCCATATGTTCGATGTCTACTATCACTGCATCTATTCCTGTGATGCGGCGCCCAGGGAAGATCCGCTTCTGCGCTTTGTCGCTCTCCTGCACGATATCGGCAAGGTTCCGTGCAGGGCTGTCGGCAATGACGGCGACTATACTTTCTACAATCATGAGATCGTCGGCGCTCGTATGCTGAAATCGATCATGCGCAGGCTCAAGTTCTCCAATGATGAGACCGAACGGGCAGTCAATCTTGCGTCCAATCACATGTTCTATTATACAAACGAGTGGACAGACGGAGCGGTCCGCCGCTTTATCAGAAAGGTAGGGCTTGAAAATCTGAACGATCTCCTGACGCTTCGCGAGGCCGACCGCGAGGGAAACGGTTCGCGAAAGGGCCAGTCCCAGCCTGTATATGAGCTGCAGCGCCGTATCGACAGGATAATCGAGCTTGACAACGCGTTTTCCGTGCGTGACCTCAAGATTAACGGCCGTGATCTGATGAAGGAGTTGGATCTGAAGGAGGGAAAGATCGTCGGCGAGGTGCTCAACCATTTGCTGGAGCTTGTTCTGGACGATCCGTCATTAAATACCTATGAAACGCTTCGAGAGGAGGCTGCTTCCTATCTCAAGTCCAAAGGAACACATTAGCGCCTGCTTTTGGTACGCCGGCAGATCAGAACAGCTTGCCGCGGTTCAGGATGTTGTTGGGGTCGAAGACCTGCTTTATTTCCTTCATCAGATGATACTCGTTCTTGCCGAGTGCCCGTTCAAGAAATTCCTTCTTCGTAAACCCGATTCCGTGCTCACCTGATATCTGCCCGCCGTGTGTGATTGCCTCGTTGTAGAGCATGTTCCGAAT
>CAZAHA010000012.1:0-26345 GCA_964484915.1 uncultured Leptospirales bacterium
GCTGCAAACATTCAGATGGGGCGTCGGGGGGACCAGCAGGTTGTTTATGGGCTTCGTGCAGTGGGAGGTGATGTTTCAATGGTGGGTGTTAAGTCTGTCGGTGATACTCTGCCGAGAGAAGACATCTCACAAGGACGTCCGGGTCAGCGACGTGTTACTGTTGAGGTATCCAGCCGCTAACGACTCTTTGTCATTATGAGCATTATAGAGGCCTTCTTTTCAAAGAAGGCCTCTTTTTGTATATACCGATGGCGCTAGTGTCAACGTACCTGTCTGGTGGCTGATGAACATTAATTGCTTGACGTGTACAGGGGGTCATAATAACTTTGCACAGAATTTGGGACGTCAGTGATAGAAAAGGCACGCGCTAAAATTAACCTTCACCTTTCGGTGCTTGCCCGTCGGGATGACGGTTACCATAATATACAGTCCGTAATGTGCCCGGTTCGATTTGCTGACGAGCTTCGTGTGGTTTCGTTGAAGAAGTGTCCTGGCGTTGGCAATTTGCACCTTGCAGTACGCGGTCCCTTCTCTGGTGTGTGCAATTCAATTCCCTTGCAAGAGAATCTGGTGTACAGGGCGTTCAGGGAATATGTCCGTACCATGCCCCATTCTGCTGAAGTCAGTCTGGAGTTAACAAAGAATATTCCATCCGGGGCAGGACTGGGCGGAGGCAGTTCCGATGCTGCTGCGATGCTTCGAATTTTGAACAGGGCGTTCAGGTACTATTCTCGGAACGCATTGATGCGTATTGCTGAAAAACTGGGTGCTGATGTGCCCTTTTGTTTATTTAACAGGCCTGCTCTATGTGAAGGAACGGGTGGAATTCTTCGGATGCTCCCCGTACGGTTTAAAGGTACGGTACTGTTAGTGCCGAGTGCACACCATGTTTCTACGAAGAGCGCCTTTGAGACTCTTGACAGGGTGAATAGAGAGTGTGTCGTATATCGTAGATCTGAGATACGCAAGCGTATGAAACAAAATGATTTCAGCATGTTCTTTAATGATTTCGAAAATGTTGTGTTTGCCGATTATCCGGAAATAGGGAGAATCAAGGAGCAGATCATTGAGTACAATCCTGAATTTTGTATGATGACGGGATCTGGATCAGCGCTTTTTGCCTTGTTTAATGATGATGATTCATGCCGCCAAGCGTATAACGAATTTGCAAAACAGTACGGTGCGATACTGACAAAGTTAATATATTGAGGCGTCGCCAAGCGGCAAGGCACCGGGTTTTGGTCCCGGCATTCCCAGGTTCGAATCCTGGCGCCTCAGATAAGTAAACTGATTGGGATAAATATGAAGGCTGTTGTACTGGCTGCCGGTAAAGGCGTCAGAATGAAATCGGATTTGCCAAAAGTAGTTCATGCTATTCAGGGTAAACCACTTGTATTGCATGTTGTAGAGAACCTGAGAAGCGCCGGAGTCGATGAGATCATCTGTGTTGTTGGATACAAGGCGGAGATCGTCCGGGATGTTCTCGGAACATCGGTATCCTACGTTATGCAGCATGAACAGCTAGGAACCGGGCATGCAGTTTTGCAGGCCGAGCCGTTGCTGCGTGACTATACCGGCAATGTTATTGTTGCATGCGGAGATGCGCCGTTTATTTCAAGCAGTAGTTTCGGTATGTTGATAAATGAAGTCTCCAAATCCGGCAGCGTAAAGGGTTCCGTCCTAACCGCGACATATGATAATCCAACCGGGTATGGACGGATTATTAAAAACAGCAATGGATATGTTATAGGCATTGTTGAGGAAAAGGATGCTGACGCTGAAGTAAAAAAGATCAAGGAAGTTAATACGGGTACATATGTCTTTGATTCCACAATGCTGTTTGAGGCGCTCAGGCATGTTGATACGGATAATGCACAGAATGAGTATTATCTTCCTGATACCGTGTCATATATAAATAAATGCGGATACAGGTTTTCATCGGTCTGTCTGCATGATAACCGTGAAGGCATGGGTATTAATACCCGGGACGAGCTGGAAAAAGCATCGGAGATGTTTTAGAATGGTATATAATTCTGACAGGAAAAAAAATCAGCTGAAAATAATTGGATGTAATTCAAATCCGGATCTTGTTGACAACATCGCCAAGCGGCTTGGCATACCTGTTACAGAAAGTGAATGCAGGAAGTTTATGGATGGTGAAATACAGGTAAAGATCGGTGAAAGCGTAAGAAGCTGTGATGTCTTTGTTATACAATCTACCTGTTATCCGGCCAACGATAATCTGATGGAGCTGTTGCTAATGATCGACGCAGCCAAGCGTGCGTCCGCCCGTACAATAACGGCCGTTATTCCCTATTTTGGATATTCGCGTCAGGATCGAAAAGCAGAGCCGCGTGTACCAATATCTGCTAAGGTTGTCGCAAACATGCTGCAGACTGCAGGAATAAACCGTATACTTGCCATGGATCTGCATGCTGATCAGATACAGGGGTTTTTTGACGTGCCGGTTGACAATCTTTTTCTGACGCCTATTGCGATAGAGTATATAAATTCTATGAAAATAAAGGATCTATTGATAGTTTCACCGGACACCGGTGGGACCGACCGGGCGCGGTATTTGGCGAAATACCTGCAGTGCAACATAGCTATCATAGACAAACGCCGGCCGAAAGCGAATGTAAGCCAGATAATGAACGTTATCGGTGAAGTACAGGATAAAAATTGTATACTTGTTGATGATATAATTGACACTGCCGGATCAATAACAGGCGCTGCGGAAGCACTCCGTGAAAATGGCGCACGGGATGTCTACTGTCTGGCAACACACCCCGTTCTGTCGGGAGACGCATGCACCAAACTTAAAAATGCGAATTATAAAGAAATAATATTTTCTGATACGATACCGATAGCCAATGAGAAGATGTTGGACAACATGACAGTACTGAAAACGGCACCGCTCTTCTCCGAAGCGATTAAGAGAATTTACTCGGGAGAATCGGTCAGTAATCTTTTTGTATAGGATATGTGAGGAAAAAATGGTTTCTCAAACACTGGAAGCTGTAAAAAGGATCGAAACAGGTAAGAATAACTGCCGGAGGCTTCGTGCTAACGGTATGATACCAGCTGTTCTTTATTCTCATGGAGAATCGCAGACAATAGCCGTAAACGCGAAAAGCTTTGGAAGAATATTCAAAGGGCATATCTCCGAAAGTATTATTCTGAAGCTTGCAGTCGAAGGTCTTGATGATTGTGAAGTTTTTGTAAAAGACTATCATCGTAATCCGATCAATGATTTTGTTGAACATCTGGACCTTTTCAAGATTACTGCCGGAGAGAAGATACATACAACCGTTTCTCTGGAATATGTCGGATCACCGATTGGCGTAAAGAAAGGCGGGGCGTTTGAACCGATAGAGCGTGAACTTGCGGTTGAGGTTCTTCCAAAGGATCTTCCGGAAAAACTTGTTATTGATATATCCAAACTGGAAATTCATGATTCCGTTAAGGTTGGCGACATTGATGCACCGAAGTCGATGAGTTTTAATTATGATAATGATCATATCCTTGCCCATGTGGTACCAATCCGGTTAGCCGAAGCTGAAGCTGAGGGCGAGGAAGAAACTATAGAAACCGGTGAAAGCGTATAATCTCGAACCGTATTAAACCGCCCTTCTAAAGGGCGGCGTAATATATATCTGCGGGAGTTGTTCTTTGAAGTTAATAGTTGGATTTGGAAATCCAGGCGATAAGCATGTAAATAATAGGCAAAATATCGGTTTTAAGGTTATCGAAATTCTTGCAAATAATGCAAATATCGATGTTCGCATAAAAAAGAAAAAGTCGATTATTGGGCGCGGCAAGATCAATGATCAGGATGTTGTGCTTTTAAAGCCGCAAACATTCGTTAACCTTATTGGAGAGTCTGTTCTGTACATTGCATCGTTTCTCCGAATCAATGTAAAAGACATTATCTGCGTATTCGAGGATTCCTCACTTCCTCTGGGAGATCTCCGTGTTGACTACAGGATGTCAAATGTATCACACGAAGGTGTTCTCTCCATGAAACGGGACCTGAAATCTGATAAATTTGCAAAGGTCAGGATCGGTGTTGGTTCGCCGGAAGAGGGAGAGGATATGAACAGATATCTTCTCAAGGATTTCACCGATGATGAGAAGCTGCTGCTGATCGATGTCCTGAACAAATCCGAGGCGGTGATTCTTGATCTTCTGGATAATGAGATCGAAAAGGTCCAGGACAAGTACAATCCGGAAGGCGCTCCGAAGATACAGAAGCGGATTGTACATCTACGGAAAATATAGGTTGGTATCCGACTTACCGATACTGTTATTATGAAAGCAATTCTGATAACAGCTATTTTCTTCATCATTCACCCCCCCCTGTATACTCAGACTTCCCTTGAAGACGGTGATAAAACATACCAGCAGCATATGGAGGACGGTGAATACCGCGATGCGGTTGAGCTTCTCAACGCTGCTATTGATGAGATAAACAGCGGCCGTGTAAGACGGAAGAAGATTCCGTCCAGTTATATCAGCTTTGCCACGATTGAAGAGGACATCGACGTAAACCGCCTGTTCAAAGACAGGGTGCTCGAAAACTTTTATCTTGAGGAGAGCACAGAGTTGCATGAACTGCATTTTCAGGCAGGTATCGCATACCGTGAACTTGGCGAGTATGTAAAATCCGTATCACATCTGCAGGACTCCCTTCGGTACAAGAAGCTGGAGTATAATGTGGACGACCGTGTATTTTATGAGCTTTCGCAAACGTACAAACTTATGGAAAAGAAGCGGGCATATCATAATGCTCTTGAAATAGCGTTTAACCTGAATCCCCAAAAACCGTCATACTCAAAGGAACTTGGTACCCAACTGTACAAAACACGGTACCGCCAGAAGTCGATCTATCATCTGGAACAATATATCGCGTTAATTGACGACGATGAAATCGACGACAAGGTCTATCTGATGCTGGCGGGACTCTATATTGATACGGGAAAATTTCTGCGTGCGCAGGATTATTACCAGCGGTATCTTGAAAAGAATGACGATGACGGCGAGATTTACTTTGCGCTTGGCGATATTGCCTATACACGTACCGGCCATTTCGATCTTGCCATGCAGAGCTTTAATCGTGCCCTGCAGCATCTTGATGATGACGAGCATATCAAACGGTCTCAATGTCATGAATATATTGCCGATATTCACAAAAAACGGCTGCGCTATGCGGAGGCGGTAGATTCATACCAGGCAGCAGTTGAAATAGAGGAAATATTTCAGCAACGGATAGACGAAAAGAAGGCTCAGATTGAAAAGCTTGAACAGGAACTGGATGAACTCAAACGTGATCTGCTGAAAGAGAACGATTATGTAAAATATAACGAATATCAGTTTCAGAGCCAGGAGCTTGAACGGCTGAAACAGGAAAAAGAGGAACTCGATTACGAGTACAGCAAGTTTAGTCCGGGACTGCGCAGGTGGAACCTCGCCGAATGCTACGAGAAGCTGGAACAGTATGACATGTCTCTTCGGTACTATGAGGAATCGATCCGCGTGAACTATAAGGCAAACCAGGCCCGTGATCGGATAAAAAAAATTCGGTTGAAAATAAAACGCGGGTACTGAATCTTAGTTTGTAGAATGACAATTCGGAGATTGTATATGTCTGGACACAGTAAATGGTCAACAATCAAACGTAAAAAAGGCGCCTTAGACGCAAAGCGGGGTGCAATTTTTACAAAACTCAATCGTGAGATTACTGTAGCGGTTAAAAACGGTGGCGGTCCGGATCCGGAAGCAAATCCACGCCTTCGTATTGCAATAAACAAGGCACGTCAGAACAATATGCCCCAGGATAATATTGAGCGGGCGATATTAAAGGCTTCAGGCAAGATGGAAGGCGTCGTGTACGAAGAGGTTCGCTACGAGGGATATGGCCCGGGCGGAGTCGCGATCATGGTTGACGCAATTACTGACAATAAAAACAGGACACACCCGGAAATACGAACTCTTTTTGGCAAGAATGGGGGCAACCTCGGCGAAGCCGGCTGCGTCTCGTATATGTTCGACAAGAAGGGCGTCATCACGGTAGCTTCTGACCAGACATCGGAAGATGAACTCATTGAACTGTTGATAGATTTTGATATTGAGGAGATCGAGAAGAACGATGACGGTTCCCTGACAGTGACGTCAACGCCGGACAGTTTTGACGATATCTCGAGTATCATTACAAACAAGGGTTTTGAGACGATTGAAAACGAAATAACCTATGTGCCGCAGACAACCGTCAGCCTTGATGAGAAGAAGGCTGAACAGTGTATGAGGCTGGTTGAACTTCTCGAAGATCATGATGATATACAGAATGTGTACGGAAACTATGATATTCCGGATGAAATAATGGAAAAGCTTCAGGCATAAGATGAGGGTACTGGGTCTCGATCCCGGATACGGTCGGCTCGGCTGGGCGGTAACTGATGGAATAAACAGGCTGATTGACTACGGCACACTTGAAACACCTCCCGAAATGACGATAGATGAACGTATGTTTGTTATTTACACGGAATTGAACGCGATCATAACCGAGTATCGTCCGGACAGCGCTGCGGTAGAGAAACTGTTTTTTTCACGAAACACAACGACCGCCCTTCAGGTTGCCAATGCGCTTGGTGTTGTTCTGCTTGTTTTTCATCAGCACATCCTGCTGTACACGGAGTATTCACCGTCACAGATAAAACGAGCGGTGACCGGTTACGGACGGGCAGACAAGAAGCAGATGCAAAATATGGTCAAGACGATCTTTAAGCTGCGGGATATTCCGCAGCCGGACGATGCTGCCGACGCACTGGCAATATGTGCGTGTCATGCATTTGCTCAGGGCGTATGCTCCGGCATGAGGATCACAACGCAAAGGACATGACAAGAAGCCAGCTTCCATATTATGCTATGGACGGTCAAATGGAAGAATATCAATATACGATATCGAAAGATGAAATCAACGAATGTGAACTGGGATGCTTTGAGGGCAGCGTTGTTGTCATCGAGGATACAGACTCGGCGCAAAGCGCGATTCAGTATCTTTGCACCAGAAAGACAATCGGTTTTGACACCGAATCAAAGCCCTCATTCCGCAAAGGTGAGCATCATCCCATATCGCTGATACAGCTTGCCACATTGGATACGGCCTTCCTTTTTAGACTGAACAAGATGCAGACAATACCGGATTTCAGTCCGGTCTTTTCAAATAAGGAAATCATAAAGGTCGGACTGGGAATTAAGGATGAACTCGTTGAGCTTGAGAAGAAACTTTCGCTTACCTGTGAGGGATTCGCAGATCTTGAGAAGGTTGCACATTATCACAAGTTTCACCAGCGGGGTGTACGCGCCCTTTCAGCCTTTTTCCTGAATATACGGATTTCAAAATCTGCCCAGAAGTCTAACTGGGAAAGAAGCGATCTGACACAACAGCAGATGCGGTATGCGGCAACCGATGCCTGGGTCTGTCTTCTTATTTACAACAGCATGACAGATCAGGGGTTTCTCCCGCTGGAAAACGAAGAGGATGTCTTTGTCGTAATCAACCGGAAAGATGATGAAAAACAGCCATGATGGACAGTCGTCATACATACGTTCGTACTATGAAAAAAATCTTCAGTCAGCTCGCGAACATCACAGAATACTCGGTTGGGAGAATCGTGAATCACAGCGCGTCCGTTTTGATATCCTCCTTGACCATGTGCCTCTTGCAGACAGGAAACTGGTAGATTTCGGCTGCGGCATGGGCGACCTTCTGGGATATCTCCGTGAAAAGGGCCTGGACGGCGTTGAGTATACGGGGGTCGATATTTCCTACAAGCTGATCGAAAAGGCTTCTCGGCTCTATCCAGGAACGGAATTCCACATCGTTGACATTTTAGAGGATCCGACGTACTTTCATTCCAATAATTTCGATGTATTGTACAGTTCGGGTGTGTTTAACCTGAAATTCGGAAGCAACTACGCATTTTTCAGGCAGATGTTTGAAATATTCTATGCTATAACCAGACAGACCATCGTTTTTAATCTTTTGAGCGACAGGTCGACGGATAAAGAAGATACGTATCACTATTTTTCAAGGGGCGAGATTGAGGATTATTTACGCATGTTTCCGCTTCGTTCCATAGAAATTATTGACGATTATCTGATTAATGATTTTACGGTAATTTGTGAAAAGGTTTCCTTATGAATAGCGGACTAAGCGTCACAGCATATGAAAATGGGCCCCTGCGGGTTAATACATATCTTGTAAGCGAAGATACCGCCGGCGTCATCATCGATCCGGGCAGTGCGTTATCCGAGTTGATTGAATTGCTTGATGAGACAGGATTACGTATAGAGGCGATATTACTAACTCACGGTCACCTGGATCATGTCGCTGGTGCAGCGGAGATCAAGAAAAGAACAGGTGCTCCTGTTATGATGCATGCAGACGATGTGGCGATGACGAGGGACCTTGCATTTCAGTCCAGATACCTGATGATGAAAGAGCCGGATCCGTTCACGGTTGACCGCATTGTCGAGGACGGAGACGTATTGGATCTTCTGCAAACAGGGATCGAGTGTATACGGATAGGCGGACATTCATCCGGTTCCCTGTGTTATCTGATTGATACGATGCTCTTTTCAGGCGATACACTCTTTAACTATACGGTCGGCAGGACCGATCTGCTGGGAGGCACGTCGCAAGATGAGGTACAGGGAAGTCGACAGGGGGAGCTACTGGAGCGGCTTGAAGATAGTGGTGAAGTGTACCAGGGCCACGGTACTGCAACGACAAACGGGTTTGAAAAGCAACACAATATCAGGCTGCAGGAAAAGTACAACAACGGACGGACGATATGATAGCACATTTGATTTTGGAAGACGGTTTTGAGATGGAGGGCGAAAGCTTTGGGTATGAAGGCGACTCGCTTGGAGAAATAGTGTTCAATACATCGATGTCCGGGTACCAGGAGATACTCACTGATCCCTCATATTCTGGACAGATTGTCACGATGACCTATCCGATGATCGGGAACTACGGTGTGAACGCCGATGACGTGGAATCGAAAAAGGTACAGGCAGCCGGATTCGTGGTAAAGGAGTACTGCAAGTATCATTCCAATTACCGTGCAGAGCAGAGCCTTGCGGAATACCTGAAGGAGAACAGGATACCGGCGCTTGAGGGAATAGACACCCGAAAACTGACGATCCACATCAGGGACAAGGGTGCCCTGCGCGGCGGCATCTTCTTTAACAAGGAAGGCGCGCTCGACCGTCTTCGGCAGCATCCGCTTATGAGCGGCTGTGACCTGACATCAGCGGTCTCTACAAAAGCGTCATATGTCTTTGCGATGAGCGAGAACAGGCCCCATATCGCAGCGATCGACTTTGGAATAAAGACAAACATACTCCGCCTGCTGGAACGCTGCGGCTTTTCGGTTACCGTTTATCCGGGAGACGTACCGTTTGATACAATCAGAGATGCCGACGGATATTTTCTGTCGAACGGGCCTGGTGATCCCGATGCGGTAAAAGATGGTGTGGAACTGGTAAAGAAAATAATCGAGACGGGAAAACCGTGTTTCGGTATCTGTCTTGGACATCAGATCCTGGCGCTTGCTCTGGGCGGAAAGACATACAAGCTCAAGTTTGGTCACCGCGGTGGTAATCAACCGGTCATGAACATGAAGAGCAAAAAGGTTGAGATAACATCGCAGAATCACGGTTTTGCCGTGGACTATGATTCTCTGAAGGACAGGGACGACCTTGAGATTACACACATCAATCTTAACGACAAGACGGTTGAAGGGCTGAGGATGAAGCATAAACCGGTCTTTTCGGTTCAGCATCATCCGGAGTCAAGTCCGGGACCGAATGATTCACGGTATCTGTTTGATGAGTTCTTCAGCGCCGTTATCGATGTGCTTGACAAAAAGAAGCAGCACTAAATAATAGTTAATGTTTCGGGGTGCCTGTTCAAGGGCTGAGATCATACCCGTATAACCTGATCTGGATAATGCCAGCGAAGGGAAAGACATACAACTCTTTCTTCGTAACCGCATTATCCTCCAGTAACCACAGGAGGATTTTTTTATGGAAGTTACCGTATCACGCGGGATCACCCGCTCATTCTTTTCAAAACTCGACCGGAATCTTGATATTGATGTGGCAATCGTTGGCGGAGGGCCCTCAGGCCTTGTCGCCGCAGCATACCTTGCCCGTGCCGGTAAACAGGTTGCCCTCTATGAGGCGAAGCTTGCGCCAGGAGGCGGCATGTGGGGCGGAGCGATGCTCTGCAACGAGATAATGGTCCAGAAAGAGGCACTTCCTGTACTCGAAGAGTTCGGCATATCATCAGAAAAATACGACGAGAACAACTACGTCGCAGACAGCGTCGAGGCTACTTCGGCTCTGATCTATCACTGCCGGAAGTCTGGGGCGGTCATCTTTAACGGCATCCATGTTGAGGACGTCGTTCTTCAAAGCGAAACCCGGCGTGTAAACGGTATCGTTATTAACTGGACCCCCGTTGTGAAGATGGGTATGCACGTTGACCCGCTGGTAGTTCGTGCGAAGGCGGTACTGGACAGTACCGGCCACCCGTGTGAAATAGCACAGACGCTTTCCAGAAAGAACGGCGTCACCCTTGATACGCGGACGGGCGGCGTCGTGGGAGAGTGTTCCCTTGCTGTAGAGGAAGGCGAACGAAAGACCGTCGAAAACACCAAGGAAGTATATCCGGGGCTTTTCGTATCCGGAATGTCCGCAAATGGTGTAAGCGGCGATTGCCGTATGGGACCGATCTTCGGCGGAATGCTTCTGTCCGGCAAGAAAGTGGCATCCCTGATCGGGGAATCGATTGGATGAACGACTTCGGTCTGTACGTAATCATAACAGATCCGGTTGTGCCGCATGAGCGTATAGTCGAAGCGTGTGTTGCAAACGGGATACTCATGGTACAGCTCCGCGAGAAGGAGATGGACGACCGTATGCTGCTGGAAAAGGCAAAAAACATAGCCGGTATCGTCAAGGGCTCATCTACACGGTTTATCATGAATGACCGTATCGACATTGCGATGCTGTGCGGAGCCGACGGTACGCATGTGGGACAGGACGATATTCCCGTTTCAGATCTGCGGTCGATAGCGGGGGACGAATCGCACATACTCGGCCTCTCAACCCACTCGGTGCGCCAGGCCTGTGATGCGAACAGGTGCGCTCCTGACTATATCGGCTTTGGCCCCGTCTTTCCGACATATGCGAAAAAGCGGCCCGATCCCGCAGTCGGGCTTACACATATCAGGCAGGTCGTGGAAAGATCGCCGGTTCCGGTTGTGGTTATCGGCGGTATCAACCGCACCAATATTGATGATGTACTGGACGCGGGAGCGAAAAACATCGCGATGATCAGCGCACTGTGCAGATCTTCGCGCTATGAAGATGAGATCCGCTTCTTTGCGGAGAAGGTAAGGGAACATGACACAGTTAAGTGAAGCCCGAAAGGGCAACATTACGCCGGAAATCAAGACGGTCGCCCAAACGGAAGGGTACTCGCCGGAGGTCATCGCACAGAAAATAGCCGAGGGAACGGTAGTCATCCCCAAAAACAGGTTAAGGGATTTTCCGGCCGTGGGTATCGGCGAGGGGCTGACCACCAAGGTAAACGCGAACATCGGAACATCTCCGGAATCGTACAACATTGACAAAGAGATCGAAAAACTGAAGACAGCGGTGGATGCCGGTGCGCACAGCATCATGGACCTCTCCACCGGCGGGGACCTGACGCTTGTCAGAAGAACGGTCTTAAAACAAAGCACCGTCATGGTCGGCACGGTCCCTCTGTATGCGATCTTCGCAGAATCGGTCCGTGACGGTAAGCAGATACGGGACATTACGGCAGAAGATTTCTTTGCGGCACTTGAACAGCAGGCGAAGGAAGGGGTGGATTTTGTAACGGTACACTGCGGCGTCAACCGGGACCTTGCCGAATGGTATGATCCCGCGACGCGTACGGCGGGTATCGTGAGCAGGGGCGGTTCCCTCACCCGACGCTGGATGATGGAAACCGGCAACGACAATCCATTCTACGAGCATTTTGACCGCCTGCTGGATATTGCGTTTGACTATGATATGACGATAAGCCTCGGTGACGGGATGCGGCCCGGAGGGATCGCGGACGCATCCGATCAGTTTCAACTGGGTGAACTGGAAACGCTTGGACGTCTGGTGTACCGCTGCAGGGAGCGCGGCGTGCAGGTGATGGTTGAAGGCCCGGGTCATGTGCCGATCCATGATATACGGTTTAACGTGGAGATACAGAAGAAACTGTGCGGCGGGGCGCCGTTTTATGTACTCGGTCCGCTCGTGTGCGACATCGCGCCGGGATATGACCACATTACCGGAGCGATCGGCGGCGCGCTTGCGGCATCGTATGGAGCCGATTTCCTCTGCTATGTGACGCCGGCTGAGCATCTTTGTCTTCCAGACTGTGATGATGTGAAAAACGGGGTCATCGCGTCGATGATCGCTGCGCATGCGGGAGATATCGCCAAGGGTATACCCTCGGCACTCGAGAGAAACAGGAAGATGTCGGTGCACCGACGGAACCTTGAATGGGAACATATGTTTGAACTGGCTATCGATCCCGAGACAGCAAGAAAGCGGAAGAAAGAGTCGGACAGCGCAGAAAAGGAATACTGCAGTATGTGCGGCGCTCTCTGCGCGCTCAGACAGTAGATGAAGTATATACATGTGATTTCTGCAACCGATTCAAGTGGCGGAGCGGGTTTGCAGCAGGACATTCGTACCGCCCATGAATGCGGATACTGGATAATATCATCGGTAACGGGCATTACTGCGCAGGGCTTCACCGGCGTTGTGGAAACGTTTCCATCTCCGGTCAAACTGTTTGAACGTCAGCTTGATCTGTCCGCTCACTATCCTCTTGCTGCGGTGAAAATAGGGGCGCTTTTTTCCATGGATCAGCTTGAAGCGGTCATTCGATACTGCAGATCACTGAAGAATACAGTCATCGTGGCTGATCCGGTGTTTGGGCCGAGCGGTGGAGCTCCGTTTTATACGGAAGAAATGGTCCGTTGTTTCACGGACGATCTGGTGCGTCATGTCGCGGTGGTGACTCCGAACAGGACCGAACTTGAACGTATGTACGGCAGAGCTTTTAACACGGTGATTGAAGCGGCCGAACATGTACATGCTGCGCGGGATTCCAATACCGTCTACTGTATCAAGGGCGGTCATTTTGACGGTGCGACGATTACGGAAGCCGTTGTCGATAGATCAATTCATTATACTCGCAGCAAAAGGCGTCAGTATAAGTATAGCCATGGTACGGGATGCATGCTTTCCACTCTTGTTGCCTGTCATGCAGGCGGAGGGATGAAAATAGATCGTGCGTTTAGAAAGGCGACAAAAGCGGTACAAGATAGGTACAATTTATATAATAGTATTTAAACAGCAAGAGCCTTGTGTTGATTTATTGACGACAGTGAATGTACGTCATACTCCTTTCTGTCCTCAAACTCGGCTTTTTTTCCCTTATTCCATTGATTAACCGGACGGTAGTAGCCGACAACGCGTGAGTATACTTCGGTTGGTATGCGTTTTGTTTTCATGGATGTAACCCTGAATGCTTTTTTTTTGAGTATTGATGTGACATAATATTTGTCAATGGAATTTTACTTTATATATTGATTGTCGGTAAACACAGAGTAAATGTTAGGTGAATATGATAGACAATTGTGAAGAAATCGATGGATAAGACAAGCATTTTTAACGAGACATAAACAAATAATTTAGATGAACCGGAAATCTTTATAGTTGATGGATCCATACGGTATCCCGGCCCGTTCATGTGATAAATATGCGGACCGGAATTACTGTACTACTTCACAACTATGTTGACCAGCTTGCCGGGTACGACGATTTCCTTGACGATAGTTTTGTCCTGCAGGTGTTTGTTCACCTTTTCGGACCGTTTTGCCGCCTCCAGCATATCGTCTTTGGAGACACCAACGGTCATCTCTGCCTTGTCCCGGACCTTGCCGTTGACCTGAAAAACAACGGTAATGACTTCGTCTGCGGCCTTCTCCGGATCGAAATCCGGCCACTGGGTTTTCAGCAGCGATGAAGACTCTCCGCACATCTCCCACAGCTCCTGGGTGATAAACGGCGCAAACGGATGGAGCAGCCGGATGAGTACCCTGTACGCGTCCGGTTGAACGGCAGCGCATTTCTGCAGTTCGTTTGTCAGGATCATGAGCTGGCTGATGGCCGTATTGAATTCGAGGTTCTCAAGTTTCTGTGTTACGATCTTGACCGTTTTGTGGAGCAGGCGGTCAGTTGTTTCATCCGCCGGGGCGTCGTCGGAAAGTTTATCGAACAGACGCCATACCTTTTCAATAAACCGGCGGACGCCGAATATGCTGCTGGTGTTCCACGGCTTGTCCGCTGCGAGGGGACCCATGAACATCTCATACATCCTGAGGGTGTCCGCGCCGTGTTCGGCAATAACATCGTCCGGATTGATGACGTTTCCGCGTGACTTTGACATCTTCTCGTTGTTTTCGCCCAGGATCATGCCCTGATTTCGAAGTTTTATAAACGGTTCTGGAAAATCGACGATGCCGATATCCATAAGCACCTTGTGCCAGAAGCGGGCATACAGAAGGTGGAGCACCGCATGCTCTGCGCCGCCGACATAGAGGTCAACCGGCCCCCAGTATGCCAGTTTGTCCTGATCTACCAGTGTTTCATCGTTTTTCGGGTCCATGTAACGCAGATAATACCAGCAGCTTCCGGCCCATTGCGGCATCGTATTCGTTTCCCGCCTGGCCGCTCCTTTGCACTGCGGACATGTCGTGTTGACCCAGTCCTCAATAGCGGCAAGCGGTGATTCTCCCGTTCCGGTCGGCTTGTATGTCTCTACCTCGGGAAGCGTCAGGGGAAGGTCCTTCTCGTCAAGCGGTACGGTGCCGCATGATTCACAGTGAACGAGGGGAATGGGCTCACCCCAGTAGCGCTGACGGGAAAAAATCCAGTCACGAAGCTTGTAATTAACCGCCTTCTTGCCCTTTCCCTGTTCTTCGAGCCACGAGGTAATTGCTGTTTTGAATGCTTCCGTTGCCATGCCGGTAAACTTTCCGGAGTTTACGGCCAAGCCAGGCTCGGTAAAGGCCTCAACGAGCTCATGTTCGGACCCGTCGCGGCTGACGACCTGTATGATCGGCAGACCAAATTGTGTGGCAAACTGAAAGTCCCGTGTGTCATGTGCAGGTACGGCCATGATGGCGCCCGTTCCGTAGCTTATCAGCACGTAATCGGATATCCAGATGGGTATATGCTCGTTGTTTACCGGGTTAACAGCATAGGAACCGGTGAAGACACCTGTCTTCTCCTTTTCAAGTTCCATACGCTGCAGGTCAGACTTTGCCGCAGCCTCGGCGATGTAGCGTTCGACATGTGCTTTGTTTTCATCTGTGGTTATCTTTCGTGCGATCGGATGTTCAGGTGCGATGACCATGTAGGTTGCCCCGAAGAGTGTATCCGGACGCGTCGTATAGGCTGTCAGAACGTCGCCTGTTGATGCAACCGTAAAGTCGACTTCAGCGCCCTCGCTTCTCCCGATCCAGTTTTCCTGCATCGCCTTTATGGATTCGTTCCAGTCCAGAAGGGAAAGGTCCTCCAGCAGACGGTCCGCGTATTCTGTTATTTTGAGTACCCACTGACGGATACGTCGGCGTTCGATAACTGTGCCGCACCTGTCGCATTCGCCTTCCTTTACTTCCTCGTTTGCGAGGCCGGTATGGCACTGCGGACACCAGTTGATCGGCATGTCGCTCTCATATGCGAGCCCTTTTTTGTAAAGCTGCAGAAAGATCCACTGTGTCCATTTATAGTAGTCTGGTTCGCAGGTGCTGATTTCGCGGTTCCAGTCGTATGCAAAGCCAAAGTTTTTTATCTGTTTTCTGAAGTTTTCTATGTTTGCACGGGTCGTTATTGCGGGATGCGTCCCGGTCTGTATGGCGTAGTTTTCTGCCGGCAGGCCGAACGAGTCAAATCCCATGGGATGAAGCACATTGTATCCGTTCATGCGCTTGAATCGAGTATAGATGTCGGTTGCCGTATAGCCTTCTGGATGTCCGACGTGCAGGCCGGAGCCCGACGGATAGGGAAACATGTCCAGAACATAGAGGCGTTTCTCTTTTGGCACTGACAAATCTTCCGTAACACGGAACTCGTTTTCCATATCCCAGCGGTTTTTCCATTTGGATTCGATCTCTGTAAATGTATACGGTCTGTTGCTCATAAGTCTCTCCTTGCGCCGTTCATGGTTATAACAGAAAACGGCATAATAAAAGGTCCCATCACGGCAGTCCGTGGATTTGGATGACAGTGCGGCGCTTGGGTGTGTTTCTTAAACAAGAAATTGCGTCTCTAAAAGTCAAGCAGATATTTGAAATCATGAACGGTGCCGGATATGTACAGGGTCGGGGTGGTGGAAGAATAAAATGTAATTGAACAATGAGCGTGTAATCTTTTACAGTACCATCGGGAACGGGAAGACACAGCGATATCCGGTTTGATTACCGTTTGGGAATGTGGCGATGAAAGAACTGTCAGTACAGGAAAAGTGAATGGAATTTATCTATAACGTGTACAGGCTTTTTCTCTACTTTGCCTTTTTTGTGGGAAGTGTAATTTTGACACCGGTTGTGTTGGTGATTTCGCTCGTCTTTGGAAAGAGGGTCGCGAATGTTTATCCACACTTATACGCGAAACTCCTGTGCCTTCTGATACCGATTAGAGTCGCGCTCGAAGGCGCGGAAAATATAGACAATAAAAAGTCGTATGTTGTCGTACTCAACCACAGGAGCTATATGGATATTGTGGTTATCTATGCTGCGCTCGGAATGGATATCAGATGGGTGATGAAAAAGGAACTGACCCGGATTCCGTTTTTTGGACAGTCCAGCGTCATTCTGGGCAATATTCCCATCGACAGAAGAAACACGCGGAAGGCCATGGAAAGCATCAACAGGGCCCGGAAGTTGATACGAAAAGGCACTTCCGTTGCATTCTTTCCGGAAGGAACCAGGGTCAATGACACTGTGCTTGGACGTTTCAAGAAGGGAGCGTTTCACTTTGCACTCGATGTCGGTCTCCCGGTCCTTCCAGTGGCGATAATCGGTACCGACCGTATCATGCCGAGGGGTACGTATAAATTTTGGCCGGGAAGAGTAAAAATAATCGTTCATCCTCCACTGGATACGGCAAGGTTTTCCAAGAAACATATTAACCAGTTTTCCGATCAGGTACAGGCAATCCTGTATGATACGCTGACAAAAGAGGGCGGACATACTACAGAAAATGAAGAATGCGAAGGGAAGGATGATAAGTGTTGAAGAACGGCTTTCACAGCTGGAAATCAGGTATACATATCTTGAAGATGCGTTTCAGGCTCTCAACGCTACCGTCATAGAAAAGGACAGGGTAATCGGGAATCTCAAGCTGAAGCTTGCTTCCATGGAACAGGCGGTGTCACAGTATATAGATATCCGCAGCGATGAACGGCCGCCGCATTACTAAGTGGTATCGGCCCGGAAAAGTGCATGCTTCTTGATGAAACCCGTTCGATCCGGCAAAGTGGCCGTACTTTTACGGGCACATGATCGTTCTGTGTTCAACGCAGGGACTCGTCTCCAACGGGCCGGGCCAGACAGTCGGTGTATCGGTCTTTACGGACTTTCTTATACGCAATCGTACCATCCGGCGTGTTGAGATACGTGCGGCGTTCGTGGTCGGAACTTTTCCGAACTCCTTCCTGGTAGCCTTTTTCGGGCATTATATCGAATAGTACGGGTACCGCAGTCAGCACTGCCGTTTTGGGCGGTATGCTGTGGTATATGAGTAAGCGTACGGTTGTTGCCGATACGGTCTACTCGGACTTTTCATTTGCTGGAGACACGACTGTGGCGCTGGTTTGTGTTTCCGCGGATTTTTGGACGTACACGCCTTGGTTCTATCGCGGGATGCAACATATTCTGTCTTGTCTTCTTCGGCGCGATCTGCCCGTTTTTCTTTGGGCTTTCCTCTGATCTTACCGGCAACTATCCGCTTCCGGCAGGAAGCTGTATCGGTATCTGCATATTTCTTTTCGTAGGATCGTTAAACAGCGTCTCGAAACAGACGTTACCGCGCCGAAAGTTCAATCTTTCATCGAATAATCAATTCTGCCGTTCTCAGGGAAGCGGGCTGAACCGTGAAGTGCCATTAATCTGATACCTGTATCAGGATATCTTGATGTGGTAATATAAATGTATGCATGAAATGCAATTACTATAAAGATGTTATAAAATATGCGTAAATTACAATATTAATTAATGTAAAGACATATAAAACTGTTTGACAGCTCTCTCGTGATTTATCGAATTACATATCATGCCGTTTCGCTGTGGTTTCAGTATGACGGAATGATACCGCCCCTGTTGGAAAAGCGGTAGTACTGTAAACATAAAGACGTACGGGTAGTTACAAATAATATGGAGGATATATGGGAAACGAGATTCTTGAGAAGAGGAAACAGTGTTTCGGTGAAAAGCCAACGGAAGTCAGAAAAACCGAACACTACCGTGACGAATATGTCATGGAATTTGTCCAGAAGTGGGACGATCTTATCGACTGGGAGAGTCGTGAAAAGAGCGAAGGTGATTTTTTTATCGAGACACTCCGGCGATACGGATGTAAAAAGGTGCTCGATGTCTCAACCGGAACAGGTTTTCACTCGATCCGTCTCCTGAAGGCAGGATTTGAGGTAGTCAGCGCGGACGGTTCACCGGCGATGTTGGCGAAGGCGTTTGAAAACGGGGTCCGTCACGGTTATATCCTGCGTACGGTTCAGGCGGACTGGCGTTTTCTGAACCGTGATGTTCACGGCGAGTATGATGCAATAATATGCCTCGGAAATTCATTCACTCATCTCTTTAAAGAACGGGACCGTCGTAAGTCTCTGGCCGAGTACTATGCGATGCTCAAACATGACGGTATTCTGATAATTGATCAGCGGAATTATGATTCAATCCTTGATGACGGTTTTTCAAGCAAGCATACCTATTATTACTGCGGCAACAATGTCCGCTGCGAACCGGAGTATATGGACGACGGCCTTGCGCGGTTTGTGTATGAGTTTCCGGACAGGACCAAATACCATCTTAACATGTGTCCGATACGGAAGGAGTATCTGAGAAGACTGCTCTGCGAGGTTGGTTTTCAGAAAATCGAGAGCTATGGAGACTTTCAGCAGACATTTAAGGAAAGCGAACCGGATTTCTTTATTCATGTTGCTGAAAAACAATATCGTGAAACGGATGAGGAGGAAACATGTCAGAAGTAGTAGAAATCGCGAAAACATATTACGACAGTACCGATGCGGATACGTTTTACTTTACCATCTGGGGTGGTGAAGACATACATATCGGCCTCTATGAGGACGGCGATACCGTCTATGATGCCAGCAGAAAAACGGTTCAGAAAATGATAGAGACGCTGCCAGAAATAAACGAAAACACACGGGTACTTGATATCGGTTCCGGTTTCGGCGGAGCGGCCCGGTATATCGCAAAAACAACAGGTGCGCATGTAACCGCACTTAATTTAAGTACCGTTGAGAATGAGCGCAACAGGAAGATGAACCGTGAGCAGGGTCTCGATGAGAAGATAGACGTCGTCGACGGTTCCTTCGAGGAACTGCCGTTTGCCGATGATTCCTTTAATGTTGTCTGGTCGCAGGATGCGATTCTGCACAGCGGAAACAGGGAAAAGGTTATCGAAGAGGTCGCGCGTGTTCTGAAAGAGGGCGGGTCGTTCGTGTTTACCGATCCAATGATGACCGACGATTGCCCGCTCGATACGCTGCAGCCTGTCCTGGACAGAATCCACCTTGCGACGCTCGGATCGCCAGGATTCTACCGGTCTGCTGCACAGAAAAACGGGCTTCGCGAGGCCGCGTTCATCGATCTCTCTCCACAGCTTCCGGTACATTACAGCAGAATACATCAGGAAACGGAAAAAAAAGAAGAAGAGTTGCAAAAACTGGTCAGCAGTGAGTATATTACAAACATGAAGAAGGGGCTACAGCATTGGGTCGATGCGGGTTATGCCGGCCGCCTTGCATGGGGAATCTTCAGGTTTGATAAATAATCACGGAAACAGGATATGAACATTAGAAAGATTTTCGCAGAGAAAAAGACCACATTCAGCTTCGAGTTCTTCCCACCGAAGACAGACGAGGCGTCAGAACGGCTGTTCGAAACGATAAAGCAGCTGACACCGCTTGGGCCGTCCTTTGTGAGTGTTACGTACGGTGCAGGCGGCACAACTCGGGGACGGACCCATGACCTGGTAGTCCGTCTGCACAGGGAGACTGATCTTACGATAGTTCCCCACCTTACCTGCGTTGGGTCGTCGCGTGAAGAGATACACGAGATCATAGGCGAGTATAAGGATGCCGGAATCGAGAATATTTTTGCACTGCGCGGAGACCCGCCGAAGGGTTCTGTAGACTTCATCCAGCCGGAAAACGGTTTTGCGTACGCAACCGAGCTGGTCGCATTTATTAAAGAACATTATCCGTCCATGGGTATCGGTGTAGCCGGCTTTCCGGAGGGGCATCCGGCCACACCGAACCGTCTTATAGAGCTTGATTTCCTGAAAGAGAAGATAGATGCGGGCGCTGATTACATCTGTACGCAGATGTTTTTTGACAACCATGAGTTCTATGATTTCCGTGAGAGATGTGTTCTGGCGGGAATTACCGTGCCGATCATCGCCGGAATCATGCCCATCACCTCAAAAAAGGGGATGAAGAGAATGGCGGAGCTTTCTCTGGGGACGCGTTTTCCCGCCTCGCTTCTTCGTTCCATAGACAGGATAGAGAATGATGAGATGGTGGCAAACGCCGGTGTTCACTGGGCTAGCGAACAGGTCCGGGATCTCCTTCATAATGGAGTCAAGGGTATACATTTTTATACGCTGAACAATTCAAGTTCGACACTGCAGATCTATAAGTCACTCGGTGTTACGCACTCCGAACAGCTCATAGCTCAATAGGTGCAGAGGGCACCCGGATGGACGTTTCCATCGGGGTGCCGTACCTTAGACCCGTGCCGTATATTCCAGCGCATGATTTTCTTCTGTGTCATCCTGCGACACCAGTTCCGACGGATAGGGATTGAAGAATGTCTGGGTAAGCACATACTGATCGTTCGTTCCCTTTGCCCACTCGTGGATGAATGCGATGCACGAGCTCAGGGATACCTTCTTGTTCTTAAAGTCCTGTATCATCATGTCAAATTTCCTGTGCTGATACTCCTTCAGGTTTTCACGGCAATAATCCAGAGTGTAGTGCAGAAGGTTTGCAGCTGAGTTAAACGTCGGCAATTTCAGAAACATCGACCGTAGAAGCAGGCCGTATCTGTTGAAAAGCTCGTCCGTGTCCATGATATCAAAGTGGGCCGCAAGCCGGTTCATCTGACGGAGCAGGCTCTGATTGTAAAGAGTAAAGAGGAAGTTGTTCTTGGTCTGAAAATGAATCAGGTCCTGTATGTCTCTACCGCCGCGGATGGCCCTGAAGTCTGCAAGGGTAAAGATTGCGGTCAGGAAGTGCTCACGGATTCTGTGGTTCGTGAGACGGTACTCGTCCTCAACCGGAATATCTGGAAACGAGTCGATAATATGCATGGCGAACAGACCGCGTCCCTTCGAGGAGATGGACGCCTTCTTGTGTGGTGATGAGTATATCTTGACGTTTTTTATACCACATGTTGACGATGTTAATTGTAGTATAAAGCCGTCGACTGCGGCTGTTTGTCTGCAAAAGTCAGCGGCGAACAGATGCATGGCCTGGTTATAGTTGTGTCCGGAGTTTTTCTGCACAAGATGCAGCGTGTTATCGGTAAAAACCAGTCTGAGAGGGTTTCTCGGAACGGAGAGTCCGATTTCTAACTCCGGACAGACAAGGATAAAGTCTACATGGCCTGAAAGCTGTTGAATAAACTTGCTGCGCACAACGGACCCGTCGAACCGGCAGTCGGCGAATTCGATACATTTACTCAGCACGAGTCTTGGCCTTGACGTTCCAGAATGCATATCGGTATATACTCCTGTATACTGTCTAAACGCAGTATTTAAATTTTTAATAAATAATCTGTTAATCATTTAAACGGAATTTCAGTTTTTTGTGTGTTTTGATAATTACTGTTTACAGATTACAAATATGTGCGTATGTACCGTGATATCGAGATTTTACTTTAGTGTTAACTTGCCGCCAATTATCAGTTTGACAGCCATGCGGCCTTCATTTACTACGTCGATCAGTCAGCTCGGGAACGCGTTTTTGTGAAACAGGAGATTATTCATGATTAAGATTATTACCGTACTTATCATCTTCCTGCAGTCGTTTACGATGCTTTTTGCCAACAGTGGACACGGAAACGGTGAAAGCATAACGCATATGATGATGCGTCTGGTCATCCAGATCGGTATCATCATCTTTGCCGCAAAGGCATCCGGTATCGTGTTTGAAAAGCTGAAGATGCCGTCGGTACTGGGCGAACTTGTTGCCGGAATATTGATCGGACCGTATATGCTTGGATCTGCGGCTATTCCCGGATTTGAGCACGGACTCTTTCCGCTTGAAGGAGCGACCACCATTCCCGTATCGCCAGAACTGTACGGTTTCGCCACCCTGGCGTCCATTATACTCCTCTTCAGCGCTGGTCTCGAAACAGACTTTTCGCTCTTTTTGAAATTTTCTGTTACTGGCACGATTCTGGGCGTCGGTGGCGTAGTATTGTCCTTTGTTATAGGAGATCTTACCGCTGTCTATTTTCTCAAGTCGGAGTTCATGGATCCTCGCTGTCTGTTCCTCGGCGTTATGAGTACCGCGACATCCGTCGGTATTACGGCGCGAATCCTTTCAGAACGCCGGAAGATGGATTCTCCCGAGGGTGTGTCCATCATGGCCGGTGCCGTAATAGACGACATTCTCGGCATAATCATTCTTGCGGTAGTTATCGGCATATCAACAGCCGGGGCCGGTGGAAACGGTTCGGTGGAGTGGGGCCATATAGCTTACGTTGCGTTTAAGGCGATCGGCGTCTGGCTCTTCTTTACGGTTGTCGGGATCATCTTTGCGTACAGGCTCAGCGCATTTTTGAAGATATTCAAGAATGTTCCAACGTTCTCGGTCATGGCGCTCGGCATGGCATTCATCCTTGCCGGAGCCTTTGAACAGGCCGGCCTTGCGATGATTGTCGGCGCCTATGTTATGGGTCTGACACTGTCCAGGACCGACCTGTCGTATGTAATTCATGACAAGCTCCATACGATACAGCTTCTGTTTGTGCCGGTTTTCTTTACCGTTATGGGCATGCTTGTTAATCCCGCGGAACTGGCGTCGACTGACGTCATACTCTTTGGCCTTGTCTATACGGCCGGCGCCGTAGTCGCGAAGGTAGCCGGGTGCGGTGTTCCGTCGCTGTTGCTGAACTTCAACAAGCTCGGTGCACTCAGGATTGGTCTTGGTATGGTGCCGCGCGGCGAGGTTGCCCTCATCATCGCAGGGATAGGTCTCTCCTACGGCATCCTTAATCATACGGTCTTCGGTGTTGCCATTATGATGACGCTCTTAACGACGGTCATAGCACCGCCTCTTTTGAATCTCGTACTCAAGACAGATAAGCGCGGCGTTCGGCATATGGTTGAGGCCAGCCAGAAGGTTACGACCCAGCTTGCGCTTCCGTCTCCGGGCCTTACCCGGATGGTTGAAGACCGTCTCATAGACAGTTTTCATGAAGAGGGTTTTTTCATTAACCTCGTCGAATATAATGTAAAGAACTATCATATCAAAAAGGAGGAGATAGATATTCTCATAACCGTCAGTCCGTACGTCATCGAATTTCGTGTGGATCAGGAGGACCTGCCGTGTGTGCAGAACGTTATCTATGAAACCATGCTAAAGTTCAAGAGCGTCATCGAGGAGGTGCAGTCGGTCGTCGACAAGATAGACATGCGGAACGAGATTATCGCCAAGGGACGTACGAACAAGCAACAGGTGCGTAAGTCGCTCTCCCCCAAAAACATTACCACGGCTCTAACCGGCGAAACAAAAGAAGAAATCATACGCGAACTCATACAGCTTCTCAACATGAATGAGTCTCTCGACGATCCGCGTGAAATCGCGGCAAAGGTAATCGAGCGGGAACGGATCATGAGCACGGGACTGGCGGATGGTGTGGCAATACCGCATGCAAAAACATCCGCCGTCAAGAACGTGATGCTTGCGATCGGTCTGAAGCGGGACGGGATGGATTTCGAATCGCTTGACGGAAAGCCCTCACGTATTTTCTTTATGATAATCTCTCCGGAAAATGAGGCGTCGACCCATCTTCAAATGATATCCAACATTACATCGATTTTCTATGATGCGGAGAACCGGGAGAGGCTTCTGGAATGCCGGACGTCGCAGGAATTGTATGATTTTTTTCTGAAATAGGTTAACATCTGGAAGAAAGATGTTTCCTAAAAAGTCTTTGTACTGATCTCCAATTGTCCGACAATTAATACAGCTACGCGTATGGTATCGGTTTTTATGGGCGTAGTTGAAACTGCGCGGATCGAATACGCCATGACCGCGGCCAATATGTGATAACGGGACAATGACAGACAAAATAACCGAAAATACCTCGATTACGCTTTATGATTATGAGACCGGTTCCGTGATTGCCGTTGCTGATGAGGAAGACGATGAAAGCGGTACCGGAAAAGAAAGCGTTACTCCAGATACTGGTGTCGTCGATCAGGGCCCTTCTCATGATGCCCGCCGCAATTCTGATCTGCAGATGGATGAGGACGACCTTTTTACCATCATGCTGAGTACAGATACGCTTACCCGCGAGATAATTACCGGTTCACATTCCGTATCCGCCCGGGATACCGAACCGCGTTCCGGAGACGAACGCTTTCCCATAGAATCCTTTGATGAGTCCCTGCAGGTTCTGGAAGTGGAAGGGTTTGAGGATATCTCGCCAGTCGATTTCCTGGACGCGGTGAAGGTTGAAAACGATACCAGACGGACCGCGCATGACAGTAATATTCCAAAAGAGCGGGAACAGCAGAGCGAGGCTCTGACATCGAATGATCTCGAACCATATGAATCCTGTTCGGATGAACAATCCTCCTGCGATGAAGAGGAAGACCCTCAGTTTGATATCGATGATCTAAACATGGACGAGCTTGATTCTCTTGCCGAGGAGCTTGAAATAGCGCAGTACGGTGATTTGAATGATGAGCCGGCCGGGTTTTCCGGTGATGACGGAAGTACCGATGAGGGAAATCTTGCAAAACCGACGGATGTCGGCGTCATGGATCATGATTCGGTTGGAACGTCAGGCGGACGGGAAGTCCGTTCCGGGCTTACGGAGAGGGAGCGGAAGAGTATAGAAGAAGATATCGTACCGGTGCGGTCGCTTGTGATTGAAGAGAAAGTGGAGGACATACAGCAAAAGCTTCTCCAGATATGGCGGTACAGAAGGCCAGCTGTTCACAGCCATGCGGCCGAGACAGCATCGAAGGGAACACCCAGATACTATGCGACACAACCGGCAGCAAGGATTTTGCGTCCGCCGGATGTACGCAACGTACCAAAACCGGGCTTATCAGACACGGAGCGCCACAGTATCGAAGAGGATATTCAGGCATCGTCATCAATCGTTATTGAGGAAAATGTCAGGGATATTCATGACCATCTGATGAAGCTATGGAAGAGATACACGACGCAGTTCACAGACATTTCCGATCAAGTCATTGTCTTCAACGATGAGCGTGATGTTGAGCGGTTCATCAGCCAGTTTGACTCGATCCAGCAACAGGAGGACATGCGAAAGCTTCTTGCATATTTTGAGGGCATGTTCAGAGAACTTCCCGAATCTATGCTCTCAAAGTTCGCGCGGTCCGAGTACTATACAATATTTACCAGACTCCTGAACCAGTTGGAAGTGCGGAAGAATGAAACAAGGAGATAGGAAGAATCTCCCGGATATAACCGACAAAATCCATGATCTGCCGGACGAAACGGATGACGATTCAATATACCTTGACCTTCAGGATGAACAGGGCATCGAAAAGCCACGGAAGAGCCGCGATACGGACAGTAAACACGTCGGCAGATACAGAGACACTATCCTCCTTGAAATTGCCAAGGAAATTTCCCGCTCCTCAACCGTACACGCTTTTTATGATTGTCTCATTCTTACAACGATTGGACACCTTGG
>CAZAHA010000013.1:0-25603 GCA_964484915.1 uncultured Leptospirales bacterium
CCTTTATCGGCGATACGGCCGCCGCGTACTACCTTGAAACGGCCTACGGACCTACTTCACCGGAGGTAACAAAGTACAGGGAAAACCTCGAAGATTCCCGGCTGCTTAACCGGCACCTTGTCCGGGGCGCGGAGCGGCTCCGTATACTGTACGCATCATTTGACGATGATCCGTCCCTGACACCTGAAAAAAAGAAAGAGCAGAAACGCGCACTGATACGTTCAATCATGGACGAGGCCGCGTCGTTGCCATATCACACCCCCGAACGTTTTGCAAGGTTCAGGGAGTTTTCACCGAACAACGCGTGGTTTACCGGTTTTCTCACGTATAACGAGGACGTATCGGCACTTCAGGAAGAGTTTGTCAGCACGTTCGGCTCTGATTACCGGAAGATGATCGCCCATTACAGAAAGATGCATATGAAATAGTCATGGTGTCGAGGTGGCTGGAAACCGGTTGCAGGTTTGTTACACCGGTTATGTAAAAAATTTGTAATTTTTCCTTTTTTTCCTTTACATCGGTGTTTCATTCTCTCATTAATAACAGAGTTGTACTGCCAGCCATATATTAATGGTTTAACACGCATAACCCTGCCCATTCCTGGCAGGGTTTTCTTTGGCCTTACCAAAAACCAAAACAGCAGTCCACATGCGGTATCAGTGCCGATATTACAACATGCTGCCTGTATCTTGCATGCGGACAATGAGACTACACTGTTAATGTACCGTTTACTTAAAATCCAATTCAGCACGGGCGTTCTTCAACACCGGAGCATACGGCTTCAGCATCTCTGTTGCGACCCGCTTTCGAAACTCCCGCCGTACGATCGGTATCCTGGACACCAGACGGAACAGGAAGGAAACCGTACGCATCTTCACGTTTCTGTGCGGAAAGTCATATATGCCGTGCTTTTTGTAGTATTCGTGATCTCCCTGGAAAAGCATGTTCAGTTTTTCAAAGATCTCATCACGGAAGATCCGTATACCGGCAATGCCGAGAAAGGTCTGCGGCCGGACGATCTTCCTGTGCGACCACTCAACCGTCTTCTCAATACCCTCCCGTATGGCGTCTCCGACGGCCCCGGACGAGTCGCCCTCATCGGAGACGCATGAGACGAGTGTCGCCTTCATTGTTTCAAAGTACCCCTGGATAATATTCCGTGCAACCTGGTTCTCTGACAGCGGGCCCGATGCGATAAAGAGTATATGTTTACCTGCCAGATACGGCTGATGAGTACGGGCAAACGAGCGTTCGAGGAACCGCTGGAAGTTGTATCCGAAGTACCGGTCGCGGATCTCCTGTACGTACACAAGGATGTCGGCCTTCTCTACATGTTCCCTGAACAGCGGCAGAAAGTCGTCATCGGTCCCCTCATAGGTGCAGACATTGTCCAGACCGCATTTATAGCAGCCGATGCACGGCCCCATCTTTATCGCCGCGAGGTCAATGACTGCCGCACCGGGAAGCATCGCCTTGACCGAGTCCGTGATATTCCGTACATTGTCCGAACCGTATGAACTGTCGGTCAGGACTGTTACCCTCTTGTCGGTGTGAACCGGTCCGGACATGGCAGCCGGCTCGTATGGTACAGTCGTGTTCCGTACAGGAGCGTACAGCCGGGGCATGCGGATCTGTCCGGCATGGGCGTCAACAATACGTGACATCCATGCAACAAGCGCGCGCCGCATCTCCCGGTCCATGAGGTCGTTCATCTTCGCAGGGAAAAAATCGACATGGTTCATTCCCAAATCGTCGCTCACTGCGCGTATATATTCGTGTGCCGTGTTGTCAAAGAAGTGGATCGATGTGGTAAGCGTACCGCTGTACGTACCTTTGAAAACGGACGTGCGCTTACGGTCAAATATCAGCTCTATAAACTGCTTCATCCGTGACGAAACCATCAGAACATAAAGGGGGAACCCCCATAGAATGATATCGGCCTCTTCAAACCGGCTCATTGCCTCATCGAAGAAGCTTTGGTCCTTCTGGTATCTGCTGATCCGCCATGCACCGTGCACATAGGTAAAGGTATGCTCGGGAAACAGCTTTTCAAGGTAGTAGAAGTACTGCATCGTAACACTCTTTGGACCACGCGGACTCCCGTTACATACCGTGATGTTCATTCTTCTTCCTCCCGATTTCATGATATGTTGTATGCGGATGACGCATGCAGTATTCGGCGATCATCAGCCGGCCGCCTGTTTCCTCCAGCATCTTCCTGTACTCTTCCATGCTGCCGGTGTCCTTCTCAAAGCAAATCTCGGCGGCGATCCCCAGGCTGTACAGTGCCATGTCCCTGAGCAGACGTTCCAGTACGGCATCATCAAAGCCGCACAGCATATGGTCCTCCCGCATCTTCCCGCGAAGGGCGTCGGACATGATCCCGTCAAACAGCGCGCCTGCGCTGCGCCGTCCCGAAAAGAAGAGAAACCTGAACAGGTTGGGCTCCGCCTTTGCGAAGGTCAAAAAACCGATGCCGATGCCGAGGAAGCTGCTCGCTGCATCATGGGTCGTCATCATGGTATCCAGCATCATCTCCATGACATGACGGCAGAGTTCGTGCTCGAACGCCTCGCTGCTTCCGAACAGCCTGTACAGCGGCTGGGTGGACGATCCGATATGGGCCGCAACATTACGGACCGACAGCGTGTCCGCACCCTGCGTCCGTATGAGGTCAACTCCCCCCTCGATGATCTGTTCTCTGGTAAATACGGCCCGTGGTCCCATATGCACAACCTTATAATAACATCTGTTTTATAAAACAACAGATGTTATTTATACATCAACCATTTTTTTATCAATCGTTAAAAATTGTGTTTCACCGCCGCAGCACCGCCTGTATACGGTGTCTGCCCCTGATGAACGGATTTTTTTTGACCGTTCGTACATTTTCCTTATTGCAATGGTACCATACTCCCTGTACCATACAAAAAATACAAGAGACAGGACTGGCTATGGACCTGACCGATATCCGTACATACTGCGCGTCTCTTCCCGGTTCGTGGGAGGACTTTCCATTCGACGACACGACCCTTGTTTTTAAGGTAGAAAAAAAGATGTACGCGCTCAGCCCGACAACTGGCGGCATGTACATTAACCTTAAGTGCGATCCGGACCGTGCGGCAGCGCTGCGGGACGAGTATGATTTTGTATCCGAAGGATACCACATGAACAAGCGCCACTGGAACACGGTTAAAATAACACCATCCGTTCCGGACCACCTCCTGAAAGAGTGGATCCACGACTCGTACACCCTGGTAATCGAGTCAATGAGCAAACGGGAACGGGATCACTACCTTCTTTCCTGAAAAGATTTTCGAAATAGTTGGCCGCAACACGCATCATGTGTTGTTATAATGTGAGACGGTATATTGAAATACCCGTTACCCAATGTCGTGATATTCTATCATCGAGGAGATCATGGAGATGAAAAGGCTTTTGTCGCTAATCGTTTGCTGCGCGGGGGGCATCATACTCGCGAACTGCGACCTTCAGGAGTGTGTCAACTGTGACAACGACAAGGAATATGACCAGCGCTGCTCACCGGGACAGAAGATCACGGTTGAGTCTGATACAGAAGACTACTACATTACAAACACCATACTGTATGACGGCAGTGATGAAGAAACGGAAACACAGGATCAGTATCGGCAGTGTATAACGTACGACAAGCGGGGCAAGGGCCTCACGATTCAGTGGCAGTGGTTCTGGCCGGAAAATCAGGACATTGTTGCGTATCCCGGCATCCTCTACGGATACAAGCCGTGGGAAACGGCGCCTCCCCAGACTGAATTTCCAGTAGCCGCCGAACATTTCAGCGCACGGGCGGATTATTCGATGGAAATCGAAGCAGAAGGACAGTATAATATTGCGTTCGATATCTGGTGCGGCAGCGGAGATTCCCCGTCTGTCGACACGATCACCCATGAAGTGCTTGTGTGGGTACACAACAGCATGATGACGCCATACGGGGTCCTTGTGGGCACGGTCACCGTCAACGGCGCCGACTACGACCTCTATTTTCAGGACGACAGAACAGACCAGGACGGCGACTCCGGAGCGGTATGGGACTACTTTGCGTTTGTCGCACACGAAGAAACGGCTGCGGGATCGCTCGAACTCGGGCCTTTCATCGATTACCTGGTTGACAATGCGTATATGAAAA
Organism: uncultured Leptospirales bacterium; assembly: GCA_964484915.1. GTDB lineage: Bacteria > Spirochaetota > UBA4802 > UBA4802 > JAFGJZ01 > CAZAHA01. Next base: position 4,166 of record CAZAHA010000013.1, read on the forward strand.
GTTCGACCTATGTCGATTCCATAGAATTCGGCAACCAGGTCATCTCAGGATTCGGAACCGTGGACCTCACCTCATATTCAATAACCATGGAATGATACGGGCGATACGGCACGCGCAGCCGGATACGTCAGCAGCAGCGGCATATCCGGCTTTTATACATGCTGCGCCAGCCAGTGCTCCAGTTCCTCCCTCGCTACTCCCTTGCGGGCCGCATAATCATCAAGCTGGTCCTCGCCGATCCTGCCGACGCTGAAATAAAAGCTCTCCGGATGAGCGATAACATATGCACACACCGACGCGGCCGGCATCATCATCATACTCTCGGTCAGTTCAATGCCTGCATGTTGGTTCGCATTCAGGATCTCAAAGATGAGGCGCTTGTCCGTATGATCCGGACATGGCGGATATCCCGGTGCCGGCCGGATGCCGTCATACCGCTCTTTCAGCAGTTCATCCACGGTAAGCGACTCATCCGGCGCGTACCCCCACAGCTCCCTGCGGATCTTCTCGTGCAGGCATTCGGCAAAAGCCTCCGCAAGACGGTCGGCGAGAATTTTTGCGAGTATCGCGCTGTAATCGTCCCCATCCTTCTCAAAGCCGCTTGCCAGTTCCGCAAGACCGTGTCCTGCACTTACCGCCATCAGTCCCATGTAGTCCGCTACGGGTTCTTTTGCCGGGGCTATAAAATCGGCAAGGGAAAGATAATACGGCGTCTTCGTCTTGCGCTTCTGCTGGCGGAGGAACGGAAAGCGGGCGAGTTCAGTCGTCTTCGTCTCATCGGTAAAGAGAATGACGGTATCGTCATCGGTGGAATGGGCGGGATTAAAGGCGCACACGCCGGACGCGCGGAGCAGTTTGCCGGAAACAATACTGTCAAGCATCCGCTGGGCATCATCAAAGAGCTTCCGCGCCTCGCCGCCCTTTTCCGGGTCGTCAAAAATCTCCGGATAGTTTCCGCCAAGCTCCCAGGCGATAAAGAAAAACCGCCAGTCGATATATTTTCTGATCGTCTCGATGGGGAAATCCCGGTACACTGCGTTCATAACGGCCGGTGGTACCGGTGTGTATCTGTTCCAATCCGGCACGAAGCGGCGGTTTCTCACCTCTGACACCGGCAGCAGATCGGTATCTGCCTTCGCGGCGGCCCTTCTCTCACGGATAGACCTGTACTTTTCCCGGATCTCTTGCGAGAATGGCCCGCTTCGTTCGCTCAGCAGGTCGGCTATCACCGACACTGCACGGGATGCGTCCCTCACGTGAAGCACCGTACGGGAATAGTTTGGTTCGATCTTGAGGGCGGTATGCAGTTCGGACGTAGTCGCCCCGCCGATCAGAAGCGGCTGGGTAAATCCTTCACGCTCCAGTTCGGACGCCACATGCACCATCTCGTCAAGCGACGGCGTAATCAGTCCCGAAAGACCGATGATGTCCACGTCGTGTTTCCTTGCCTCCGAGAGAATCACGTCGGACGGAACCATGACGCCGAGATCGATTATACCGTAATTATTGCACTGCAGCACGACCGAGACGATGTTCTTCCCGATATCATGGACGTCGCCCTTGACGGTGGCCAGAAGCACCGTACCGCTCTTCTCACCCGCACCGGCACCTTCCGCCTCGATATGGGGACGCAGACAGGCAACCGCACGCTTCATCACACGGGCCGATTTAACGACCTGCGGCAGGAACATCTTCCCGTCGCCAAAGAGGCTGCCGACTCGGTTCATCCCGTCCATCAGCGGCCCTTCGATTATGTCGAGAGACCTGCCGTACAGTGTGCGGCACTCGTCAAGGTCATCCTCGATGAACCGGTCGATCCCCTTTACCAGCGAGTGGGTAAGCCGCTCGTTTACCGGCAGCGCGCGCCACTCCTGGACAGTGTCGTCTGCGGACGGGCCCTCCTGAAACTCCGTTGCGACCTCCATTAAGCGTTCGGTCGCGTCTTCGCGCCGGTTGAGCAGAAGGTCCTCTATCCGCTCGCGATGGCCCCCGGGAATGTCGTCGTAAACGCCGAGCTGTGCCGGATTGACGATGCCCATATCCAAGCCGGCATGAACCGCGTGATAGAGAAAGACCGTATGGATCGCCTCGCGCAGCGGATTGTTCCCCCTGAAGGAGAAGCTGATATTACTGACGCCGCCGGACACCTTCGCATACGGCAGGTTCTCCTTTATCCAGCGGACCGCATCAAGAAAGTCGACTGCATAGTTGTTGTGTTCCGCAATACCGGTTCCAACAGCGAAGATATTGGGGTCGAAGATGATATCCTCCGGCGGAAAGCCGATCTGCGAAATCAGAAGGTCGTAGGCGCGCCTGCAGATTTCTCTCTTGCGCTCAAACGTGTCAGCCTGTCCCTTCTCGTCGAAGGCCATAATGATGGCGGCGGCCCCGTAGTCGCGGAGAATACGTGCGTGTTCGAAGAACGTCTTTTCACCCTCTTTGAGGCTGATCGAGTTGACGATACACTTTCCCTGCACCGCCTGCAGTCCGGCCTCGATCACCTCAAACCGCGAGGAGTCTATCATGACAGGGACACGCGCTATGTCGGGCTCGGTAGCCGCGATACGGAGAAAGCGGCTCATCTCCTCGGCGGATTCAAGGAGTCCCTCGTCCATGTTGACGTCTATCACTTGTGCGCCGCCGTCTATCTGGTCGCGGGCCACATCAAGCGCCTTGTCATACAGTTTTTCAGTTACAAGACGCGCAAAGCGGCGGCTCCCGGTCACGTTGGTCCGCTCGCCGACATTCAGAAAATTCATTTCACTCCGCATAACGACCGCTTCCAGGCCGGTAAAAACGGTCATGTGCGGCGGTTCCGGCACCGTTCTCGGCGCATGGCTGGACACCGCCTCAGCGATCGCCCTGATATGGTCCGGGGTCGACCCGCAGCATCCGCCGACAATATTGAGGAGTCCCTCGGATGCGAATCCGCCAAGGACCGAGGCCATGTACTCCGGCGTATCGTCATACTCGCCAAGCTCGTTGGGGAGCCCGGCGTTTGGATGGGTGCTGACGGCACACGATGCTATCCTGGATACGGCCTCGATATGCGAGTGCATGTCTGCTGCCCCCAATGCACAGTTAAACCCGATCGAGAGCGGCTGGGCGTGCGTGAGGCTGTAGTAGAACGCTTCCGGCGTCTGTCCGGAGAGCGTCCGTCCGGCCGCATCGGTAATGGTGCCGGAAATCATGATCGGCAGCGGTGTTCGGTTCCTGAAGAAGCTGCGGCACGCATAGACGGCCGCCTTGGCGTTAAGAGTATCGAAGACAGTCTCTATAAGAATAATGTCCGCTCCGCCGTCGCAGAGGCCGAAGAGGGCTTCCGTATAACTTTCCGCAAGCTCTGGAAATGTAATGTTCCGGTACGCCTGGTCCTCTACATCGGGAGATATCGAAAGGGTCCGGCTGGTGGGTCCGAGTACACCGGCAACGAAGCGGGGCTTCTCATCCGAGGAATACGAATCCGCTGCGGCGCGGGCGATCTCGGCACCGGCCCTGTTTATGTCATAGACCAGATGCTCCGTTTTGTACTCTCCCTGCGAGACGGAGGTTGCGTTAAAGGTATTCGTCTCCACAATGTCTGCTCCTGCCTCAAGGAAAGAGCGGTGGATCTCCGACACAACATCGGGTGCGGTAAGGTTGAGGAGGTCGTTGTTCCCCTTCAGCGGCTGCGGATGGGTTTTTAATATGCCGCTGCGGAAATCTTCTTCAGACAGACCCTTCTTCTGTATCATGGTTCCCATCGCACCATCCAGGACAAGGATCCGCCCGGTCATGATATCTCGTATTCTTCGTTCGGCCTGGGTCATCGTATATCTCCTGTGTATTGATATCACGAATATACCGCACGGACGGGTGCGTGTAAACACAATAATGGCCGATACACAACGAACCATTTGACATATGGTGTTTTCACCGTCAATTAGACCTATCCCTGTATATGGAGGAACGATGAAATTTTCAGAGAAGCGGCCACTCTACAAGCTTGATGAACTGGCGGACATTCTGCACGGTGAAAACGGCTGTCCCTGGGACAGAAAACAGACCCATGACACACTCAAGAAGTATCTTATCGAGGAAGCGTACGAGGTAATCGACGCAATCGAGTCCGGCAACATGGAAAATCTGAAGGAGGAACTGGGCGATCTTCTGTACCAGGTATACGCGCACGCGCACGTCTCATCCGACTTTTCCATCGACGATATCGCGGAGGGCATCTTTACCAAGCTCTACAATCGTCATCCGCATGTGTTCGGTACCGGCAGTGCAGAAAATCCGTCAGAGGTTGCGGATTCGTGGGAGAGGATTAAAAAGAAGGAACGGGAGGGCAAATCAATACTCTCCGGCGTACCGGCCCATCTGCCGGCACTGCTGCGGGCCTACCGGGTGCAGGAAAAGGTGTCCCGTGTGGGGTTTGAATTTTCGCATTTTGAGGACACCGTTACCAAGCTTGAGGAAGAACTGGAGGAGCTGAAGGCCGCGGTAAAGAACGAAAGCAGGGATGAGATCATGGACGAGTTCGGCGACATCCTCTTCTCCATCGTCAACATCGCCCGATTCATAGATCTCGATCCGGAGGAATCCCTCCGCAGGGCGGTGGAGAAGTTCAGTACGCGATTTCAAACGGTTGAATCGTGCGTCCACAGTAACGGGAAAAGTTTTGAGGATATGTCAATCGATGAACTGGAAGCGCTGTGGCAAAAGGCCAAGAAGAAGTGCTGAGACGCATCCTCCTCCCGAATACTATGACCATCACGGCGCCGGTTCCAGATACGTCAGCGTTTTCTGCGCGATGTCACGCAGTATCCGCACATCGCCCTGCGCACCTCCGTACGCGGTCCGCTCAAGATAGGTCCGTGCGCCTTCAAGATACTCCCTTCCACTCTGAGACGGCGGCTTTTCTTTCAGGATGAAGTCTATCGCCCGCTTGAGTTCACGGTACAGCCCCCGAACGTCGTCTCCGGATGCCGCCGTCTTCAGCGCGTACCGGTAGTAACCGGCAACATCATCCGCCGTGATATCCGCGGGAATTGTAGCGGAGGATGGCTCATCCTTCCCCCTGCCGCCGGATACGGCTTCGGAGGTTTTCCGTTTCCCCTTCCGCCGCCCCGTTGGTATTACGGAAGCGCGGAAAGCCTCCCGTCGCTGCGTCTCCGAACGGTACTGTAAAACAGATACGACGACCAGAACGGCCGCCGCAGCGGCGCCGAACAGGATAATCGCAAGCGGAAATGTATTCTCTTTCTCGCTGACTGGTTGTGTCTCCACCTCGCCCGGTGCTTCCTGTACTGAAAGGTGCACGCGTTCCGTCGATTCCGTACGGTACACTCCCTCATAGGGATCGAAGAAGTCCAGGCTGAACGGCCCGACCGACTGTTCTCCCGTTTCGGAAGGGATGATGCTGTACGTGTAGCGGATCTCTCCCTGGTACGATGCATTCTTTATGGAAATCTTCTTCTCCGTATCGGAAAGGAAGATGGACGTGTCGCCGTCCGTTTCCGGGTACACCGGAGGATTAATGTTATCCATAGGTCCCCGTCCCGCGACGACGACGGTAATGTTTACGGTGTCATACTGGGTAACCGTCTCCGTTTCGGGAGGCTCAAGATAGATCCTGTATGATCCGATGTTTCCGGAAAAGTCCTCGGGCCGGCCCTCCTCCGGAAGGGGCAGTACATCGAGCGAAGCTGCATGAAAGCGTACACGCCGCCTCACACGGTGGGAGAATAAACCGGTGGACATCTCATGAACAACGGTAGCGATCTCATCCTTCAGTACAAAATTGCCGGACATGACGGGCGTCACGGCCAGGGTCGCAACATGTTTCCGTATGGTGCCCGTACCGTCTTCCGGCAGTGTTTGTTCAGGCAGATGTTCATCTATCTCTTTGCTGATGATGCCGTTTTTACCGGTATTCCAAACCCGTTCGGCCACGAAATCTTCGTCCGCAGGGCCGATAACATAATAGCGGACGATAACGGTCTCTCCCGCGTAGCAGATGTCTTTGGACAGTTTCCTGACACCGGTAAACTCAACCGGTTTCTCCTCCGGGACCTCCGGGTCCAGCAGCCGTTCAAACATGCCGAAGGGATCGTTCCGGCTTCTCCGGCGGGAGGTGCCCTCAACTACGGTAAAGGTGACCTCCCCGGTCATCATGCGGCTTCCGTCTACCAGTATGGGAAAGGGGGGCACCGTATAGGTACCCGGCATGTCCGAGCGCAGCGTATACCGCAGAACAAGGTATGTCGTCCGGCGTCCGTTTACAATCTCAAGACTCCGCAACGTTCCGGCGAATCCCGCTTCAACGTTGTCAAGTTGCGGCAGCGTATCTGGTTTTACCGAGCGTGCGTCCTCAACATACACTTCAAGAAGGACGGTGTCAACCGTATAGACACGGTCACGGCCAAGGCGCGTCGTTATCTGCGCCGCACAGAGGGATGTCGTACACAGGGCAATTGCAGCCAACAGTATGACGGTGTGGATCCATTTTCTACCAGTCATGTTCAAGCGCCCGTCCTCCGCGACGGCCGTCTCCATGTTTACGCTGCAGCGGCCGCGCCTTAAACTGCTGAAGAATATTATCTATCTGTTCCTGTGAAAGTTTCTGCTCTATCTTTTCGCCCTTCCTGTGGTCGGCAGCCGAACCTTCCGGCTGTTGGTCCTGGCCCTGGCTTTGTTCCTGGTCATCGTCGGCGTTCTGGTTTTCGTTATCGCCCCCGTTACCGCTTTCATCATTCTGCTTCTGCTTTTGATTTTCGCCTTCGGAGCCGTTCTTCTTCTTTTCCCTCTTCTTCTCCTGCTCTTCCATGAACAGACGTTCTATATTCTTCTGTGCCTTCGTATACCCGGGATCAATCGCCAGGGCGTTGCTCCATGCCTCAAGCGCCTTCTCCCTGTCGCCCTGCCGGTAATATGCGTTACCAAGGTTGAAAAACGCCCGCTTCTGCAAATCCGAATCGGTGCCTTGCAGAGCCGCATTGAACTGTTCAATGGATCCGTCGTAATCATTCTGCCGGTACAGCGCTGTACCCCGGTTAAACGCAACATACGGGCGTTCCTTTTCGGACGGCAGATACTTGTACGCCTGTGTGAACACGCTGTCGGCGCCGGAATAATCACCGTCCCTGTATCTGGACACGCCCTCATTCATCCTGTCGTGATAGGGATCGAGCCAGGCTGCACAGAAGATCACAATAACTACCACTAACCGTTTCATCGTTTCCACCTGACAAACAAACAGATATCAGCCGTAAGAAGAAGGATGCATAGAATCGCGAATAGCTGGAACCGGTCCCTTCCTTCACGGACATAGCGTTCGCCGAAATCGCTCGACTCGCCATCCCGTACCTGTTTTAATATCCGGGACAGCTGTCCGGCGCCTTTGTTCAAGTCCACGCAGGTGCCGCCGGTTCTGTCTGCGATCATCCGCAGCAGCTTGATATCGGCCGCGCTTTTCACCAGTTCGCCCCGTGACGTCTCAAGGAAGAGGCCGCTATCATCACCGTCAAGCGGTACCGGTGCGCCCGTCTCATATCCGACCGATGCCGTATGAACGGTGATCTCTTTTTTACTGAGATCATCGACCGCGTTTTTAACGTTCTTCTCGTGGTCCTCTCCGTCGGTTATAACCAGGAGTACCTTGCGGTTGGGGTTCTGCTTCTGGAACAGACGGTCCGCCTCATGGAGGGCGCGGCCGATGTCCGTTCCCTGTACGGCTACCGCGTCCGCTCCGGCATAGTCCAGGTACATGACATATGCCGACCGGTCCAGTGTCAGCGGACACTGGACAAAAGCGTCACCCGCGAAGAGAATCAGCCCCATACGGCCGGGCATACGCTCCGCGAGATACCGTACCGCATTCTTTGCCCGGTCGAGCCGGCTCCCCTGTACGTCCCTGGTATACATACTCCTGCTGACATCCAGCGCCACAACAAGATCCACGCCGTGCGCGCGCTTCTGCTTCATCGTGAAACCCCACTGGGGACGGAGTACCAGTATCGAAAAGAGTACAAGTATGGCGAATGAAAACAGTGCGGCCGCGAAGTACCGTCTGGTGAAAGCTTTACCATCGACGATTTTTGAGAAGTACCGCATAACGATTCTGTTTCTGTAATATATGTATACAAGATACACCAGCAGGGACAGACCCGCGGCAAGGACGGTATATACAAGGTATTCACTGTTAGCAAACGTCATGGTACCTCACGGTATCTTCCTGTAGAATACGCTGCGCAAGAGAATCTCGATTATGTACAGTACGAATGCCGCCACCAGAAGCTGCATCCAGCCGCCCTCAAATTCGTGATACTGCTTAACCTTAAACCGGGATTTTTCGAGCGCATCGATCTCACCGATATACCGGGCAAAGGAGTCGGTATCGGTTGCGCGATAGAACTTTCCTCCGGTGATGTCGGAAATCTCCTTCAGCGATTCCTCGTCATACGATCCGTCGTTGCGGTGATAACCCGCATGCCTGCCGCGAGGCACGAAGATCATGTACTCGCCCTTGGTACCGATCCCTATCGTATAGATTCTGATGCCGCTCTCCTTCGCGATGCGAGCGGCGGTCTCCGGATCGACAATGCCGGCATTGCTTGCCCCGTCGGTAATGAGAAGGATAATCCTGCTCTTGGTATCGGAGTCGGCCATACGGGCACTCGCAAGCGCGATAGCATTGCCGATTGCGGTACCCTCCTCCGATATATCATCAAATTCGACCTGGTCGATAAGCTCTTCGATTATCGTATAGTCGGTCGTCAGCGGTGCCTGCAGATACGCCTCTCCCGCGAAGACAACCATACCTATCCTGTCGGTCGTCCGTTTCTGTATGAAGTCCTTCACCAGCTGTTTGGACACATGAAGACGGTTCCGGGGCTTGAAGTCGAGGCCAAGCATCGACACGGAAATGTCCTGCACGATCATGATGTCCACGCCGTAGTTCTCCACTTCGGAATAGGTTATCCGTCTGCCAGGCTGCGCGAGTGAAAGGATAAGCAGCGCTATTGACAGAAAACGCAGGACGGGAAGATATGGATACGTGAGAGCGCGGATATCGCGACGTCCCGAGCTGACGGTAACCGAGGATATGGGTACGGAGTATTCGCGTCTGTTCAGCTTCCGTATCCAGAAAAAGGCGGTGAATACGGCAAACGGTATGAAGAAGAGCAGATAAACCGGTTCGTTAAATGTCATCTGAACGTCCGTTCTCCGATGTTGTTGATTGTATGTACTGCATCAGTTCCTCCGTCTGCAAGCGGATGGTCTCCGTTGACGGGCGCATCTCCGCAAACTTGGCCAGGTCCCACAGCCGCATGATCCGTCTCAAAGAATCGGTTTGCCCATTTGGCATCCCCTTTTGTACAAGAGCGGCCGTAATCTCGTCGGTGGTCATATCCAGTGCGGGAAAACCGTACCGAAGCTGCAGGTATCGTCTGAAAATGGCGGAGAGCTCCGTACAGAACGGCTCAACAAGACCACGCTCCAGATATTCTTTTTTTTGAAGACGCCCATACCGCTCGTGAAAATCGGCCGCAGGGTCAACACTTTTCCCCCCGTCCCCGTTTTGACGCACACGTGAACGCAGAAACCGGTAGAGTACAAAGGCACCGGCCCCCAGTACAAGCGCCGAAAGGATAATCAGCAGCAGACGGGTATAGTTGCCCCTCCGTACAAACGGCCCCTCAATATCCTCAAACTCTCCTGATTTGTTGACCGACTCGATATCGATAACGGGCTGGCGGTAGCCGACGGCAATTCCGTCAGGATCCAGGATACTGACCATCGGAAGCTCGTACGTTCCGGGCTTGAAATAGGCAATGGTAACGGTGACGGTAAGATAGAAGAGCCCGTCCTCTTCATGACGCTTTTCATCGGTATTGTATATCCTGTACAGCGGCAGTCCCGTTTTCTCATCGGTTACGCTCTCATCAGGCAGGGAAACCGTATAGGATGAATCCGGAGCGGAAAACGCAACCGTATATGTGTTCTGCACACCCGGTCTGCTCTTTTGCGGCTGTACGGTTGCCTTTATATTCGGCACTGCACCATACAGGGAAGTGACAAACAGAAGTACAGACAGAATATGAAGTATCAGTAACCGTATCATGCGTGTAGCCGTCGTCTGTTCCTCTTTTTAAAATATGCAAGTAACCGTGTGTCTACAGGTTCAACGGTTGACAGATAAAGCGGGTCACCGGTGATACCGGCAATCGACGTACTGTCATGCCATGTTTTGGTGGAGAAGACGGTCTCACCGCTCTCCATATCATAAAATGATGCGAGGCCGAAGAAGGCGATCTCATGTTCCGCTGGATCGGAAATTGTTACCGGGATGAGATCATGTTTGCGCGAGAAGCGCCTGAGCGATGTTTCATAGGAGTTGTCAAGAAAATCCGAGATCAGAAAGACAACGCTCCGTTTTTTTATAATCCGTGAAGCATATTCAACCGCGCTTGTGATATCCGTTTTCGCGGCGGCGGGTTTAAAGTGCATGATATCGTTGAGGACCTTCAGAACATATCTCCGTCCCCGTTTGGGGCGGAAGTACCATTCCACCGTATCGGTAAAAACGATGACAGACACCCGGTCCCGCGTCTGTTCGGCAAGTATGAGAAGAATCGTGGCGAGCTCCATAAGTACATCGCGCTTGGTTCTGCCGGTCCCGAAGTCCATCGACCGTGAAAAGTCTATCATGACGACAATGTTGAGTTCGCGCTCCTCCTGGTACTGTTTTACGTACAGGTGGTTCATCCGGGCCGACACCTTCCAGTCCAGGTTCTTGATGTCGTCACCGTATTCATATTCACGGATAGTATCGAACAGCAGACCGTTTCCCCTGAACGCTGACTTGTATTGTCCGATAAAAGCCATATTGACCTTCCGGGAAAAGGTGAGTTTCAGTTTACGAAGGTATGACGACGAAACGTCCGTCATTTACGGCACCTCAACATCGTCAAATATCATCCGGCATACCTTGTCGGTATCCAGCTCCTCAGCCTCCGCTTCATACGAGAGGATGATCCTGTGGCGGAGTACATCGAGACCGATCTCCTTAATGTCCTCCGGTGTAACGTACCCTCTTCCGTTCATGAACGCGATACAGCGCGATGCCTTCATGAGCGCTATGGATGCACGCGGACTTGCGCCGTATTCCAGAAACCGTCCGATCTCTTCAGACTTTGGATTGCGCGTATAGTCAACAATCGAAACGATGTACTGCAGAAGCTTCCGGTCTATGTAAACCGATTCGATGATCTCCCTTTTTCTGACGAGTTCGTCGGGTGAAATGACCGGCTGAAGTGCTTCAACATGTATCGACTTGAACCGTTCAAGGACCGCAAGCTCCTCCTCCACGGAAGGATAGCCGACAAGACACTTCATGATGAATCTGTCAAGCTGTGCTTCCGGAAGGGGATACGTTCCCTCCTGCTCGATCGGGTTTTCGGTTGCCAGAACAATAAAAGGTGCAGGAAGATCGTACGTACAGTCCCCAATGGTGACCTGACGCTCCTCCATGCTCTGGAGAAGTGCGGACTGAACCTTTGCCGGTGCACGGTTGATCTCATCGGCGAGAACGATATTTGTAAAGAGCGGCCCCTTCTTTGTGGAAAACTCCATCGTTTTGGGATCAAAAATCTGGGTTCCGATAAGGTCTGCAGGCAGAAGGTCCGGGGTAAACTGAATCCTGGAAAAATCGGCGTGTATGCACCGGGCAAACGCCCGGACAGTCAGCGTTTTGGCAAGTCCCGGCAAACCCTCCAGAAGAATATGTCCGTCACAGAGAAATGCCGTGATGATACGGTTCACAAGGTATTCCTGTCCGACGATGACCCTGCCGATCTCCTGCCTGAGGCGGTTAACAACGTCCATCTCATGTTTGATTGTTTCCGTCAATCGTTCGATTTCAAGGTAATCCATCACTGCTCCGTTTTTATCGAATTATTTGGGCGTCCGTACGGACGCCGGTGCAGTCACCGGCTGGGAAAACAACGCGGACTGCCGAATCGAGTGATAATTGTGTAAACAGCGGGTGTTCAGTCAATAAAAAAAGGACACCTTTCGGTGTCCTTTTGAAATCTCAATAATGACCGGTGTATCAGTCTTCCGGCATGACTTCGACTGTTTCTTCTGCAGATGTTTCAGGCGCCTCGCCTTCAACCATGGAGTCGGATTCTTCTTCCATCATATCGTCCTCGTCCGTACTGTCGGCCGAATCAGTCATCTCATCATCATCGTCCATCGCGTCATCCTCTGTATCCATCGCATCCGTATCTTCTGCAGGTGCAGAGGATGAGGCATCTTCGGAAACAGGTCCGCCCGGCTGATACCATTTGGGAACCTTCAGATACCAACCCGGATAGATCAGATCAGGATTGCGTATGAGATCGCGGTTAGCAGCGTAAATATGCCGCCACTTCATTTCATCATCGTAGAACCGTTTTGCGATAAGACGGAGACTGTCCTTTGGTGTTCCTGTTCGCCATTGAACTTCGTAAACCCAGTATTCGTCCGTTTCAACGAGTCCTTCTGCAACTTCAGGTTCTTCCTGCTCGGCAGGCTCTTGCGGCTGCGCTTGTGTTTCAAGTACGATAGAGGAAAGGCGCATTGACTCGTTTGACGAATCGATTGATTCGCGGAACTGAGCATCGTTATGCTGTGAACGAGCTGTCTCAAGCATTTCCGCAGCTGCATTCAGTTCGTCCTGTGCGTCTGCAGCACCTGCTGACTCCTGTGCACTGTTCAGCTGTGTCTGTGCCTGCGCGAGGTTTTCCTGCGAGGCTTCCTCAATCACGATTTCGAAAAGTTCGTCGGCTTTCTCTTTGGCGCTTCGAACATTATTATAACTGTCTTTCAGTCTGTCTGTACGGTATGTGTCAACAGCAGCAGCCAGGTCATTCTTCGCTGATTCGAACGTATCAGGCTCAATCTGCTCAGCCCCGTATTCCTGAGCGGTTACCAGAGTCTGACGAACCTCCATTATCGCGTCGCGGATAAGCTGTTTCTTGCCCATGGATGTGTTGTAGGCCTGCTGTGCGGTCGCATTTGAAGATTGGGCAAGTTCTATTGCAGAATTGTACTGTTCCTCTTCCATCCTTTGCTCGGCATTCTCAAGATCGGTTTTTGCATTCTGTAACTCCTGTGGTGCGAAGACTTCGGCATTAACGTCAATTGCCCTATCGATACTGTCCCTCGCCTGTCCTGCAAGGTCTTCGATCATTCGTGGAGCGGCCTCTGACATCGCTTCCTCTGCGAGACTCTTTGCATATTCCGCTCGGCGCTTCGCCCTGTCAAGATCACCCTCCTTGACATAGCTATGCGAGTCTTCGAGCCGTCCTACGGCCTGATTGTACTTTTCCGTTGCAAACCGCGGAGCACCGTAGTCTTCCGCTTTTGAAATTGCCGCCTTTGCTTCGGTCATCTCGACGATAGGCACGGCTTCTCCACCACACGAAACCATAAACAGCGACAACAAGAACAATGAAACCATATAAAAGAATATTCTGCGCATCACTTTCTCCTGATATACTCTTGTATTAAAAACTATTCGCACCGTCCGCCAAGCCTGTTGATTAAGTAAGTCCACGCTTATAAGACGATAATCCGGCATATTCTTTTGCGTTCAATTACAATAAAATACAACGCTTCTACAAAGCAGGTTTTACTACAGACTGTCAGCCGAATGAGCTAATTGCTTCATCTTCGGAATCGAAAATTTCAAAGAATGAAGTCAGTTTCGTAAGTTCGAACACTTTTCTTACGGACGCAAAAACATTGATAATTTTGAGCCCGCCCTGGTATTTTTTTAAGTTTGACAAACTGGAAATCAGGGCACCGATTCCGGACGAGTCAATATACGTTACTTTTTCCAGATTTATGATAACGTTGTACTTCTGTTCTTCAACAAGCTTATTGATGATATCTTTGATTTCCGGTGCGTTATACAGATCTATCTCACCGGTAATATCCAGAATAACGATATCATTGGTTTCTCTTTTATTAATTTCCATAATTTCTCAGACTCCTTCAACTGTATGGCCGGAAAGTTAACATGCCACGAACACAACGATATGCTACTCAAAGTGCAGTGTCAAGATAAATACACTCTGCATATTTAATAAAAACAGAAAATTATACAGTAATAATGCCTCTTTACTATAAAGCACTTCATTGATCAATCATTATTTCACCTCACCTGATCTCCGAACATGACAGATCTGGTGATGAGAAACACTGCCGAACAGCAGCATGCAAACTTGTACGTTTCTTGATTTCCTTTCCTCGCATTCATACCTTTTAAAACGTGATCACTATAATTGTTTTGACATCCGGATCGGGAACCTGACAGATATACAAAAACTCCTATGGGAGAAGATGATGTCGGTACGCGATAACTATATATACATACAGTCCAAAATCGCCGAAATCTGCGCCAAATGCGGACGCCACCCCTCATCTGTCATACTTCTGCCGGTCAGCAAGACCTTCCCTGCAGATGTTGTACAGCAGGCGATAGACGACGGGATAACCATTTTCGGCGAGAACCGCGTACAGGAAGCTCAGGGGAAGATCAAACTCCTGTCGGGAGACTATACCTTTCATCTTATCGGCCACCTGCAGTCAAACAAGGCTGCGACGGCAGTAGAACTCTTTGACTGCATACACTCCATCGACAAGATATCGACGGCACGGAAGGTAGCGAAAGCAGCCGGGGAACGGAACAAGGTCCAGCGCATCTTGCTGCAGATCAATACCACCGGCGAACACAGTAAAAGCGGTGCAGATCCCGATGATTCTGTTCATATCGCCCGGGAAATTGAACAGTTTGAAAATCTCAGCCTGGAGGGTCTCATGACAATCGGACCGTTAACAGACAGCAGGGAACAGATACGGGAGTCTTTCGCCCTGCTCAGGAAACTGAAGGAGACGGTCTCGGATGCACTGGGCCGTGAGCTTGCTCATCTGTCGATGGGAATGTCGGGTGATTACGACATTGCAATACAGGAAGGGGCAACAATCGTGCGGATCGGTTCCGCGATCTTCGGCAAAAGGGACTATGTGGAGGAGACGGTATGAGTAAAACAGTAGGATGTATCGGCCTCGGCAACATGGGCCGGGCGATTCTTGACGGCCTTATTACATCCAACGCAGGATATGCATACGCCGGTTATGATATTAATCAATCAGCAGCCGTTGAGCTGAAGGAGCGCATTACCGTGTGTTCAACGGCCGCACAGTGCAGCGAGAAATCAGACATCCTCATCCTGGCGGTGAAGCCCGGGGTCATGAAGTCAGTCCTGCCGGAAATCAAGACCCGTCCGGAGACCGTCTACATCTCAATAGCTGCGGGTATGACGATAAGCACCATCGAAAATTATCTTGGATCATCTTCAAAAATAATCAGGGTGATGCCCAACACTCCGTCCCTCATCGGTCACGGCATGAGCGTCCTGGCGCCCGGAAATTCGGTTACCGATTCTGATCTTGAAGAGGCGGAAGCGCTCTTCAGGACAATCGGAAAGACACTGATTCTTCCGGAACCGCTCCTGAACGCTGTCACCGGCGTTTCGGGCTGCGGACCGGCATACGTATACACCTGCATTCAGGCAATGGCTGACGGCGGTGTGAAGATGGGCCTCTCCCGCACTGATGCCGTACTCCTTGCTGCGCAGACCCTTCTGGGCGCCGCGCATATGGTCATGGAAACGGGGCAGGATCCGATAACACTGAGGAACATGGTCACCTCACCCGGCGGCAGCACCATCGCGGCTATACACAAGCTTGAGTCGCACGGTTTTTCCGGCGCGCTGATGGACGCCGTCGAGGAAGCTACCCACGTGACAGAACGTCTCGGCAAAAACAAGTAATCGGTCACGACACCATGATACTATCAGGAAAAGAGATTGAAAAGAACCTCGGCCAGTCGATCAGTATTGAGCCGTTTTCCAAAGAGAAACTCAATCCAAACAGTTATAACCTCACGCTTCATGACGAGCTACTGGTATACGATTCCGCGATCCTGGACATGAAGCAGAAGAACACCGTATCACAGATCACCATACCTGAAGAAGGTCTTTATCTTGAACCGAACCGGCTGTATCTGGGCAGGACGGTTGAGTATACAAAAACTTTTAACCATGTTCCGATGCTTGAGGGACGCTCATCCATCGGCAGACTGGGGCTCTTCATTCATGTGACGGCAGGGTTTGGTGACGTGGGCTTCTGCGGATACTGGACGCTTGAGATATTCTGCGTACAGCCGATCCGTATCTACGCGGGAATCGAAATCTGTCAGATATACTATCATACGATCGAAGGAGAATATGAGCTCTACCACAGCTCAAAGTACCAGAACAATCACGGCACACAGCCGAGCCTTCTATACAGGGACTTCCGCCGGCCCTCTCCGTAGCCTGGCTGCGGTACCGTATGAGACGAGAGGCATGTACTTCTTTTTGTCGTCATCAGAAAAGGATGATAGAACACCTCTGGTACATCCGCACAAGGCAAACAGGAACCACCCCGGCCTGTGAAACTACTGTATGGAGATAAACCATGACAAGTATCAATGATATTATTGAGAGCATCAAAGGTCTTGGCATCGCGAAAGGTGATGTCGTCCATATCCATACGGCGATGCGCTCACTTGGACCGGTTGAACAGGGCTTTACCGGTATAACGGCGGCATTTCAGGAGGTCATTACCGATTCTGGCATATTCTCCGTCCCGGCGCACTCCTGGGACATCGTCGGAAAAAGAAATCCGGTATTTCATGCGCTGTACACCTCTTCCAATCTCGGTGCATACAGCAACCACCTCCTGGGAGACAAAAGCTTTCTGCGGAGCCTGCATCCGACTCACAGCATATGTTCATGGGGAGCAGAAAGCTCCGGTTTTATTGAGACCGGGATGTCGACACCGTGTCCGGTGAAGGGACATTACGCTCGGCTTGACGAATGGAACGGGAAGATCCTCCTTCTCGGTGTCAACTGCACCCGCTGCACGTATTTCCATTATGTTGAAGAGTTGGCCGGCCTTGGCGAGATATGGTCACTGTGGGAGGAGCCGGTTACCATACAGGTGATAGACGCGCATGACACCCGGCATTCCGTCGTGTACCGCGGACACCGTGACTGCAAAAGCGAGAACTTCTACCGAATAGAGAGCGGCCTGCTTTCTGAGGGAATCATGACGCAACGCTTTGTCGGACCTGCTCCCGTGAAGGTCATTGACGCGGCAAAAGCCCGGGAATGGCTGCTTCCCCGACTGCAGTCCAACCCGAAATTCTTCTGGTAGGACAGGAGTCCTGACAATCGCGGCCGCTCAGCGGCCGCGATCATACTTAAAACGGGCAAAACATGTCGAGACGCAAGCTACCTGCTGTGTTTTCTGAAATAGGAAATCAGCGCATTGGTTGACGAATCATGGTTCAGCTCACTCTGGTTTGTCAGCTCCGAAATGATGTTTGTCGCGAGCACCTTGCCCAGCTGTACCCCCCACTGGTCAAATGAGTAGATGTCCCAGATGATCCCCTGTACGAAGATCTTGTGCTCGTACAGCGCAATCAGTTTCCCAAGGACCTCCGGCGTCAGCTTCTGTGCCATGATGACGTTCGTCGGACGGTTTCCCTCGAATGTCTTGTGCGGAATCAACTCCTCCCGCTCCCCTTCGGACCTCAGCTCGTCGGCCGTCTTGCCGAAAGCCAGCGCCTCCGGCTGGGCGAAGAAGTTGGACATAAACTTTACATGATGATCGCCGACAGGATTGTGCGACTGTGCAAATCCGATAAAGTCACACGGGATCAGCTTTGTTCCCTGGTGGATCAGCTGATAAAACGCGTGCTGCCCGTTTGTGCCAGGCTCTCCCCAGATGATCGGTCCCGTCTGATACGATACACGCTTGCCGGATCGGGTCGTGTACTTGCCGTTTGACTCCATGTCTCCCTGTTGGAAATACGCAGGAAAGCGGTGCATATACTGGTCGTACGGCAGGATCGCGTGGCTCTCTGCGCCGAAGAAGTTGTTGTACCAGATACCAAGAAGCGCCAGTATGACCGGCATGTTCCGTTCAAAGGGGGCGTTCCTGAAATGCGTGTCCATCGCGTGGAAACCGTCGAGCAGACGCACGAAGTTGTCGTATCCGATCGATATCATAATCGGCAGACCGATCGCCGATGTCAGCGAATACCGTCCGCCGACCCAGTCCCAGAACACAAACATGTTCTGCGTATCGATGCCGAAAGCCGCGACCGCATCGGTGTTGGTTGAAAGAGCGACGAAATGTCTGGAAACCGCATCGGTACTGCCGGCCTTCTCGACGAGCCACGAGCGTGCAGTATGCGCGTTTGTCATTGTTTCCAAGGTGGTAAACGTCTTGGACGCGACGATAAAAAGCGTCTCCTCGGGGTCGACGGAACGAAGCACCTCGCTGATATGAGTTCCGTCTATGTTTGAGACGAAGTGCAGCGACAACTCCCGGTCGGTATACGGCTTCAGCGCCTCGGTAACCATGACCGGGCCCAGGTCCGATCCGCCGATGCCGATGTTGACCACGTGACGGATCCGCTTTCCGGTATATCCGGTCCAGGAACCGGTTCGGACACTGTCGCTGAATCCGCGCATCTTCTCAAGTACAGATACGACTTCGTCCATAACATTGACGCCGTCGAGGTAGACCGGCGCGGACGAAGTGTTTCTGAGAGCGGTATGCAGCACTGCACGGTCCTCGGTTTCGTTGATCTTTTCGCCGGTGAACATCCGTTCGATCTCCTGCCGAAGATTGCAGCCCTCCGCAAGGGAGAGAAGGAGGTCCATCGTATCGGCGTTTATCCTGTTCTTGGAATAGTCAAGCAGCAGGCCTTCATCTTCAAGGGTAAAGCGCGACGCGCGCCCGGGATCGCCCGAGAACATGTCACGCAGGTGGAGGTTCCTGATTGTATGAAAATGGTCGTTCAGTTTATTCCATTCTTCCATCTGGGTGAGAGGCTTTCTCATAAGATATCTCCTTTAATAATGTACGTACGTCTCTGATTGTATAGGGTTTTTCGAGTATGCCGGTGAAGCCGCATTCCGAATAGTGGGACATGGTGCGGTTATTCGCATAGCCGCTGGATACGATAAAATAGGCCGAACCGTTCAGGCGGCGGAGTTCTCCAAGGGCCTCTTCTCCGCCCATGCCGCCTGGAACCGTCAGGTCCAGAACATAAAGATCAAAATGTGATCCGCTTTCAATTCTTTTTTTGCATTTTTCCACCGCCTCCTTCCCGTCAGAGGCGGTGTGTACATCGAAGCCGAGTGATGAGAAAATCTGGGAGGCAACATCAAGGATCGGCTCCTCATCATCCATGATAAGGGCTGTCCCGGTGTAGCGGGACTCGTCCGGTTCTTCGGGATGCAGTACAAACGGCTCCTCCGACGAGACCGGGATGAAGATATAGAAAGAAGTACCGTCTGGTCCGGTATCCAGCGTGATATACCCGCCGTGGTTCTTGATTATGTTATAGGATGTCGCAAGGCCGAGGCCGCTTCCCTCCGGCTTGGTCGTGAAGAACGGGTCGAAGATGCGGTCCACAATGTCCGGTGCTATTCCGCTTCCGTTGTCGGACACGGTCAGCTTGACATAGCTTCCGGGGTCAAGGGGAAGTTCGCCTTCCCGTACGTAGACGTTTTCCGTCTGAATGACGATAAGCCCTCCGGAGGGCATCGCCTGTACGGCATTGATAACCAGGTTCTGAACCACCTGGCTGACCTGTCCCGTATCAACGAGTCCGGGAAAGAGCTCCGGGTCCAGATCGAAATGAATGTCAACCGATGAGCCGTGCAGCGTAAACATAGCCGAATCGCGGATGATGTCATTCAGCAGCGCGCTCTTCTTGACCGGCGCTCCTCCCTTGGAAAACGTCAGCAGCTGATTTGTAAGCTCCTTTGCCCTGGCAACGGCGTTCTCGGCCTTGGTAATGATTGCCAGTACCTTTTCGCTGCTTTCGTACATACGGACAAGCGAGAGGTTGCCGAGCACAGCACCCAGGATGTTGTTAAAGTCATGGGCGATCCCGCCGGCGAGTACGCCAATGGACTCAAGCTTGTGCACCTTCTGGAGTTCGCGGTTCTGCTGTTCGATTCTGCGTTCGGCCTCGCTCAGCTCCGTAATCTCAGGAAATATAAGAAGGTATGAAATCAGTTCTCCTATGCTGTTGTAGATCGGGGTAGAGTACAGGAGCGCGATCCGCTCCTTTCCGTCATCATCAACAAAGGTCAGTTCAAGGTTGGAATGGGTCTCATGATAGAGTTTTTCGGACTGCATGATCTCGTACAGGTCTATCTTCCGCTTCTCTATATACGCTCTGTTGAGCAGGTGTATCTCCTCGACGCTGCGTCCGACATAATTCTCTTCGGGGAGTTTCAGGAAGCGCTGCGCGGCCTGATTTATGAACATGACAGTCTTTTCGGGGTACTTGACCAGTACAGACCCGTTCGGGCTCTGTTCAAATGCAGTCTCCAGAAGTGTCCGGTAATTGGACAGTTCCCTCTCCGCGTTCCACCGTGCGGTAACGTCACGTCCGACACCGATGATATAATCCAGTTCGCGTCCCTTGTATACCGGTTTGAACGACCATGATATCCTGCTTATGGTGTTTTTTACCGACCGCATACGGAATTCTACTTCGTGCTCTTTTTCATCAAGAGCCGACTCCCGGAGTATTGCGTTAAATTGTGAACGGTCCGTTCCCGCAAGAAGCATCTGAAACTTCAACTCACCCGACTTAACGATATCCGCCGGCAGAAAATTTGTCATTGACTGGGACTTGAACAGAATCTGGCCAAGCAGGTCAATCTTGACGATGAACTCCTGCTGGTTTTCTATGAGCAGCCTGTACTTTTCCTCGCTCTCCGTCAGCCGCTTGTTATAGTCGATAATGTCCCGTTGGGAATTCAGCAGTGCGGAGTTGATCCGCATCAGTTCCGTGTTCTTCTGCTTAAACTGTTTCTGTACGGAAACCAGCTGTGATATGTCGCGTATGCTGCCCACAATTCCCGCAACTTCACCGTCCCCGTCACAGAAGGCGTTTGTTGTAACAACAATACTGCAAAGCGTTCCGTCTGCTTTTCTGATCTCCGATTCGGATGTCGTGCCGTCACTCAAGCAAACCGTGCCGCCCTTTCCGGTATCGATAATCGCAAGGTTTGGATCGGTGGTGAAATCTGCAAGCCTGTTGCCGATAAGCTCCTCTGAGCTCTTTCCGACGAACTCGCGGAACGCCTTGTTGCAACGGACGTAGCGGCCTGATGTGTCCTTTACAAAAAACGGGTCCGGGAGGGCGTCAAGTATCGAGTCGAGGATATCCTGCCTGAAATGAGTCCGTGTCATAACAAAGTGCGGATTGTCAAATGACTGCTGCAGTTTTTCCAGTACTCCGGCAACCAATACGGAAAGCGTTGCAAA
>CAZAHA010000014.1:0-24750 GCA_964484915.1 uncultured Leptospirales bacterium
CCGCGGGGGTGGTGGGGGGCGGGAACGAAGGTGTGGCCCACCGAGTGCAGCGGCGGCAGGGGGGTCATCCCGGGGTTGTCGCCGTGATCATAAGCGAACGGCGCCGGGGTCATCGTCGGGCGACTGGTCGGTTCGACGGGGTAGATCTGGACGTCGGCCCCGGCGATCTTGTCGGCGACGAACGGGAAGGCGAGCCCGGCGAAGTTCGACCCGCCGCCAGCGCAGCCGATGACGATGTCGGCGCCCTTTTCGCCGGCAAGTTCAAGCTGCTTCTTGGAGATTTTTCCAGAACAAACCCGAAGGCGTCCATGTGGTTCCATCTTGGCGCGAACATGCACCAGCGTGAGCGTGTCTACATCGGAACAATGACATCCGAGGGACTGAACCTTAAAGAGAAAACTGGCGAATTTCTTGCAAACCTGTCAACCGCCGATAGAGCAAACCGTACAATCGGTATCATCGACGATGCAATTCACAAGGTTAACAAGCAGCGCGCGGATCTTGGTGCGTACTACAACCGTCTCGAAACAGCAGCCAAGGGTCTCATGAGCGCTTATGAGAACATCCAGGCATCCGAATCGCGTATACGCGATGCAGATATGGCAGAGCAGATGGTCGACCTTACCAAGAACCAGGTGCTCGTCCAGAGCGGTACTTCGATGCTGGCTCAGGCTAACCAACAGACGCAGACCGTACTGCAGCTTTTACGATAACGGACGTCAGCGCCAGGGATTAAGCTTTTCATGATGAGCTTTGTTTTGATATTCGCAGCCGGATACTACTACAGGAGTTTTTTGCAAACAAAGCCCGTGCACAGCGCGGGCTTTGTTTGTGCCGTTTTTCCGTTTTGCCTGTACACCGGTTTTTTATAGAAGTTTTTTATTTGAAAACGTGACACCCTTTCATATACTACCCCCCGTCTGTATTATCATTCATATGCTACTCACTATATTGCAGGTATCTATGCGCACTATGCTCTCACGGCTTTACAGGTACTATCAGATCAAATGAAGCACTCATACATCTTCATATTTGCGGGCTTTGCCGTTTCGGTATTGTTCTATACCGTGCTCCTTTTTTGGACCGCGGAAAAACTGTACAATGACCCCCACGGGTACTCGTTTACATCGGGACTGGAAACGGAAACCGAACATCACGACCTTTTGGTGCTTCACGGCAACCGGCACATCCAGTATGCCGACACAACTGTCGTCCTCAGGCAGGGATTCATTCTGGACGGGAGTTCGGTCCTTGAACTCACCGGCTGTACCCTGTATATCGATACACATTATGAAAACCTTGCAGTGTGTGAACTGTATGGTCATTCCTCCCTTATACTGATGGACTGTACGGTTAAAACAGCCAACGGTTCTCCCATCACCGTCAAACTGCTCGATTCCTCGGCGATGACCGCAGACGCAGTAGACTCCTGCCCGCTGAGTGTGGAACTGTACGGAACCAATTCTCTGTCGCTTTTGCAGAGCCGGACCTCGCTCATCATCGGTGAACGCGCCCGTCCGGAAGTGTACATCAAGGGGTCACATATTCCGTTTATAACCCGTACGCTGCCTGGCGGTTCCTACAGAATCCACCCACCCGAAAGGGCCTACGTACGCCACTACAGCTCCACACTGGGAGGGCACACCGTCATACTGGATTCCACCGTCCAACAGTATGAGTATCTTCTGCTGGAGGGTGCCGTGTGCTCGTTTTCCGGTCCTGCACGCATGTCCCTCATACTTACCGTCAGTTCCGGAACACACACCCACCGCCTGGAGGGTCTGAACGGCGACACATTGTATCCGGATAAACGTATCACAATTGGAACGGTATCGGCTACCCTTACGGATATATTTCTGTCGGATGTAAGCATCATGGCAGAAAAATCCGTCCATTGCGTCCTGTCTGATTCGTCCCTTACCTCTCTCAACCTTCAGGACGATGCTTTCGTCGAGATGGAAAATTCATTCCTTTCCAATGCGCAGCTATATGACCGCTCAGCCCTCGCCCTCTACGGCAGTGAAACCGACGCGCGAATACACATTCACGATGAATCTTTGCTTTTTCTTGAAAACTCCTCGATCGATTCGTACAATTTTTACAATCGGAGCGGTTCATTTTACATCTACGATGACGGCCGCAAAAAATAGGATGCGTACAGTACAATTAGTCTTGACAAACTTTTACTCCGTATAATGATAATCATTATCATTAATTGATTCGGAGGATTACCATGGAAAATTCGATGCCGCTCATTGGGGACATGTTTCCGGAAATGTCGGTTCAGACGACAAGGGGGATTCTATCATTGCCGGGAAGCATGAAGGGGAAATGGTTCATACTATTCAGCCATCCGGCGGATTTTACGCCGGTCTGCACAACGGAATTCTACGCATTTCAGAAACGATACGAAACCTTTAAGGAATTGAACACCGAACTTATCGGTCTCTCCGTGGATCAGGTTTTTGCCCACATCAAGTGGGAACAGTGGATAAAGGAAAATCTCGATATCACGATTGAATTTCCGATCATTGCCGATTCAGGCTCGGTCTCCAGACAGCTTGGCCTGATTCATCCGGAAAAGGGGACAAATACCGTTCGCGCGGTCTTTATCGTGGACCCGTCAGGCGTTATCCGTGCCATTCTCTACTATCCGCAGGAGATAGGACGCAACTTCGACGAATTCCTGAGGATGATCCGCGCGTTCCAGATTTCTGACCAGGAGGGTGTTGCCATTCCTGCCAACTGGCCGAACAATGAACTCATCAGCGACCGGGTCATCATCCCGCCGGCTACAGATATTGAGACAGCCGAGAGACGGTTAACGGAATATGACAACTACGACTGGTGGTTTTGCCACAAGAAGATCTGATTTTTCCGGGCGTGGCGCAGCACCATACCGCAAAAAATCAGGTATAACTCATTCCCCGGCAAAGACGGGAATGCCGGTTTCCAAAACAGGACCGTCTCAAACGCCGGGGGATAAAATGCAAGGGAGGAGTGATGAACGTAAAAACAATGTATAATAAAATCAGACAGAGCGTGCATTCGATGGATGTCGTAGAAGACAGCACACGCATAGAAAACACCCGAAGGGTACTTTCCGAGCTGCACTACGAACCGCCGTTTCTGCTTCCGGTAGACGGATTTTCGTCATTTACACGGGAGGACGCGCTGCGCGCCCTGGACCGGCTTTATAATACTCCCGACGACCGGATACAGAAGATGCCAGTCGCCGCTTCCCATCCGGCAGGCGAGATCAAGCAGAAGACGCTGGAAATGTTCCTCAAGGAATTTACTCTGCTGCAAAGGCTGCGCGCCGATGATCCCGAGGCATGGGACCATATTAATGAACTGTATGAGGACGACTGATACTCACCGTATTCCGGAAAGCGCAACAGACTGCCAGAAGAAATACAGGGCATACAAGGCAAGAAGTACACCAAGTATCCTTCGAATAATCAAAATCGTGCCGGCAACCCCCTTTCTGGTACCCCAGATACCGGCGAAGGCAAGCGCACATTTCGTCCCCACAAGCCCCGAATAAAAGAAGATCACAAACAGAAACGCAGAAACCGGGAAACGTTCGGCATACAGTCCGACAACCGGCCCCCCCACCGTTATCCAGAAGATATAGGGATTCGGATTAAGAAGATTAACCCATACGCCTCTTATCAGGGAGTGACCAGCCGTGCCGGAAACCGCGGCCGTTTCATGCCGCAGGTCAGCAAAGCTCCTGTATGACAGAAACAGAAGATAGATACCGCCGGCTGCAAACAACAGTGAAAAGAGACCGCTGCGGTCGGGGACGGCTGACAAAACCACGATAGACAGGATGGCTACAGGACCATCGGACACAAGAGGCGAGAACGCGGCAGCGATACCGTGTCCGGGACGTCCGGCCGCAACCTCAGACAGAATATAGACGCTTAAGGAGCCGGGTGTAATGCCGGCGAACATGCCGATAAACAGCGCCGAAGCGGGGTGCGTTGTACAATGTTCCTTACCATCCGCTCCCACGATTATGTTACCTGTCAAGATGTTAAAAACTTGACATCATCAACCGATACTAATATTGTGTTTTTGTTTTTATGGGCACTTTTTATAATCACGTATATTGATTACGGCAGTGTACAGGCAGAATTTTAACCGAGAATCAACCATCATCTGCCAACACCATGTATCATGAGTATGTATTACACTACTATCACAAATATATGCGGTTTTTTTAAGAATATATTGCTGATGGGTAATACCGTGCTTACATTCACACCTTTATTTCATAATCTTTCAATGAGAGGATAATAGAGAAACCGATGGGGCTGAATCCTTTTAAAGACGCCGATCTTTACGATCTAGAAGACAATATCACTCGTTTTTTCTCTCGTCAGGGAAGGTCTTTCAGTGGACGGATTGCCTCTCTTTTGCATGCCATCCGGAAAAAAGGGAGCGAACGTATCACGCTGATGTTTATCCCGCACTCCGAGAAGCGTATAATTAACTTTCACATTTCGCTTTTCTCGATACTGCTGTTTGTTATTATATTATCCGGAATCATCACAACCACAACCGTACTTATCGTAAACCATACATCAACCATTAAAGAGATAACCAGGCTCAGACTCTACGGATATGACTCGAAGGTCCAGATAGACCATTACAAGAAAGAGATCAAGGCCCTCTACGACACGTTTCAGAAATTTAAACCGGAACTTACCTATCTCTACTCGCTGACGCCGGAAAACTACGTCGAATCGCTCTGGGCAAAGGGCGGCGCAACCGTCGAGGAGAGCAACGCCGAACTGCCTGAGTTGGGCGACGTTCCCAATTATGAAGAGTTGAACATCTCGGAGATGAAACAGGAACTCGAGACCACGAAAGAGCTCCTTAAACAGATAAAGATATTCCTTGCCGACCGCAAGAAAGTAATCGAAAACACACCGTCTATCTGGCCTGCCGACGGGTACGTCACATCATCCTTTGGTGCGCGAGTCTCCCCTGTATCCCAGCGAGAAGAATTTTACCCCGGTGTCGATATTACTGCGTTTCCCGGAGCCGAAGTCCGTTCATCGGCACCCGGCACCGTCGAGGAAATCTCGTGGGATGAAACACTCGGTCTGACTGTCCGGATTACCCACAAATACGGCTTCTCAACCGTCTATGCGCACTGCCAGCGGGTTACCGTAAAGGAGGAGCAGAAGGTTTCCAAGGGCGAGGTGATCGGTTATGTCGGTAAAACCGGAAATACAATGCAGCATAAACTGTTCTACCAGATCAAGATCGGTATGGAATATGTCGATCCTATGCCGTATCTCAACAAGCTCTACCGCCCGAGCGAGTAAGCTTCAACGCTTCATCGCATACTTTACCGCTCTCGCGAGAATCCCCCTCTCTCCGGGACACGCTCTTTTCGTTTACTCGGGATCAGCAATTTCATGCCCCGCCATTATCTGAAAGAGCCGCTTACACAGCTGCGTGAAGAATTCTCCACCGTATGGACCCTTCTCAACGACACCTCACGATATCTGAAGCGGGCATCGCTCTTTCAGGAGTACGAGGCCATGCTGCGCATGTGGCGTGCCGGTCTGCAGAAGCGGTATACAGACCCAGAAAGCTACCGAAAAATCAAACGGCAGATTATCGGACTGCGCCGACAGCTGAGAACAGAGGGCCACGACCTCCGGCTGGGAAAGTACGATATCGTCTTTAGCGGATTCAAGAGCGACAACGCCCCCACATACGGCTTCAGGCGTGCGGTCATCTATCTGTCAAAATCTGAGTTCTCTTATATCGCCGGGGACGAGAATCATGGCGACCTGCTTCGGTATCTTGAAAGGCGGCTCGGCACACAATTTCGGATGAATTACATATATGTTCACAACATATGGTTCCGCTGGCGCGACGGTTCGATTCTTGAAATTGCCGGCGCCGATTCGGAAACACGCAAGAGCTATGAATCGCTTGTGTCCTTTGTTGAAGAAAACAGGATGTATGCACTGAAAAAAATGAGTTCGATACGGTAGACTATACAAGTTCCGCGGAAAGCATGACGGTACCGATGATGATTATTGCGGCCGGCCCCAGTATCGCAAGCACACGTAACACACGCTGGCCGATTCCGGCATATCGTTCCAGAAGCATGACGGAGGTGGATGATGTTCCCAGCGTCAGAAGTGCAACCACTCCAAGGGAAAGCCCCATACCCGCGGCAAGGAAAAGTACGGCGACAAGCCCCGGAATCACCACGCCGTTTGACAGGGAAAACAGCAGTACCAGTATGGTCGCCGGACACGGTGTCAGGGCAATTGAGAAAGCCATGGAAAAGAAGTGCCTTCCGTCAAAGCTTTTGCTATCACTTCCGTGAACATGAACATCCTTATGGTGCATAATCGCGTGAACCAGCAGATAGATACCGGCACAGATGATCAGCGTATATGACAGCATCATCATGTAACGCTGTGCATCGTCCAGCGTATGCATCAGTCCCCGCTCGATCACCCTATACACCAGCAAAACCGCTGCCGTTGAGATACCCGCATGAAGGAACGCAACAGTAACCGAAAAGAGAAACCCCTTTAGAAGCGGCGCCCGTCTGGACAGAAAATACGATACGATAAACACCTTGCCGTGCCCCGGACCGAGCGCATGCAGTATACCGTACGCAAAAACAGCGGACACAAGCACAAGCCACGCGACCGGATTTCCACCATCTTTTACCGTCCTGATACCTTCAGACAGGCGCTCATACAGGTACCGCTGCGCGGCAACGATTTTCCGGAACTGGCGCACAAAAAACCGGTTACCGCCGAAACGCAGATGCGGCCGCTCCTTCGTCTGTTCTGTTTCCTGCCCGTTCCGGTCGCTCAGGAAAGGATTGTCTGCTGCATACACAGCAGGCTGCATACACAGCAGGGCTAAAAGAATCCCTGACAGGAGCCTGACCGTCATCGGGAACTCCGTACCCTGATGATGCTTGGATAGGAGGGACCGTAGTCGGATTGCTCTTTGTTCTGGATAATGGAAAATGTATAGTTCCGTTCACCGGTGTTCTTCACCAGTACCTTGCCGTCCGGTTCCGTGAAAGCGATAAAGTACGAATCGTCATAGACGCATACGTCAAGATGATCGCCCGGACCGACGGACAGATCAAGCGGTACGATAAACTCGTATATCAGCTTTCCATCGCTGATGTGCGGAACAAAGTCTGTGACCGCCTCATGTGATATCTCTTTTCCCCTGCAATGCACATGGGTGTAGAAATTGAAGTTCTTGATGTTTATGAATGCGTTGTCGTACACATCTTTCCGTTCTTTTTCGCTGAACGTACCGGACCTGTCCAGATCATAGTCGTCGATAATGGACCTGCTGAAGATCTCGTCAAACTCCCAAACATTCCGGATACCTCTGACACCCGTATCGGAACAGATGATCTCTATAGAATTGTTGATAAAAACGTGAGGGTGTGCCGCCGCCCTGACGGTAAACACCATCCACAGGATACATGCAAACAGGGCCCGCTTTTTGGTACTAATTTGTTTCATCCTTTCCTCGTGTATACGCTTCTCTTACTGGAGAAAGTTCATGCAGCCGCCATGCGGCTGCAGCCGGATATATACGATACGACATAATAGCAGGAACATGGTATCTGTCACTGATTTTTTTTCTGACACCGTATCTTCATCTGCATACGATGGCGTCTTTTACCGGATTATCACCTCATAGTCGCCGTATCTGCCGCCGGCGTCTGCCGTACCGTTAATGAAGCAGAAGAGCGTCCCCGCAGGATACCCGGCATAGTCATAGAATGCCCTACTTTGCGGGCGAAAGACAACGCTCCTCCCTGCATGCTGCCTGCGAGTAAACGGCCACCCTTCAGCCTCGGCCCGGCCGAGGAAGTGCCCTGTCTCCTTATCGGAATAGAGCGCCGCGGCAAACGCCGGCACAGCACGGGCCCTTGTTGCCGAAAGCAGGTCGTATACCAGCGCGTCTGTGACCGCGTGTGGATCCGGTATGGAGCTCACGGCGAAGTCATGCAGGGCGTGTGCAATCGACTCGATCCGTTTTTGCGTATGGTCACGACCCGATACCGTACAGTATTGCGAAAAACGCCTGTATGCATCGAAGTGACCGCCGCACCTGTTTGCGAGCATCCGCATCGCCGTACACAGTATGTGCCGGTTGTGGATCGACTCTACCAGCTCCTCAATGTGAAGGAGAAGCATCAGATCTTCGGGCGGCAGCCATCGCGTCGCAAGGATATGGTACGGCGCGGTTGAAGAGTACGACATGCCGTATTCGTCAGCCTTCCGCCGCATCTCGGTGCCCGGCAGGACTTTCAGGAATCCCGGCTGCACATGGTGAGCGCCAAGCGACATGACAGCGTCGAAAGACCGGGCATATTCTGTCAAACCTTCGTACGGCAGTCCCGCGATCAGGTCTGCATGCAGGTGCAGCTGCGTGTTCCTGCGAAGCTCCCGTACGGCATCCAGCACCGGAACAATGTTTCGGCTTCTGCCGATCTCCGCAAGGGTGTCGGGATTGGTAGACTGGACCCCGATCTCGAAATGAAACATCCCGGACGGAACCGACCGCAGAAGGGTGATATCTTCCTGCGAGAGGAGCGCCCCGTCGATCTCGAAATGAAAGACCGTCTCACTGCCGCAATCAAGGATATGCCGCCATATCAGGCGTGCACGGTCAGGATCGGCGTTGAAGGTTCTGTCTACAAACTTGACCATCCGCACGCGTGCATCCATGAACACGGACAGCTCATCCAGTACCATATCCAGGCTGCGGTAATCCATGCTGCAGGCGTCCGCCGATGACAGGCAGTAGCTGCACCGCCTGATGCATCCCCGGCTGGACTCATAATACAGGTACCTGTCCCGAAGACGGACAAGATCGTCATCTGAATAGGGAAACGGAATACCGGACAGGGGGATGGTTTGACCGGTTTCATGATATCGGTCCACAGAAAATCCGCTCTCAAGCAGGGCAAGAAGCGATGCTTCACTGCCGCTAACAGGCAGGACCTGCCGGGTGGACGGCCATGTCTCATACCCATACCGAACTTCTGGACCGCCCAGTACAAGCAGGGTACCGGGAAGCAAAACCGGCAGGTCCGCAGCCAGTCTGCGCACAATGTGGACATTCCAGATATACACGGACACCATAACCACGTCCGGACACCGGCACGACAGCGCCAGTATCATTTTCTCATACGATGCGTTGATCGTGTATTCCACAATCTCGAATGTGTATTGCGGATATTTTTCCACATAACGCGCCTGGTAGTATGACGCAAGCGACGTGTGAGAAAACCGCGCATTAATCGCAGCAACCAGAATTTTTTTCGTTTGCATATAACATAGACCGTGATAGTATCATTTCAGATGTATTCGCATATGTCAACGCTGTTCATTGCCTCATATCGGACCTGCACATCCACAACTGCATTATTTTACGGAGGAAGCGCGTGTACAGACATTTATTGTATACCGTAGGACTGCTGCTGTTTCTGTATGCGCAATCCATTCAATCCATGCCGGAGAAGAACGTACTCGTACTTCATTCCTACCATCCGGGGTTCGGCTGGACCGATCGTATAGAAAAGGGCATCCGCAACACGTTCAGCTCGCAAGAATCATTCGACATACATGTCTACACCGAATATCTCGACACAAAGCGGCATAATTACAGGTTTCTCCTCGACCATATGGTCGAACATCTCATGGTAAAATACGCCGGGCATCATTTTGACTGCGTTGTCGTCTCGGACGACAACGCCTATACGCTGCTGCAAAGCATTCACGATACCGTCTTTCCCGGCGTTCCGATAGTTTTCTGCGGTATCAATTCTCCAAACGTCATCACACCTGCAAGCCGGAAGTACAGCACGGGAATAACCGAATACTATGATGTCGAGCAAGGCCTCGCCCTCATACACAGACTGCATCCCGGGATGGAGCAGCTCGTCGTCATCAGCGATTCAACCATTACCGGCGGCCTTCTGGGACGTCATATTTTGAGTTACACATCCGATACCGATATCCCATACAGGGTAACGTATATCGATTCAATGCCTGAAGCAAAAATCCCGGCATATCTCGAGAAGCTGCCGGATGAAAGCGTGATACTGCTTCTTACTTTTTTTCGTATCGGTGACGACGAGGTAATCCCGGTAGATCAGGCGACCAGAATGCTCGGCTTCTCAGGACACCCGGTCTATACCTGCTGGGAATTCTTTATCCGAAACGGCGTAATCGGAGGACTTGTCATCAGCGGGTTCCATACCGGTCAGGAAGCCGCCGGACTGGTGCTTCGCATTTTTCAGGGTGAAAACCCCGCGGAGATTCCGGTAATGAACAGTACTCTCCGTCCCGTCTTTGATTATGATGCACTGAATAAAAACAGCATCCCAAACCATGCCCTTCCGTCAGAGAGCATCATATTAAACAAGCCTGTTACGATATTTACCACCCATCCCGTACTGTCATACTCACTCGTGGGGCTTATCGTTCTGCTCTTTGTTTCCATTATTTCGCTGTGGCTGAATTTCATGAACAGGCTCCATGCGGAACAGCTTCTAAGCTCCGTCATCACCCATGCTCCCGACATTATTGTCCTCACGGACAGCAATAACACGACCATACTCGTTAATCCGGCGATTCAGCAGATAACCGGAGTCCCACCGGAAGAACATATCAAGAAGGATTTTCCGCTTCTTGACAGTGCCTATACGTACAGAAAGATACTCGGCATTCCACGGGAAACCGAAACAACGGTACAGGAATACACAGACACAGCGAATAACACACGGTATCTCGAAATCAACTCCGTCCCCATACGGTACCGCGGCCAGCATGTGCTTTTGTCCATACTGCGGGACATTACCGTACGCAGGGAGTATGAAACACGGTTGAAACAGTCGGTCAGGGAGAAGACTGTCCTGATACATGAGATCCACCACCGGGTGAAGAACAACCTTCAGATAATCATCAGCCTGCTTGAACTGCAGCACACCACAAGTGCAGACAAAGAACAGGAGAAGCTGCTGCGGACCATACAGTCCCGCATCATTTCAATGTCGCTGGTGCACGACATGCTGTACACCGATGAAAACCTGTCACAGCTGGATTCACGATCGTACTTTACCCGTCTGTTGGAAACACTCTGTTCCATGTATTGTACAGAAGTGACAGACTATTCGAAGACAATCGATATAGACTCCGTCCCGCTGCTCTCGGATACGGCCGTTCCGCTGGGACTCATCAGCACGGAAATCATAACAAACAGTATAAAGCACGGCAGGTCTCCCGACGGCAGATGGACGTTTTCCTTTACATTCCGAAGAACAAAGGATTCGCTCGTACTGCACATTACCGACAACGGTCCCGGATTCGACTTTCGTGCGATCAAGAACAGGAACCTCGGCCTGAACCTTGTGGAATCCCTGGTTATGCAGCTTGGCGGGACCACGCTGTTTGCATCAGACAACGGTTCTTCCTATACGATCACGGTTCCGTTCCCGGGGCCTCAGGAATTATTGGTTTGACACGGTCCCGGTTTGTGCTTACGTACAGTAGTTAACAACATACTGGAGGATACGCATGTCCATAAAAGACAAGATCCGCACTATTCCCGACTTTCCCAAGAAGGGCATCATGTTCCGCGACATCACAACCCTGCTGCTTGATCCTGACGGTCTTCGCGAGACGATCGACCTGCTGTATGACACATACCGGGACAGGAATATCAGCACCATTGCGGCAATCGAGGCAAGAGGATTCATTATCGGCGGCGCACTCGCCTATAAAATGGGAATCGGCTTTGTTCCTGTGCGGAAAAAGGGGAAACTTCCCGGAAAGACTGTAGATTATACGTATGAGCTGGAGTACGGCACCGATACGGTTGAGATGCATCACGACGCGCTCAAAACGGGCGAAAGGGTGCTCGTACTCGACGACCTTTTGGCAACAGGCGGAACAGCGCTCGCGGCAGCTGCGCTCGTCGAAAAACTGGGAGCAGTCGTCGAGGAGATTGCTTTCATCGTTGACCTGCCCGATATCGGCGGAGGGAAAAAAATCGCGGAGGCGGGTTACTCATACCATGCCCTGTGCGAGTTTGAAGGAGAATAATATTTTACACAACCGAAACATTGCCCCTTCATGTTGTATAAAAAAGCGGAAGGACCGCAGCAGCTATGCCGCTTTACGCCATGGAAAACCGTCGCGCACCAAAAGAACAGCGGCAGCATATGTGTACATGTTATAATACATATAAATTATCAATATAGCTATATGTGATTTACTTCACATTATAAGCCCCTCCACGGCAATATTTTCTTGACATCACTCATGTCGTGGATGTAGTGAGCAAGATCTGTAAAGGATTCATTAATGAATATCCTCTGATATTCAAAAATAAAAATACGAGGTAACTCTATGAGCATCAAAATAGGAATTAACGGATTCGGACGGATCGGCCGTCTTGTATTCCGCCGCGCCATCGAGATCGATGGCGTTGATGTTGTCGGAATCAACGACCTTATCGATGTTGATTACATGGCCTACATGCTCCGTTATGACTCGACTCACGGTCCGTTCAACGGAACCGTTGAAGTCAAGGACGGGAACCTGATAGTTAACGGCAGCAAAATCCGTGTGACGTCAGAGAAAAACCCGGCCGACCTCAAATGGGGGGATGTTGGAGCCGAAGTCGTTGTTGAGTCTACAGGACTCTTCCTGACTGACGAGAAGGCCCGTGCACACATACAGGCCGGTGCAAAGAAGGTTGTTCTGTCTGCACCGTCAAAGGACGCCACTCCGATGTTCGTAATGGGTGTAAACCATGACGCATACAAAGGAGAGGACATCGTTTCCAACGCATCATGTACGACAAACTGTCTTGCACCTGTTGCCAAGGTACTTCATGACAAGTTCGGCATCACCGAAGGTCTCATGACGACCGTCCACGCGGTAACTGCAACTCAGAAGACTGTTGACGCACCTTCAATGAAAGACTGGAGAGGCGGACGCGGCGCGTACCAGAACATCATCCCCTCCTCTACCGGTGCAGCAAAGGCCGTCGGAAAGGTCATTCCGGAACTCAACGGAAAACTGACCGGTATGTCGCTTCGCGTGCCGACTCCGGACGTATCTGTCGTAGACCTTACCGTTAATCTCGCCAAGCCTGCATCATACGACCAGATCAAGGCCGCAATGAAAGAGGCATCAGAAGGCGAACTCAAGGGAATTCTCGGATATACCGAAGATGCAGTCGTTTCCAACGACTTCAAAGGCGATCCGCGCACTTCAATTTTCGATGCCAACGCCGGTATCGCTCTAACCGATACATTTGTGAAGGTCGTCGCATGGTACGACAACGAGTGGGGTTATTCCTGCAAGGTTATCGACCTGATACTGCACATTTCCAAGTAAGACGATTCATTAAAGGCTGTCCGTACCGCGGACAGCCTTTTTTATACGTCTGTCTTTCCGCTGCACCTTTTTTTCTTTGCACAACGCGCTTCCGTGATATAACCGTATCACCGGGAGGCACTGCCAGAATGAGATTTCTCACAGATATGCAGTACAGCATAACGTTTGACTGTCCCTATATTCCGGAACGGGACGCGCGTTACCGGATGTTTCACGCAGTCGACCTCTCGCATGAAGATCTGGAGGAATATCTTTCACGCGGCTTCAGAAAGTTCGGTACATTCTTCTTCAAGCCGCGCTGCATCGGCTGCCGCTCCTGCATCCCCATCAGGATTCTCACCGCAGAAGTTGCTCCGTCAAAGTCACAGCGCAGAGCACTCAAAAAGGCGCACAACGTAACAGTCCGTTTCAGGGAACCGGTCTACACCGAGGAGATATTTGACATATACCTCGACCACTCGCAGCGGTTCTCCCCGCAGGAGAATTCTGCTGAAGAGTTCATTGCAACGTTTTACACTCCCTCTTGTCCTGCATTACAGAGCGAGTATTATCTTGACGGAAAACTCTTCGCGGTGGGATTTATCGATGTATCTTCAAAGGCCTTCAGCTCGGTATACTTTGTCTACCGGCAAGAGTACGGATATCTTTCGCCAGGCACGATCAGCGTCTTTCATGAGTGCACCGAAGCCAGGCGAATGGGACTTGCGTGGTACTACCTCGGTTACTACGTGGAAGAAAACGACAGCATGAACTACAAGAACAGGTTTCTTCCGCACGAGATGATGGACTGGAAGAGCAGGAAGTGGCTCCGAAACTGTAGCGTTTTTTAATTGATTTATTTGGATATCGTGATATAATTGTCACACTTTAATAAGGAGGATCGAATGGACGTCATTCACTGGAAGGCAGTGTACAACACCGGAGATGAAACAATCGACCGTCACCACCGCGAACTGGTGCGTATGATACATCAGCTGCAGCTTTCCAGGGACAAGTGTCTGGACAAGGCAGAAACAGACAGACTCTTCGACAGGCTTCTTGAATACGCGCGTGAACATTTTTCCTATGAGGAGTCGCTGATGGAACGTATAGACTTTCCCTTTATAAACAGTCACCGCAAGGACCACGAGTTCTTCCGTGATACTATTACCAGATGGCAAAACGATGATGAGATCGCATGCAAGTCCCAGAAAATTTCACTCTTTCTGACGGAATGGCTGTACGAGCACATTCTCCACTACGATATTAAGATCCGCGACTACATGGACCAGAACACATCCAAACCGGTCTAAAAGCGTCAAAACCATTTCAGCCGCTTAAAAACCGTAAACAGTGTCCCTCCGATCAGAATCATGACCACCCAGACCGCAGGATATGCCCACCATACCGCAAGCTCGGGCATGTACCTGAAATTCATGCCGTATACGCCCGCGATGAACGTAAGGGGGATGAAGATGGTGGACACGGCTGTCAGAACCTTCATGACGCTGTTCATCTTGGTGCTGACAAGCGCGAGGTTGAGTTCTATGACGCTGTTGATATGGTCACGGTACGATTCAAACTGGTCCAGTACCTGTACCACGTGTTCGTTCAGGTCCGTAAGATAGTTATCCATCTCCTTCGTGTTCAGCGGCGACGGATTCTTCCGTATGGCCGAAACGATCTCACGTGTCGGGAAAATCGCGCGCTTGAGCCTGACAAGATCGGTCCTGAGAGAATATGTCCGCTGGACGATGTCCACATCCTTCTGTGAAAGAACCATTTCCTCCAGCTTGTGTATGGACTTCTCAAGCTTCTCTGCGATGATGAAGTAATGGTCAACGATTGCGTCTACTATTGCGTATGCCAGATAGTAGCTGTCCCGCTTCCTGATGATACCGAGACCATTCCTGATACGGTTGCGTATCGGCTCGAAAACATCACCCTCGCGCTCCTGAAACGATACAACATACCCGTCACCGGCGATGATGCTTATATGTTCATACACCGTCCGCTTGTTCACACGCCGTATCATCTTGAGACAGATAAAGATAAAGTCAGGATACTCCTCGTACTTTGCCCGCTGCGATGTGTCGGCTATGTCTTCCAGGGCGAGAGTGTGTATGGAAAGCTCATTTCCCAAACGGATCAGAAGGTCCGTATCATGCACCCCGCACAGGTCATACCAGGTTACCTTTCCGTCAACCGGGTCATTGCCCAAAACCTCACTGCCGGTCACCTGCTCTTCCGTGTATCCCGACACATCATAGCGCATCACATTGATTTCAGGCGTAAAGCCCTTCCGCTCGCCGATATACTGTACGGTACCCGGCGCAAGTCCGGGACGGATCTGCTTATGAGTGTTTGCCGTATCCTGCACCTGTTCTTTCCGCCTTCGCGTAAGCATCTATCTGTTACCCCTGCTGTTTATAATCTCCTGATATACCATACTGAAACCATGCATGCTATCTTTTTTTTATTTGTGTTCATGTTCCTTCATTGACGCGTCCAGGAAAAGTTATTGACCGAAACGCCGGGTACCGTCAGAAACGGGTGAAAAGCAGAGGTTACCCCATATGAAGCAATACGATACGTACCTGTTTGACGCTGACGGCACACTCATCGACACAACACGGCTCATTATTGACTGTTTCCGCCATACGCTGCCGCATTTTGGCATACCGTTGCCGGACGACGATACGATTATCAGCCACATCGGCATTCCGTTCGAGACACAGCTCGCGTTTTATACCGGTCCGATAGATGCCAGGATGTCGCGCGAAATATGGCGCTACTACAAGGACCATCAGATTGAAATCTACGAGGAGAATCTGTCGCTCTTTCCCGGTACGATGGAAACGCTTGAGATGCTGAAATCACAAGACAGGAATCTGGCGGTGGTCACCTCACGAACCCGTCTGACGCTTGATCTGTACCTGAAGAAGCTGGGCATTCTGGACCTCTTCTCGTTTACGGTTACGCCCGAGGACGTCAGGCTGCCGAAACCGGATCCTGAGCCGACGCTGCTGGCACTTGAAAAGTTCTCATCCAA
This sequence comes from uncultured Leptospirales bacterium, assembly GCA_964484915.1. GTDB lineage: Bacteria > Spirochaetota > UBA4802 > UBA4802 > JAFGJZ01 > CAZAHA01. The sequence goes on from CAZAHA010000014.1 coordinate 16,471, forward strand.
TCCGCAGGACGCGCTCTTCGTTGGCGATGCGGTATACGACTGCACAAGCGCCCGGCAGGCCGGCGTCGATTTCGCCTATGTAAACTGGAGCCATACACCGTATGAGAAATTCACGGACGTCACCTGCCGTCTTGACTCCATGACCGATCTTTTGCAGTCGGATCCGTGCGCCAATACGGCTCCATGAAGGACAAGACCGGCAGATCACGCCTTTTTATCTCCGCGGAGATCGAACCGCACATCAAGGATATTCTGTTATCCTGTCAGGACACGATGCGCCTCTCCTGCGGCGAGTACGGCTTCCGCTACATACCGGAAGAGAACATGCACCTGACGCTTCATTTTCTCGGCGAGACGCCTGAACATCGCATTCGTGATATCTGTGAACTGATCGAGGAGTCATGCTCACACTTTACGCAGGGATCGTATGCGGTGACCCATTCAGGCAGCTTCAACAAAAAGGGCGATCCGCGCGTGGTGTGGGCCGGAATACACGACACGGACAGGACCATCACGGGAGTGTACCGATCTCTTCAGCGGACGCTGCTCGCTTACGGAATACAGACCGAGAGACGAAAATATGTCCCGCACCTCACCATCGCCTATGTTACGAAGCCGCCGTCCGCTCTTTTGCTTCAGCTCATACCGCAGCTGATACGTACGGAAACAAACGGTCGTTTAGCAACGATATCCTTGAAGAAAAGCGTCCTTAAAAACGACGGTGCCGTTCACACCTCCCTTTTTGAGTATACCCTGCAGTAGACACGTATTGTCTCCATTTCGACTGTCAACCATGTACTCTGACACCGTTTCGCCACTGTAGCTGCCGTATACAGCGTTACTCTGGCACCGTCCCGTTTCACGAAGCCGGACTCAAATATCACTGTGGTTTTCTCCGTTAACGGAAGAAAATGACTTGACCGGTAATTTATATATACTTAAGCATATTCATTATAATTAAAGAAACCGGCCCTTATTATCAGTTCGCTGCAGTTTACCGGATCGGAAATGCATACGTACAACAATCATCTAAAAGCGGTAATCACCATGGAGTTTCTTTACAAGGCAGCAGAAGTGCTATTATCGGTCCCCTTTATTATCCGTGTACTGCTTGCGCTTGCATCCATTCTGCTTTTCAATAAACTTTTCAACAATCTTCTCGGTGCGATGACGTTTGGTACGGTTCTTCTCGCGTTCTGGACGGGGCATACGCCGTACGAAATCGCGGCCGTGTCGTCCACCAGGTTTTTCGATACAAGCAACCTCTATCTCATGCTAATAATCATACTGATACTGCTCTTCAGCGCACAGATGAAGCATACCGGAATGATGGAACGTCTCGTCACATCTGTCAGAAGAATGAGTTCGCCGAAGGTCTCCATCGCTGTACTTCCGGCTCTGATCGGTCTTTTGCCGATGCCCGGTGGAGCCATTTTTTCGGCGCCGCTTGTGGAGGAAACAGACCGTGGCAGGCGTATCGATCCCGTACGGAAGACCGCAATTAACTACTGGTTTCGGCATATGTGGGAATACTGGTGGCCGCTCTACCCCGGTGTACTGCTTGCCGCCGAGATAAGCGGTATCGGCCTGTACCGGTTCATGGTGCTGATGTTTCCGCTGACACTCATTTCAGTTGTCGCGGGAATCCTTTTATTGCTGTACGGTATCGACCGGAAATCGGACCTCCGGTCGCATCCGGCTGCCCACTTCGGTGAGCTGTGGTATTCCCTGCAGCCGCTCACGCTTTTGGTAACCGTAACCATAGCGGTGAAAATAGCAGGAAGCTTCCTTGTACAGATGAATGCGTATATACCGATAGCTGCCGGTTCCAGTGCCGCGATCGCCTTTCTCCAGTACAGGAACCCTCTCTCATCCGGTATCTGGAAAAAAACGGTGCTCTCAGTCAAGACGCTGCACCTGCTGCTTCTGGTAGCCGTTATCAGGATATTCGGCGCCTTTATTGAAAGCCCCCTCCCCGCCGGCGGTTATCTTATGGACGCTGTTCGAGACGAATTCTCTGCGCTTGGAATACCGGTTATCCTGACAGTCATGGGCATACCGTTTATTTGCGGAATCTCAACCGGAATCGCGGTCGGATTTGTCGGAGCAAGCTTCCCTATTGTAGTCTCGCTTCTCGGTAGCTCCCCTGATACGGCAGAACTTTTCGCTACCGCGGTCCTTGCATACGGCTCCGGATATGCGGGAATGATTCTCTCACCGGTGCATGTCTGTCTGATTGTCAGCAACGAATACTTTCAGACCAGGCTGCTTCACAGCCTGCGCTATCTGGTTTTGCCGTCGATCGCTGTTATTGCAGGATCACTTCTGTTGCATCTGCTGTATCGGTAGTGGATATATCCGTTCTTACGGTCCGTTTTCCTCACTCTGGCACCGTCCAGCACCTCTGGCACCAGAGATACAGCTCATACCGTACGAAAATTGATTGACACGCACTTTACCCCTACTAAAGTATATTTAATATTTATAAAGATGGAGGCGCATATGACATCATATACAATCGCGGTACTTCCCGGAGACGGCATCGGCCCGGAAGTCATGGCTGAAGCAGTGAAGGTGCTTGATACGGTTGCCCCCAAGGAGGGTGTCACGTTTACGTACAGGCACGCGGATGTCGGCGGGATCGCGTACGACAACCACGGAACGGTATTGCCGGACTCAACTGTAGAAACATGCAAAGCATCAGACGCTGTTCTCTTCGGCTCCGTCGGCGGACCCAAGTGGGAATCTCTGCCGCCGGAGCAGCAGCCGGAACGGGGATCGCTTCTGCCGCTTCGCAAGATGTTTAACCTGTACGCAAACCTTCGCCCGGCCATCATCTTTCCCGCGCTGAAAGGCGCGTCCCCCATACGGGCGGACATCATCGGCGACGGATTCGATATCGTTATCATACGTGAGCTCACCGGCGGCATCTACTTCGGCCGGCCGAAGGGACGGGAGGCTGACCGTGCCTTTGACACGCTTGTGTATACCCGTGAAGTGATCGAACGTATTGCGCATGTCGCTTTTCAGACCGCTCAGAAGCGGGGGAAGAAACTCACCTCCATAGACAAGGCGAACGTGCTTACGTCCATGGTCTTCTAGCGGGAAGTGGTGTCAGAGGTCGCGAAGGAGTATCCGGACGTTGCCCTCAACCACATGTATGTGGACAACGCGGCGATGCAGCTTGTAAAAAACCCGAAGCAGTTTGACGTCGTGTTGTGCGGAAACATGTTCGGCGACATACTTTCCGACGAGGCGTCGATGATCACGGGATCGCTCGGCATGCTGCCGTCTGCGTCTCTCTCGGATGGCAGTTTTGGTCTCTACGAACCGGCAGGCGGCTCGGCTCCGGACATCGCCGGACAGGGCATCGCCAATCCCATCGCGCAGATCCTCTCCGCGGCGATGATGCTGAAGTACAGCTTTGGAATGGACAACGCATACGACAGCATTTTCAGTGCGGTAACTGCCGCCCTGGAGGATGGGTACCGTACGGGAGACATCATGAGCGAGGGATGCACACGAATCGGCACTGCACAGATGGGTGATACAATAGCATCAAAACTGTAAGGTAATGAGTAGTTGAGTTCACCATAAAATACACCCTTCCCGCCGCCGAAGGCGAAAGAGAAGGGTGTTCAAAGTTAAAATATGTAATTTTTTGAAAAAACCTAAAAAGTATTGAAAGAATGAGGATATACCGAAAGCATATCCTCATTGTGTTCAGTTTCACCTTGCCTGCACAGCACTCGTGTTACTGAACATACGGCAGTATGGGGGGATTCGTCCCCCCGCTACCTAAGAGTGGTATTACTTGTCGTTAGGAAATGTTACCCAACCTTCCATCCAGTTGTTGTCTGCATCTGTCACCGCGCCAACTGATGTTACAAAATCATCTGCAGTCACTTTAACAAGCTCATCATACGTTGCAAACTTTGAAGGATCTGCAATATCAGAAGCCTCAGACCAAGAACCGCTAATATTTTCTGCGGCAGTAGCACCGGCCTCTGCATACAGTCCACCATCAACAGCACCCTGGAAAAACACATTGTCCAACAGATCTGCGGTTGATGCTGCATCATGAAGATCGATAATTTTCGAGCCGTCAGCGTCACCATTTGCACAGAAGTATGCATCCTCGAAAGTAACCTGGGTTCCACGTCGGATACGCGCGAGCCCGGTATCTGGTACACTGCCGATTGCAGTGAAATGCTTGTATGTGATCTCGGTCACCGGTGTTGCATAATTATCTGCCTTGTTACTGTCGTGCTCAATACACTTGTCGTTACCGTCTTCGATCATTGCAACGGCTACCGCATATTCGATAGTACCTTGCCATCCGTCAGCAGCATCAATCTGGTCGTCCTCATTTTCTGTTGCCACGATGTACTTCAGATTAATAGTACCGCCAAACATCTCAACACCGTCATCCTGTCCGCGGCAAATGTTCACGCTTTCCATGGTTGTTCCGGCCCCAACAACACGTAGCCACAGACCGTTGAGCTGATCCTCATCGGTAAAGTTATATCCGGCAAATCGGATAACAACATACTTGAGAGTACCGCTGCTGTCATCGTTATTGCTGTCATCTTCAGCACCGTACTGGCCGGAGTTACCTTCACCGTTTTCCACAAGCCCCTTGTTTGTCTGGGCTTTACCGTTAACAACAATACCGCCCCAGCTTCCACTTTCTTCATTTCTGGTAAAAACGATCGGTTTGTCTGCAGTTCCCACAGCCTCGATCTTTCCACCCTGCTTGATAACCAGCAGCGACAGCGGCTCTACCTCACACTCGAGGGTAACGCCTTCTTCAATTGTCAGCGTTGCGCCATCAAGTACATTTACAACACCCTTCAGCGTGACTGTTGCGTCTGCTTCAACAGTAACATCTGCCGCGATGTCACCTGTAAGCACGCCACCGTCTGTAATTGTTGTTTCTGTTGCCGAACCACCGTTGTTGTCATCATCGTCAGAGTCATCACACCCACTGAACGCAACGGCGACAACAAGCAGACCCGCAGTTAAAACTGCAAGAAACTTTGTTGTTGAAAGAAAACTTTTCATCTTTCATCTACCTCTTTTTTATTCGATTTATCTATATAAAGGGCCGCACTAACAATACGGCCCGTATAGATACACATGTTAAAAGCTGTAACTGACACTCAGTCCAAACGTGCGCCCATCACGGTGTTTCGAGAGAGTGTACTTCTTCGTTTTAATCGAGTATTCTCCGTCGCTGTTTTCTGCATAATAGTCCTGCTTCTGCGTCCGTTTAATTTCCGGATCAAGCAGATTAGACGCGGTAAACTTGAGGCTTGCGCCCTTGTAGAGCTTCTGCTTGTATACAAAGTCGAGTTTTGCAACCGGCTCTTCATACACATCCCCCCGTTCGATTTTGTATCGATCTGTACCGGGGAAAAGATCAAGATCATCGTCATACGAATCCGATGTTCCAACGCTTGTTATCCGGCGCCCATATATGTTATACAGCATTGAGAACGTTGATCCGGTATCTTCATTCTCATAATCGATGCCGGCATTGATGACATAGGGGGACTGTCCCTGCAGAGGGCGTGTGTTGGAGGTATAGTCCGTACTGGGTGTGTCCCGTACAGTAATCTCGGAAACAATATATGCGACATTTGTCCGGGCAACTAAATCCTCAAGCGTCACATGGAGAAATCCAAGGTTTTTACGAAGCTCAAACTCTGCCCCGTAATTATCCGCACGCACCGCGTTGGTATATTTATACTGTGTACCGTCTCCACCGACTGGAATCTGCATCAACTCAATTGGATTCTCGAGATATTTATAAAAGAAGGAAAGTGCAAGAACCTCTGACGATGAGGGAAACCACTCCATTCTGAAATCGTAATTTTGTATGTCGGTCTGCGTCAGTTCTTTGTTACCGATTATAAACTCATTTTCCACAAAGGTCTCGTACGCAAACTCAGTAACCTCACGGAAATCAGGCCGAGAAATTGTCTCGCTGTATGCCAACCGCAGATTAATGTCGTCTGTTACAGAATAAGTCATGCTCCCTGCGGGAAGTATGTTATGCCGCTCGACAGGCTCGGCTGAAAGATCGACCATTTTTAGTTTCGTCGGATTCCAATACGATACATTCATATCCGCATTTTCGTATCGCACACCGCCGACAAACCGCAGATCCTGCCACAACGGAATATCAAGCTGGCCGTAACCGGCGAGTACTGTCAATTCACCGTTGTAATCCGATCCCGCCGTTGTCACATCACTCACATATAACCCGTCACTGCCAATGTTCTCGTCGGTAAAAGCATTTTCAACTCTTTCTTTAATGTATGTACTTGGCTTCCATCCGAGCTTGGTTGCTTCGGATTCACGTTCGCGGAATGTATACGCCCCGCCGGTTTTGAGCTTTGCGTTAAGGCCGTTCCATTGTTTAAATTGGAACACAAGGGCCGGTTCTGCTTCATACACGGAATCATTGTGGTTCAGGTAAAAGCGCGAAATATAGTCGGCACGGGAGCGCAATGTTTTATCTGTTCTTGGAAGATGCTCAGGCCCCTCAAACTTTACCGACCGGGTATCAGGCTGATACATCGATGCCCGTGAATAGCTCGCTTTCCATTCTGCACTGAGATTACGGATTATATGGTTCTCTCCGCCAATCTGGTTAAACCAGAGCGTCTTTTCATCAAACTGCAACTTATAGTCCTTCCAGTTACCGTTACCCTCTCCGTCCTTATACCCGGTTGTTACCGCTGTTGTATTCTTTCCGGTGTGTGAGTACGCGGATGTCATACGGATCTTGTGAGACTGACTGGCATATCCAACGGAGAGCAGTCCGCCGGACTTTGCGGTATACGTGGACCGTGTACTGTCAAAATCCTTCATTGCACTACCCTGCTGGTTCGGCCGGTAGATCTCATACTCGGTATTCTTGCTGCTCTCGCTAAAAAGCCCCGAGACGATAAACCCGATGCGAGACCCTGTACCAACAGTATAGCTGTCACCCACACTGAATGAGGTACTCAGCGGAATATACGCGGTATCTTTCTTGGGTGTATACACATTATTGAGGCCTTCGCCTACCTTTTCAACCTCTTCCGGCGAAAGATCCCTTATCTTCCTGTTTTCGAGTTTTGAGGGGAGTGCGCGTGTTCCGTCATCGTACCCGAGGAAATCCAATCCGCCACCCGTATAGGTATAGAAATCGTCGCCTGGCATTGTGTTGGTGTGGAGGCTTGTTCCAATAGAGACCTGTGCGATTAGTTCTTCCGGATAATCCTTGGGGTTTATATTTACTATTCCGCCAGCAAACTCTCCGGAGCGGTCGGGTGTATACGCTTTGGAAATTTCTATACTGTCTATCAGTCCGGTCGGGAAAATATCCAGTGGAACGATACGTTTATCCGGATCCGGCGAGGGTATCGTTGAACCGGCAAACTGTACCGCAGAGTACCGCTCTCCCAGTCCACGGATGTATACCGTGTCTCCCCCCACGATCGTTACACCGGTTACCCGCTTCGCAGCAGTCGCCGCGTCGCTGTCCGGCGACTTTGATATCTGCTCGGCGCTTATCGCGTCCTGCGCGACGGGGGCTTTCTTCCGTTTGCTGAGCAGGGCCGCCTCGGTGTTGCTGACGCGCTTGGCGGTGACGACGAGCTCGCCGACCGTCATGTACGATAAACTGACGCTGAGCCGATTCATGCCGGGCGTTACGTTAACCTGCGACTGCGTTCTGTCATATCCGGCCATCTGGAACTCAACCGTCGTGTTTCCCGGACTGATATCTTCCAGCGTATACTGACCGTTCATGTCCGTGATCGTATACTTCTGCTGCGACCGGACAACAACGTTAACGCCCACCATCGGCTCACCCGAACCGGAGTCGATGACACGTCCGGCAATGGTTCCGGTCTGCTGCGCAGCCAGGGGCAGGCTGAGTATGGAAAAAAGGACGCCCGCACATAGCGCGGCGATCCGTACATTTTTCTTACGTGCATTTTTTACAGCCATTGCAATCCTCTGTGTGTAGATTCTGTAGCCAAGTTTTTTTCTGTTTTCTCTGTACAGGACGTTGCCACAATACTGAAAGAGGCATACGGCTCCGTCTGATATTGCCACAGTTCGCATGCGTATGGAAACGCCGGGCGCGATTTGCCTCATGGTGCCCGGTGTATCAGGTTACTGCAGCGCGAACCGTATCGGCAAAAAGAAACGGCACTTGAACGCGTTTCCGTCAGGTCCAATCGCCGGATAGAACTTCGCCTGTCTTGCCCAGTCGATAACCAG
>CAZAHA010000015.1:0-24302 GCA_964484915.1 uncultured Leptospirales bacterium
GTTTCCATAAACGGAGTATGCCAGACGGTTGAAAAGGTCGGGGACGGCTCTTTTGTCTTTTTCGTATCACGAGTTACCGAGACGGTGACCACGCTTGCAACGGTTAGTGCCGGATGTCGTGTTAACCTTGAGCGGGCCTTGCGTCTTTCCGACAGGCTGGGGGGGCATATCGTACAGGGACATGTGGACTGTACCGGTCGGATTACTTCAGTCAATCCGCTTGAAAACGGGTTCGAGATCATGATTTCCGTGCTTGGTGAAGGGACCAGATACATTGCCGAGAAGGGGTCGGTTGCTGTAAACGGAGTATCGCTGACCGTTGTCTCGAAACGAGAAAACAGTTTTTCGCTTTACCTCATTCCTGAATCGATGAAGAAAACCAACCTCACGGCGCTTCGGCCGGGAGATACGGTAAATATCGAGTTTGATATTCTTGCCAAGTATGTCGAACAGCTTTTCCGAAACGGTGAAAGCCGGAGCATTATCGATATTATGACCGATTCCGGCTTCATGTAGGCTGTTTTAAAACTCGAACTGAATATCGGGATACTTGTCCTTCATTTCTGCGGTCGTTTGGATCAGAAAAAACTTGTCCAGATACGACAGCTTGAAGACGTCGTGGATATTCTCCTGAAGATTGTACAGGTAAAGTGATATCGACTGTTTCTTCGCGATATTCATCGCCTTGATGAGCGAGCCGAGTGCCGATGAATCGATATACTCGACATCATGAAGGTCAACCGCAATAACCGAAGGGTGTTTTTCGAACACTTCCTTGATAATCTGGTCGAACCGTTCGATGTAGTCGATGTTGAATTTTCCTTCAACCTTCAGTATGGCGCTGTCATTGTTAATTTTAGAGTATACTTCCATATCACTGTCAACTTGTGTATTTAAATTATTTTTATTGGCTCTGTTATAATAACGGATAATATGTTGCTATATCGTGATCGGACACATAGCGATTAAACTGTTCGATTTCCGCCAGTTTGTTTTCTATCAGATTGTTTATAATAACGTCTCCCAGCGTTTCCTTCATGAGTGTGCTTTTCTGCAGATGGAGAAGAGCCTCTGAGAGGTGTGTGGGAAGCTGTTCAAATCCAGACGCGTAGGTGCCGTATTGTGCCGGGGTCTGCTTCTGTTCCTCAAGAGCGGGATCAAGCGTATAGCCCTTCGTTATTCCTTCAAGGCCGGCAGCAAGAATGCATGCAAAGGCAAGGTACGGGTTGCATGACGGATCCGGATTTCTCAGTTCTATACGCATCGACCGCGGCTTTTCTGCGCGGTGTTGCGGTATCCGGATGAGTGATGTGTTGACACAGCTGCTCCATGATATATGGGTAGGAGCCTCATATCCGTAGATGAAGCGCTTGTATGAGTTTATCCACTGGTTTGTTATCGCGGTAAATTCCTTGATGTGGGTCAGGATTCCCGCAATAAACTGTCTGCCATGTTTTGAGAGGTGGTAGTCGGCATCCTGATCAAAGAAAATATTTTCCTCGTCCTTGAAAAGGGACGTATGCACATGCATACCCGATCCGTTCTGGTTGGAAAGCGGTTTCGGCATAAACGAGGCGTAGATATCGTTTATCTGCGCGATCTCCTTGGTAACAATACGGAATGTCATGATATTGTCCGCCGTTGTCAGCGCATCTTCATGACGGAGGTCGATCTCGTGCTGGCTGTGTGCTCCCTCATGATGTGAGGTGATGATCTGCATCCCCATCTCTTCAAGGGTCAGGACTGTTTGACGGCGAAAGTCGGCAGCAAGGTCCAGTGGGGTGAGGTCAAAATAACCGCCCTTGTCGAGAAGTTCCGGAGAGATATTGTTCCGGAAAAAGAAAAATTCGATCTCGGGTCCCGTGTAAAATGTGTAGCCAAGGTCGGCTGATTTGCGGAGCATTTTTTTCAGCACATATCGCGAATCACCGTCGAACGGTTTCATGTCAGTTGTGTAGATGTCGCAGAACATACGGGCGACAGAATCTGTTTGGGGGCGCCACGGAAGAATCTGAAACGTTGCAATATCCGGCATCGCGAGCATTTCCATTTCTTCACGCCGTACAAAACCGTTCAGGGTTGAACCGTCAAACCGGACGCCTTCGTACAGAGCATCTTCAAGTTCCTCGATTGTAATGGCGAACGACTTCAGGATTCCGAGGATATCGGTAAACCAGAGCTTGATGAATTTTACGTTCTTTTCGCGCGAGAGTTTGATAATGTAGTCTTTATTCTGGTCCATACGATCATGGTATCATAATAGCATATAAATTGCAACAATTAACACAAACAGTAGCATCGCAAGAGCGATGGAGAGGATGATGGTCATGCCTGATCCTGATTCTCTTTCTGTCTGTGTCTGTATCTGTTCATGGGGATGCGGTTTTACCTGACCGGTAACACCCTTGATCTGGCGTATAGAACGGTCGCTGGCTGGATTAAACATTCTCAGCTTAACCTGGCGCTCCTCCTCGATGGTTTTTGCGTACACGCTCTCCTCAATACGGGTCAGGATCTGTATGGGGTCTTTTTTGCTGGGGGCCTTGATGTCGATGACCTCCGCCGGTATCGGCAGATAGGTGTTGTTGTCAGTTTTCAACTGGTACTGTGAGATAAAATGCTGGTTTTTGGCTGACTTCGGATCGAGCTTAATCATTATTTTGTCACCGATCCGGACATCGTACAGAGGCTTGCCGTTTACCGGTGCAAGTATCAGCGATGCAGGGAGGAGCGCGGCTCCCTCCTCGATATCAAATTCTTCCTCTTCTGGTTTCTGGTACTGAGCCTGTCGCTCCTTTTCGCGGTTTTGCCTGACGCTCTGTATCTCCTCTTCGGTGGCTTCCTGAATATTGACCTCAATTTTCAGGTTCTTGTCCTGCAGAATACGTTTTAAACCGTCGAATATAATCTGTTCGCTTGTGCCGAAGTCATAGTCGTTTGCTGCCTCAAAGAGCTGTGTTCTGAGAAAGGTATCTTCAAGCATGCCTTCAAACTGAATCTGCAGGTCGCGCGTAATGTGCTGGTTAAATTTGCCGCTCCACTGTGTGTGGATGATTTTTTCCTCATACTGTTCCCAGCCCGAATGAGGGTCGATATCGTAAATCTCCGAAAACGTGGATGCGATAACATGGATTGAGTCGATCGTACCGTTTGGATTAAAATTAATGAGTTCAAGGCCATAAATATTGCGGGCAGTGGACTTAAACTTGGTTTTGAGAAATATATTGTGTGATTGTAGAAATTCTGATTCTTCACTCATAATAGTATCCATTTGCAGGCAAATTTTATGGGTGTCAATTATATTAAGAGCATCTACAGAAACTTTATTGCAACACCGGTTTTAAAATTGTACTGCGTGCGTTGCCAGGCTGCCAGCACAGGTCCTGAATCGGTTTCAGGGAACACTTCTATGGAATAAAGAATAACCTGTTTTGTAAACCAGTTTTATATATATACAGAAGAAAAGAAACAATTCACATAAAAAACTTATATAAAAAAAGATGCACTTTGATGCTGAAGCCGGACAAGCGTTATAAGCGTTAGCTGTAAAATCGGTGTCGGTGTATGCCTGACGAATGCCTCTCATTTCAATGCCGGTGCCCTGCTGCGGCAGCACCCGCTGAGTTTTGTATAATGCGCGGCCGTTCAGGCTGCGCCGGCAGATGGAGCTACTGCCTGGTGAGCGCCGCGATGGCGCTGCCGATAATGGGTGCGTTTTCTATGAACAGTATCTTGTAGTGTATGCCGTATCGGTCCTTCATGATCTTGTCGAGCCAGTACTCAAGCTTGATTCGCAGGCCATGCATCTTCTCGACCGTTGAACCGTTAATCGAAAGACAAAGCGGTGCATCCGCCGATGTTTCGGCACCTTCCTTGAGAGCGGCCGCCGTCAGTACCAGCGACGAAAGAAATCCGACCCTGTCGACCATGTGCATGGATAGAAAACGCATCGTTTCGAGCGTGTCGCAGGTAAAGTCGATCTTCCGACGACCATCGGGCAGGGCTATCTGTTCGAGTATGAAGCTTATTTCCGGGGTTGAGAACGGTTCCATTTTCAGTATCTTGTCCCTATCGGCTTCGCAGAAGAGACCGTCCTCTGCCGCCTGTTTGAACAGTGTCGTGCATAGACCGCCGAGGTAAGCTCCGGAGATAACCTTCTCAAATAACGCGACATCAGGGTCCTTCGTTTGAGTAAAGAATTTTCTATCAATGGGTGAATGCGGAAGTCCTGTATACCGGCCGCACTCGATATTAATCGCCTGGGATGATGATGGGTCGAGTCCAGCTACCTTGGTTATGTTCGCGTTTCTTTCCATGTATCCTGCGTTGAGTCCCGTTCCCAGAATAAAACCGATATAGTTCTGAAAATTGCTGTGCGCAGGATTAAGCATGCCGGCAAGCAGTGTCGCAATGGTGTCGTTCAGGATGGTGATCTGTTTTCGGCCGTGACCATGCTTTTCAAGTGTTCGGTTTATGTTTTCGCCTATCTTTTCGCCGATTACTTCCGGTGCCTTTATCTCCTTCGCAAAGAAGAGCAGCGTACAGTCAAGATCCGGATCGATCTGTGCGGGGTACGAGAAGCAGAATCCTATACGGTCGCTCCTGTCGATAACCGGCTCGATATAGGAATAGATAGTCTCAAAGAACTCATCCCTGGAAACCTCTTCCGTCATACCGGGCATGGGGTATGTGCTGAAGTTTGATATGACAGGGACATGGTCCCTGCCGATTATGACCGTACACACCCTGAAGTTTGTGCCCCCGGCGTCCAGGACGATAACTTCTTCACCGTATGTGATATTGTCGTTTTTTTGTATATATGTCGGAATCATGTCGTATGAGCTGTCGTTTCCGCTGAGCCCGGCTTCCATCTCGGCGATCATTGCCTTGATTTCCTTATCCGGATCGAGTGACGACGTGTGCATGTTCTGCTTTTTTACATAATCCAGTATTCTCTCGTCAATAGAGCTCATGGTTTTCTCCTGTCATGTTTGTGGCTGGCAATACAAGGGCCATGATATGAATTTTCATGACCATGTCAATTAGTTAGCGCCGTGTAATTCCTGCTCATGTTGGATTTGTTTAATGACGATGTATGGTATGTATCCCAATGAAAATCAAGTATAGTCCGTGAACAGAACGAATGTGCCGAAAACAACCATACGGAAACGGATGGTATTCTATTTTCTGCTGATCATGCTGGCGAACATCTTTGTCGCGGGCGAGATCATCTATGAAATGAAAAGTGAAACATACCGTACGTCGGTACTGAACAGGATGTATGATATTTCCGACAATAACGAGAAACCGGAAATAATATTTACGGTTCTTGACAGACTCATTACCAGGTTTACGGTCATGATTGTTATACTTGTCATCGTCTCAGCAGTGATACTTTTCCTCTTTGTCGTACAGATAGCCTCGCCGTTGCAGTACATGATTACCAGGGCGCGCATCATGGCAGATGGAGACCTCAGCCAGCAGATTGTCGTTCACACGAACGACGAGCTTGCCGTCATGGGCAACCTTGTAAATGACCTCTCGACAAACCTTCAGGAGATTATCGCTCATGTTGAGCATATATCCGAGGACGTGAAAACAATAAACGTAATGCATTCGGAAAACGTCAAGCGCCACCGCGTCCTGCCGCTCCTTTTCCGTAAGGAGACAGATGCTCTGCACAGGGTGCTTCATGATCTGGTTATCCTAAAGAGTTGTTGTACGCTGTATCGGGTAAACATGAAGAAGCATCTGAACCAGGAGATGGAATGATGGATCTGGCAGCCTTCCTGACTGTACCCAACATATCGCTTGTCGGTGTGGGTGTCGTAATAGCAACGTCCGCGTCTCTGCTGGGTATCGGCGGCGGCCTGCTCTGGGTGCCATATTTCATTCTGGTGTATGGTTTTAGCGCTCGCAGTGCTGTCATGCTGTCGTTTCTCATACAAATTGTCGGAATGGGGTCGGCGGCCGTGGAGAACATACGTTCAAAAAACGTATGCTGGCGCATTGCTGGAATGATCTTTCCCTTTGTAGCCGCGGGTGTCGTTGCGGGAGCGTTTCTGAACCAGCGTATCATGCAGACCCAGTACATAGAAACCGGACTTGGCATATCGGGCATCATCGTTTCGCTCATTTTCGCGTTTCAGAGCGAGCACTGCAACGCGTTGCTGACGCTTGACAGGTCCGCACGGCCGCCCGTTATACTGATGCCGGTATCGGCACTGTTTGGCACGGTTTCCGGCATGTTCTCAATCGGAATAGGTGATTTCCTGATTCCGCTTGTCAGAGAAAAAATGAGAATGCCCATGCGCTATATTGTGGGAACGAATCTTCTTCTAAATTTCCAGGTTGCGCTTATCGGCACCGTTTCGTACTTCCTTCTGAGCGGCTTTGTGCTTAAACGGGAAACGTGGACCGTCCTCGTGTTTAGCTGGACCGGTGTTGTTATTGGCGGGCAGATTGGGCCGCGGCTGGTGTGCCGCATAACGGATGACCGGATTAGGGAGATATTCATATTCGTTTTTCTTCTAATCGGGATCCATCTTCTTTATCAGTCGTTGTAACCGTATGAGACTTTCGGAAGGCGAATGGATATGCATACAGAGCCGTTTTGACTCGCTGTCTCGTGCGGTCTTCGACAGTTCATCGCTCATATATATAGAGCGGTGCGAATTACTGCCGGTTCTGGAACGGAATATGACCCTCTTGACAACACTGCCCGTGATCAGGGAGGTCGGTTCATACCCGGTAAAGCTGCATGTTATCCCCGCTGCGGAGACTGAGGCGGACGTGTCCGTTGTAAGGTCTGGCGCCGTACATAATCTTCCGGTTATAACCGAGGATTACGGAATAATCAGGTGTGCACGGAGCTATGGTCTGGTGTATTATAACACACTCATGATGCTCTGTTTTCTGCTGTACAGGCGTGCAATAACCATAAGAAAATACCATGAGTTTGAATCACGGCTGCGCATGTTTGCCCGCTATTCTGATGCCGTTTGGCAGTATGGAGCAGAAATCTTCGGACGTATTACCGGCCGCGGCTGATTTTATCCTTGAAGAAAAAGGCACTGTAACTATGTACATATCTATAACTGACTTCTAACGGGATGATGATGCACGTTTCAGTTGAGATCATACTGCTTAATCTGTACTATACCGGTGTTGCCATTGCTCTTTTGATCCGCGACATCCTGTGGCTCCGAATGGTTCTGCTCATTTCCGGCACTCTGCTTGTGACGTACGGCACTCTGACCGGAAACCGGACTGTCGTCGTATGGAATCTTCTTTTTGTTTTCATCAATACTGTTCATATTATTATACTCGCAGAAAAGCGCAAGCCGGTAAAGATCAGCGACGATCTGCTGCCGGTCTACCACAGAGTGTTTCATTCAATGAGAAGGCGGGACTTCATGACGCTGATGAAGAAAGGACATGTCGTTTCGGGCGACAAGAAGGTGCTCTGCCGGAAGGGTTGTCCACAGGAGAACCTGTATCTCATAATCGACGGAGAGGCGGAGGTCATTAAAAACGGCAAGACGGTTGCCAGGCTGGGGTGCGGAGATTTCATCGCGGAGCTGTCCTTCTTTACAGGGAACGCCGCAAGCGCCGATGTAATCTCCATGGATACCATCCGGTATGTTTTCTGGAACCAGGCAACCATACGGAGAATCAGCCGGCAGTATCCGGAAATGTATGAAAAACTCTACCAGATAATGAACCGTGATATTTCGATGAAACTGTCAAGAAGCGGTGTCCAGGCCTGATGACGGAATCTGCGGGAGATTAGCTGATTTTATATGCGGACAGTGCAAAAAAAATAAACTGATTCAACGATTTGATGTCTTAATGGAGTAAGGCGCATTGTTTACCGTTAGCGAAGCGTATCTCCGTCCGGACGGACGGTAGGAGATACGTTGTCCCTGCGGCATCTTATGCTATAACAGTAAGAGAAAACGAACACGAAAAGGAAGAATGAAATGTTTATTCAGAATCACGACAGGACCGCAGTAATCGAGAAGGGTAACGAGATTTCATACGGAGAGCTTCTCAGGCGCATACACTTCTTCGCATCGCTGTACAAAATAAAAAAAACGGATGAGCGTGTCATTATCTGCATGGAAAACCGTTTGGAATGGTTTTCCGCCTTCTTCTCCGTGTGGAAGAACGGTGGTGTTCCCGTACCGGTGGATTATCTTTCTTCACCGGATGAGATAGCATACATCCTGAAGGACTGTTCCCCCTCCTGTATATTCTTTTCAGATGAAACCAGGGAAAAAGTCGAACAGGCCGTGACACAGTCCAGGAAACGGGCCGTTAAGATCAACGTTGACTCCATCACGGACAAAAGCGACTCATTCCCGCCGGACGGTCTTCCTGCCCTTGATAATGACAAGACGGCGGCCATTATCTATACATCGGGGACGACCGGTTCGCCGAAGGGCGTCATGCTGAGCTACGACAACTTCATGGCAAACATCGAATCAGTCACCTGCGACGAGGCGCTGTTTTACCGCAAAGACCAGCGCGTCATGGTAATGCTTCCGCTGCATCATGTATTTCCGTTGGCGGGTACCATGATTGTGCCGCTCTATCTCGGGGCCACAACGGTTTTCTGCCCCGCAATAACCGGCGACGCGATCCTGAAGACGCTTCAGAGTTACGACATAAATATGATTGTGGGCGTGCCGCGCCTGTATGAGATGATCGGCAAGGGAATTCACATGAAAATAAGTGAGAACCCGGTTGCTCTTTTCCTTCTGAAGCTGGCCGGCATCATACGGTCTGAAAAACTCTCGCGGATACTGTTTAAAAAGGTTCATGAGAAGTTTGGAAAGGGACTCGAATGGCTTATCAGCGGCGGAGCACCGCTGGATATACGTATAGCACGCCTCTTTCAGACGCTTGGTCTCCGTCTTGTTGAAGGATATGGAATGACCGAAGCGGCGCCGATGATCTCGTGTCCACGTCCGGGACACATCAAACCGGGTACGGTTGGATATCCCATCAGGGAAACCGAAGTCGAAATTCGGGACGGTGAGATATGCTTCCGTGGACGAAACATGATGAAAGGATACTATAACCGGCCGGAGGAGACTGCAGAAATAATTAAGGACGGATGGCTCCATACTGGCGACCTTGGAGAGTTTGACAAACAGGGGCACCTGGTCATAACGGGGCGCCGAAAGGAGATTATCGTACTGCCGAACGGCAAGAATGTCAATCCTGTGGAGATCGAGTCGGCCGTTGAGTCTCTCTCCGGCGGCATCGAGGAGGCGGGTGTCTTTGAGAAGGACGGCCGGCTGCACATCATCATCCGCCCGGATGCGGCGTATATTGATTCTCATGAGATATTGAATATAACGGAATATTTCCGTGCAGACGTGATCGAAAAGTATAACCGGAGCGTTGCGCCGTACAAGCGTCTCACGCATATTCACCTTGTCTCCCGTGAATTACCGAGAACCCGTCTCCAGAAGCTGAAGCGCCACCGTCTGGAAGAGCTTATCGAAAGCAGGGATGACATTTCAGCCGATATCGAAATGCCGGAATTTGACGAATACCATATGCTCGCTGATTATCTCAAGACGGAGTCAGGCCGTGAAGTAAAACCGGACGACCATATCGAGATCGACCTGGGGCTCGATTCTCTGGCGAAGGTCTCCCTGCTTGCGTATATTAAGAACCGGTTCGGTATAACCATGCAGGAGACGGTACTGTCTCAGTACTCGCGAATCAAGAAACTTGCGGAATTTCTCAAGACGAACCGCAACGAAGAGGAGTCTTCGGCCGAAAGCGCCTCAGACTGGCGCTCTATTCTTGCACAGTCAGGCGGATCCATTATGCTTCACAAAAGCCGCTTTCCGCACATAACTGTCAAGCGCATGCTTTCGTTTCTTATCAAATTGATCGTTCGGATACGGACGAAGGGGCTGGAACGGCTTCCGGTCTCACCCTATATTCTTGCGCCAAATCACCAGAGTCACCTCGACTGGCTGATACTCGCTACATCACTCTCGGATGACATTATGCGGAAAACATATATCTTCGCCAAGGAAAAGCACTTTAAACAGAGGTGGCGACGCTGGATGGCCGACCGCAGCAATATTATCATCATGGACATCCACAGGGACCTGAATGAATCCATACAGAAGATGGCCGAAGTCCTCAAATCCGGAAATAACCTGGTTGTTTTTCCGGAGGGTACCCGTTCCAAGGATGGATCGCTTGGGTCATTCAAGAAAAGCTTTGCGATTCTTGCACGGGAACTTAATGTGCCTGTTGTCCCGGTGGTGATCGACGGTTCCATCAACGTCCTTCCTCCATCCAAAAAGATGATGCGGCCGTTCAGGAGAGTCGAGGTAACGTACCAGTATCCGGTATATCCAAATAAAATGACTTATGACGAACTTTCCGACACGGTTAAGGAGAAGATGGAGGAAAAGCTGTAGACCCGCGTCTATCCCTGTTTGCCGGGAACATTTTCCGGGGGCAAAGAAAGGAAGCCGACATAAAGAAATCCCCGCATAACGGGGATTTAATAATGGAGGGGAGTAAATGTATTCAAAAAGTAGCTCATGTAATTAGCTGCTGTATGGTAGGTGGGTCTCCGTGACGGATTGTTACACATTTTTTTCTCCGAAAGGAATAATTTACAGGCACAGGGGACCGGTTGAGCGTGAGTGATGAAAATGTGTCATGGGCATGAGGATGCTGCACCAGGAGGCATCCTCATGCAGAATTGAATATGTATACAAATAGAATGAAGGCTTCAGCCCACACGGAAAACGGCGCTGTTGCATGTTACCGTTTCTTTTTCCTGTCTGTGTCCGGTTTTCTTCTGGCAATAAAATCCATAATGGCATGCCGCTTGAGGATCAGCAGGGCAACTACTGCAATGAACGGAAGGAAGCGAACGATACCGTACAGAAAAAAGAGGAGTCCGTTTATCATCTGTATAAGTGCAGTATGGAATGACGGAATCACTATGTTCACCGTGCTCTGTGGGCGCTCAACGGTTACCGTGACCGTACTCCACGCAGCCCTGTCTTCCAGCTGCCAGAGCTCATATTCAAGCTGGTCAAGATTGTCCTCACTCTGCTGTAGAAGCATCTCCCGTTGTTCATACTTTATGGTTGAGAGGTTGTAATCACGCAGCGCCTCCTCCCTTCTCCGGGTTCTGAGCATTTCTGTCTTTTGCCGGATCGTCCGCTGGACGTTCTCGCCTGTCATGTCCGTCACGGAAACGTCCTCGTGTTTGAGACGGCCGATGGACGCGAGGGCGCCGAGCATGTTATAGATGCTGTCGGTCTTTACTCTGCAGGTAAGGTTCAGGTACTGGTAATCATCGTCAATCTGCGTGGAGCTCCCGCTGAGATAACCGTAGCGTGACACGATATTCATGAGCTTTCGCCTTGAATCAAGGATGTCGTCCGACTCGTACCTGAGTGACATCGTGTATTCCAGCATCCGTTCATTGCTCTCTATTGCCGGAAGAACAGTACGCGGATCGATACTCCGCTTGCGCAGTGATGCGCCGTTTTCAGCCACTGCATCGTCAATCCGCTCCTTTTCAGGGAGTGGCGGTTCAGCTTCGCTCTTCACGGTCTGGCTTTGCTGGTCTTCCGATCCGGTAAAGGTGCTTTCCCTGTCCCTTGAACATGCGGCAATGAGAATGACCAATAGTAGTACTGCTCCGATCTTTTTCACAGGCATACTCCTTTGCGTGATGATCAAGTATAGCAGTACTTGATCATTTCTCAATAGAAAAATTTCTGTTTGGTGGATGTACGTACCGGATCATCCGCCATTGTGTGTTTTGGTGTGGTTGGCGGTGATGTGTACACAAACATGCAGGATAAGACACAAAAATACTTTACAACCAGGAACAATTGAAATGATATATGAATCATGAAACTAACGGATATAATCACTCAGGAAAAAGACCGGGTATTTGTGGTGGATCCGGGCTGCTTTATTATCTTCACCGGAAACACTCTGGATGACTCGCAGCCGTTTATCCGTATCGGAAACTGGCATGCGCTTCCAGTTGAGCTGATTCCGCTGATAGAGAATATTATCGTCACCGATAACCTTACGGGTAATCCCGCTCTTGAGCAGTTCAATATTAATCTCAACTCACAGTTGTCAAACCGGTACATCGGCAGTCATCATACACTCAGAAAGTTTCTGGACTTTCAGAAGATATTCGGACTGGACCTCAAGAGCGTGTCCGTTGTTGACGTAGAGCACGACATACCGGAGATCAGCAGCAGGACAATATCCGACCGTGAAGCTTTTATCGGGATCTTCTACCGTGACGGTAATTTCAAGATTACCCATAGCGGCAGGGACCTTTTCGACCTCCTGAAGATGCAGAAGGAGACCCTCTCCACCGGCAGAATAATCGAGCTCATTTACGAAAACAGCCGGAAAACCGACAGTTACAAGGGACAGGGGTTTGCCGTAAGCGGTTCCACAACGCTTGTGTACGCCGGCGGCACCTTCTTCGTGGATTCATTCCCTGATACATACCGTGACACATTCAACAGACTGCGTGTAAATCCCCGGAAAATCGCCGCAGTGGCGCAGCGCTCCGCAAATTACATATCGCTAACCGAATTCCTCGGCTGGGTAAATTCATGTGAAGCAAAGTGTACACTGCTGTCCGATGACAAGGGAGCGCTTACTGCTTTTCGGAAACTGTTTTCATCCGCTCATATCGAAATTCAGCCGTTGGTGTCATCAGCGTACGACCTCCCGCAGGGGGTATGCATACGGGAGCTTAACGGAAGCGGAAACCGCGTGCTTTCGTTTTCTGCGCAGGATGGTTCGGGTAGGGACCTTCTCTTCCTTTCCGGCCTTGAAAATATTGCCAGACAGATAAAGCGGAGCATTGCGGCTGTTGTGGTTCCATCATCGCTTTATGAAGAGTGTACGATGCTTCTCAAATCGTCCGGAATCCCGACCGCCGTTGTCGATGACGGTGATAAATCGTTTGCGAAAATATCGTCACTCTCGGAGGTGCTGATCTACGGTGATGTCCGGTATGAGGTACGCCCCTTTTCTTCAACCGACGAGAGCCTTTCCTATTTCAGCTCTCTTAATGATGCGGATGACCTTATCAGGCTTTTCAGCAGTGATCAGAAGCAGTGCAGGAAACGTATAGAGGAGTATCTTGAATCCGAGGCCTCAGTTTTTTCAAAACTGAATTACCTTTCCATGATCAGGTATCTCAGGAATATTACCAGTGACCGGCGGCTTGCAACATGGCTGTCGAAGATTCATCAGAAATACGGGCTGCAGTACAGTGTGGAAAACGTGCGGGCCATGAACATACCGTTTTATGCAGAGCTAGTTATTGCGGATAACGGCCTCTTTCTGACATATTTCCCGATCCGCGAAGGACAAGTTCCGGACAACTTTGTTCCGCTGAGTGGCTCGCTCTATCCTGATGAGGGCGGCCAGTACCAGAACCGTTCCCAAGCAGCCGATGCGGCAGAACGCATAACCGCGGACCGTGACAGGCTCATGCGTCTCGTTTCGCTCTATGTACAAAGCGGTGAGGACAGCGTTGAGACAGAACAGCTGAAACAGTCGATAAATGCAAGGAAGAATCTGTATACCGGCATTGTTTCCCGAAACGATGTGGATACTTTTAACGGCAAGTCCAGGAAAGCGGTCCGTAACGGAAGCGAAATGCGTGCTGGTGGAAGCAGGATCCTCCTGTCCCGGCTGTGGAGCAGACTGTTTGACCGTTTGATCTTTGACCGTCTGCAGTACAAGAAGCTGCAGGATAGAAGAAGAATATTTCAGCAGGCGGCTGAAAACGGTGATGACGACGGCCGTGCAATTTCTCCGGGCCTTCTTGACTATGTCATGCTGTCACGCCCGTTGATATTTTTACGGTCGCTTCATACCGCTGTATCGGTTATCCTTGTCTGCCTTGCTGTCTTGACACTCTTTCTTTTCAGGTACGATAATTATGTCGAGTCGGTCAGGTCGATGACGGCGACAGACACGGCGTTGCCGTCGGAGGAGACAGGTGAAACGGAGGAACCGGTATTAACGGATGATAAACCGGTTTCACCTGCGGATAAGAACGTTCTTGAGGAGCGCGTCTCGGGGGAAGAGAGTACGGACATAATCGAACAGTATAATATACAGGTGTCCGATACGGAAGTGTTTACGTATGTCAACCAGATAGCGTCGATGAACGGATATCATCCAATAACGTTGACAGAGGTAAACGGCAGAAATCCGCATTGGATCTATCCCGGTAATGTATTTGAACTTCCGGACGGAGAGAAGTTTGTTGTGCGCAAGGGAGATTCTTTGTGGACGATTGCCGAGCTTAAGCTGACCCGTCTGGCTATAGAGTTTTACACTGCCGTCCGTAAAATAGAGCAGGCCGCTGTCAAGGGTGATTCCCGTCCGGACGAGCTCTTTCAGTACGCACAGGATAAGGCGTATAACGATAATCACAGGGAGATGCTCAACCGGCTTGACGCACGGTTTCAGGCCGCGGCACAAGATGGAAATTGATAACAGAATCAATTACTATGTTGAACCCGTTGAGATAGAAATTTATCTGAAAAAAACGGGTAAGATCAAGACGATCGTCAAGGACCTGTACATTGAGCTGGTCGATGTTGAGCCGGCTGCCGAACTTGGAAAAAAAATATTTGCCTTCTTCCGGGAAAAGGGCCAGCCAATTGACCTGATCGAGCTTCAGAACAATTTTCCGGAGACAATCCTTCCGGTGATCGAATCGTACTATCAGTATACAAATCTTTACGAGAGGCTCTCCATGCATATCCGCAGTTACTTGAGCGGAAGTATAGATGCTCTCCGCCAGTCTCTGTACCTCACGGAGCTTCTGATGAAATATGAGCCGACACTCGCGTCGCTGGAACTGCTTGGTGATTTTTCGACACACAACCTGAATTACTTTATCCGGAAACTTAACGAGCTGGAGGAGGAGTTTCTACTGGAGGACGGTACGGTTGAGTATTTAATCAACCGGCGCCGTAACCGCTATGAAGAAAGTGAAAGCGATTCCGACAGGGAATTTGAGAAGCTCGTGGAACTGTGGCATTACAATTTGAAAGAAAAACCCGTGCTTTAAAGAGTACCCGTGCCGGAAAAGAGCAGGTAGTAGATGATGTCCCCGATCACGGCTAGCCAGACGAGAACGGAAAATATGATAAGGACGGTCATCCCGAACGTCTTCATTTTCATCCAGCTACCGCTTGGATTTGAACTCATTGATCATCTCTACCATCATCGCCACATGGTCTGCCAGAAGGTCTATCGCTTCGGACGGCTGGGCCTGTTCTGAAAGTGTCATGTACAGTTCGGATACCGCCTGCCGTACGGCGGAGTCTTTTTCGGATATATTGTTCTGTGATTCGGACATTTCAGGTGACCCGCCGCTGTTCTGATTTTTCCTGAGGATGCTGTTTAATACCTGTTTATGGACATTGTCGAGTGTGCTCATCCGCTGCTCCTTTAAAGTATGGGGAAACACCCCTATTGTTGAGCATCATCCTGAGCGGGAATGTCCTCGTCCGGTAGATCTGCCTCGTCAGGTATATCCCGATCCGTGGCCTCCCCGTTTGAATCCGGAATATCGTCAAGGACGCGTACCCTGTCGGCAAATGAATCGACAAGTGAATCGCCGCTTAGCCTGCCGTAGTTGTCAAGATGGTGCACTGCCAACTGCTGAAAGTCAAGGTTGAGGTTGTTTTCATCTTCCCTCGCCTGCATGACCTCGATAGTTGCCTGGATAATCTTGAAAGCAAAATCGTCTACATACTGTACAATTATGTCATTTGCGATTTTAAAGTCACCATTTCTCAAATATTCGGCAACCTTTTTTTCCTGTCTGAAGCGGAGCCTGCGTTCAATCTTCTTCTCATAGAGATATGTCACTCGCGGGTCGTCGCTGCTGACCTCAATCGATGAACCAGGGGGCTCAATTCCTGTATCGATCTCCTCTCCGGCGCCGGTTCTACCTGCGCTCCTGTTCGGTATTTCTCCGGTATCCTCAAAACGCTTCAGGTCCTCCTCAAGCTGCGGTCCATACTCCTCTTCGTAGTCATCATGCTCCCTGTTTATTTCCGCGACATACTCCTGGTCGTTTTTGTTTAGAAAGCGGTTAAAAAACGGGTTATTAGCCTCGCGCTCAGATTCAAACAGGTGATTGTAGATGTATTTCCTGGTTTCAACCTCCTGGCTCTCGAAAAGAGCCAGAAGCGCGTAGCGTATTGACCGGCGTGAGTATTTAATTGCTTCAACGTAGTTGTATATCTTGTGTGAACGGAGGTTTGGCCGCGAGGCGAGGCCGATCGTCTGAATATTCCTGGCAAGAGCGCGGTCCCGGTAGCCGAGTGTCAGGTAGTGGCGTGCGGCGCTGTTCTTGGATTTGATGATGCTTGGCGCGAGACGGTCCAGAATACGCTTTGACTCGAGAAGGTAGTATCTGTTGAGGACATCATTATATAGAGCTACGTTGATGTCCTGTGACTGGAAGATGTTCTTGAACGAACGCTTGTAATCCGCCTGAAGAAAGGCTACCTCGGCGTTAAAATGGGCCTGATACGCTTTAAAGAAGGTTTCAGCATCTTCACTGTCTTCCTGGGCGAAGTTACTCAGACATACATTAAGGAACTCAATAAACATCCTGTTCTCACTGATCTTGTGTTCCGTGGTTGTCTGATCTGTATAGGCGTACAGGGGTAATACGTACAGGAATAGTATGATGCACAGTAATGGTAAACGGTTCACATTGCCTCCCGGAAAACAAGCGAATAAGGTACAGCCCAAACGCCGTTGCAAGAGGGCCTTTGGGTCTGCTGAAACTCCGCCGTGTTACGATAGCACGAATGGATATAATACACAGTACCAGTATCGGCATATTGTCATAGTATCTGAACATATTCCCATTTTAAAGAAATAATCCGATACAATTAGGTATGGTGTGGAAAATAATACTATGTTTCGGATGGAAAAGCGGTTATAGCCGATTATTTTGTCTTCATCGGCTGCTTTTCAGCATCGCGATGTATGCTGCTATGAACAGGGAAAGAGTTTTCTTTCCGCACCGCCAGAATCAGTTTTCAACTGTCTCGGAAGAGGAGAAGATGAACTCTTTTCTTGCTGTAACCCGGCTGATGGAAGTACGATATGCGGTGTTCTGTCCCTTGATGACAGTATCGGGTTCTGGACCAATAATAATGGCAATAAGAGCGAGTCCGTAACAATTCCGGACAGAGATAAAGCTCTGGTCGGATCCGGTACGCTGTGGTCAAGTACATGGGATGATGACCAGGTCATACAGCTTGATCTCGGTTTTTTCAGAAAAAATTACAGGTGTTTCATTACTCTGGGAGACCGCATACGAGAGTACATATGCCGTTCAGGAGTCTGAAGATATAAAAACATGGAATACGCTATTTACAATGGATAATGGATCAGGCGGTACAGACTCTATCTCGCTCGTTTGAACCCGTTAATGCTAGGTATGTTCGTATGTAGGGGAAAAAGCGCGGTACACAATGGGGGGATACTCTCTGTATGAATTTATAGTTCGTAGTGAATGATGGTAAAGAAACGAGTGCTGTTTCGATTTGCCGAAGCGGCACTCGTATTATCATCCTGAAGACTTGTTGCTTAACCGTTGCTGATTCTCTTAATCATGTCTTCAGATAGTCCGGTTATCTCAGAAACAACAGCTGGATCGTATCCCTTTTTCAACATGTTTCGCGCAGTATTTTCGATTCCCTTTTCGATTCCCTTTTCGATTCCCTTTTCGATTCCCTTTTCGATTCCTTTTTCGATTCCTTTTTCGATTCCTTTTTCGATTCCTTTTTCGATTCCCTGTTCAAAGCCCTTTTGAAGTCCTTCTTCACGTGCACTTTCCATCAGTGTTGCATAATCCCGCTTGGCTTTTTGGCGTGATTCATACAGGTCGCGAAGTCTCTCGTCAGCAGTAAATTTTTTGAATTCCTCATGAGCCTTTAATAAAACAGGTTCATCATTCAGCAAAGTTTTCATAGCCGTGTCCTCCTCTCCTGCATGGAGAAAAAAATGTGACCATTTCTCAAGGATGGTCCCATGGTGATCATTTGATATTTTCGGTAATTCAATAAAATGCAGCATCAGGTGATCTGTCAAAACTTTGTTCGGCTCATCTTTTTCTGTTATGAGATAACAGCTGTGTAATCGGGGCATCTCTTCGAAAAGACGAAAGTTTAGCAGGTTGATGCATATAACAGGCTGCAGCTTCCTGTACGTCTCAGATTCCGAAACCTGTCCATTGTAAAGCCGGGCCCAGTAATAGAGAGACCGGTGTACGAATGTTCTGTCTCCATGCGCCTGTACTTCAATATCAAAAATACGCCCTGTGGTGTCAATTGCCTTTATATCAAGAACAGTGAGCTTGTCTGCCGAAAATTCCTGCAGATTGAATGGATTCTTCAGTTCAACCGATGTGATCATCTCAAAACCGGAATCTTCCATGACGGCATTGAGAAATGACAACAGGATGTCCCTCGTTTCTTCGCGGCCTAGTAAATATTTAACCACGATGTCCGTGTATGCCCGTATCCTTTCCATAAAAAAAATGTAGAGAAGTTTGTGTAATAGTCAAGCAAAAAGAAACATGGCAAATTTCACTGTACGTCAGCCCACCCGGAAATGACATTTGTTGCGGCATGTCACCATCACGGTGCTCTTTGCATATTCATTGACTGTATGACGGTTTTCCTGTACTGTTTGTACCGATAAAGGGGTAATCAGTACCACGAACAGATTTGGTATACGGGATTCTTCTGCATGTGAAGCAGTCCCGGGCTGTTGTTGTACACTATCGACATTTATATATCATACGGAGGAAGCATGGCACAGTACGTCGGAGCGATAGACCAGGGTACCACAAGCACACGGTTCATTCTGTTTACCAGGGAAGGTGAGATAGCGGCGAGTCATCAGATGGAACACCGTCAGATCTACCCAAAGCCGGGATGGGTGGAGCACGACCCGCAGGAAATATGGGAGCGGACGTGCGATGTTATCAGAAAGACCCTTGAGAAGGCGGAGGCAACGTATACCGACATAGCGTCCGTGGGGATCACAAACCAGCGGGAGACAACCATCGTCTGGAATCCGAAGACGGGAAAACTGTACGGAAACGCGATTGTCTGGCAGGACACCCGCACATCACGGATAGTGGAACGGTATTCAGCAGACGGAGGAACCGACCGCTTCCGTTCGCTGACGGGACTGCCGCTTGCAACCTACTTTGCCGCCACCAAGATGCAGTGGATAATGGAAAACCGGGACGGTGTTTTCGAGGCGGCAAAGCGAGGTGAGGCGGTGTTCGGTACCATAGACACGTGGATTGTCTGGCAGCTTACCGGCGGTGTGGATGGCGGCGCCTTCGTGACGGATGTTACTAATGCGAGCCGGACGCTTCTCATGAACATAGAGACACTTACCTGGGACGACGAACTGCTGGAACATTTCAAGGTCTCCAGAAAGATGCTCCCGGAGATACGGCCATCGATGCCCGAAGAGCCGTACGGATACACAACCGGGGACGGGCCGTTTGGCGGACGGATACCCGTGTGCGGCATACTGGGCGACCAGCAGGCGGCAATCTTTGGACAAGCTTGCTATGAAAAGGGATCCAGCAAGAATACATATGGAACGGGCTGCTTTATGCTGGTGAATACCGGTGAGGAGCTCATACACTCTGAGAACGGACTCGTCACAACGGTGGCGTTCCAGGTCGGCGGCAGTAAGCCAGTCTACGCGCTTGAGGGATCCATCGCCATAGCGGGGGCTCTCGTACAGTGGGTGCGCGACAATCTCGGTCTCATAAGCGAATCGTCACAGATAGAAGAACTTGCCCGCCAGGTCGAGGATACCGGAGACGTCTACTTCGTCCCGGCATTCAGCGGGTTGTTTGCGCCGCACTGGCGCAGGGACGCCAGAGGTATCATCACGGGACTGACAGGGTACGTTACAAGCGGGCATATCGCGCGTGCGGTGCTTGAGGCAACTGCGTTTCAGACACGTGAGATATACGATGCCATGCGCGAGGACTCTGGTATCGAGATACCGTATCTCAAGGTGGACGGCGGTATGGTTGCGAACGAGCTGCTCATGCAGTTTCAGGCCGACTTGCTGAACATTCCGGTAATCCGCCCGGAGGTCACCGAGACCACGGCGCTTGGGGCAGCGTATGCAGCCGGGCTCTCGTGCGGGTTCTGGAACAATCTGGACGAGCTCGCACACCACTGGAAGGAGAACAAGCGGTGGAACCCGCAGATGGATGTTGCTGAAAGAAATCACCGCTACCACTTCTGGAACAAGGCCGTACAGCGAACGCTGAACTGGGTGGAGGAATAAGAATTCAAAGATGACATACAGCTGTCACGGTGGTGTGGTATATTGACGGCATATTTGTAAGAACGGAGGATATATTGTGAAAATTGCTATCGGAATACTCATAGGTGTCGCGCTCCTGGCAGCCATCGGTCTGCTCTTCCTGATGCTTTCGGGCCCAAAGAAGAAGGATTATGCACATTTAACGAAGCCCCGCATAACAGAGAAGGCCGCAGTCAATGCGCTTGTCGTCGACTTTGACGGCGATCCGGACATCGTCATCAAGAAAGCGTTTACCTCGCTTTTTCAGGCCTACTACAAGTTAAAGGGCGTTCCCAAAGGGCCGGGGCAGCCGGCGCCGTTTGCCAGATACACAAACTTCGATGAATTGCTTGAAGATACAACGACGGAAGAACTGAAGAAGATATTGTGGAAAGGGTATGTGGCCATACCGGTGCCGGATTCAGTAACGGGGCTGCCCGGCAAGAATGGCAGCGGAGAGTATGCCGTCCGTATCGAGAAGATCACGTACGGGACTGTCGCCGAGGTTGTCCATTTCGGAGCGTACGAGGACGAGATGCCTCTCATCGCCGAACTCAAGCGGTTTATCGACGAGAACGGATACGAAATATCCGGCGACCACGAGGAAGAGTACATCAAGGGACCTGGTATGCCGTTTGTCAAGCCCAGGGACTACATCACCATAATCAGATATCAGGTCAAGAGAAAGTAAAGACCCGCCGAGTGTCGGCTCATGT
The DNA here is from genome assembly GCA_964484915.1 of uncultured Leptospirales bacterium. GTDB lineage: Bacteria > Spirochaetota > UBA4802 > UBA4802 > JAFGJZ01 > CAZAHA01. Next base: position 21,153 of record CAZAHA010000015.1, read on the forward strand.
GGCTGTAAACAGGGATTGTGCCGTTGTAAAGCAAATCTGTATATTTGAATGAAACTTTCATGCGGTGCTGGTTTTCAAATGGACCGTTTACGGTCGATTCCGATACCGGTAAAACGCTGCTGCTTGATAAAATTGCGAGCAGCAGCTTCCATTCCAGGTCAAGCGTCTCCGCTTCCTCCAGAAGAAGGAGGACCGCAGGGTCGGCGACACAAAGACCACTGTCATTGACATCCGCATCATTACCGCGACAAACAGGGGTTCGGAGCAGTGTGTGCGGGACAGACGCTTCCATGAAGACTTCTACCTCACAATCAATGGTATACCCGCCCATGTTCCAGCGCTTTGGGAACAAAGCAAGGACAAACCGCTTCTTGCAGCCTGCAACCTCCTGATATGGACACTACCGAACCATTGACGCGGCCTTCCTGGCAGCAAAGAGAGCTCCCGGAATACCGCCTATCTGCATCGCCCAGCAGGAGGCGATATAGAGGTTCTTCACGGGTGTCTTTACGTGCGTGCCAAGCATGTTCTTGTAGAAACGCTTGTTCGGGTTCCAGCTCCACGCGGAGGTCGCGCCGTCTGTGTTATGGGTATACCGTTCGAAGGTGAGCGGTGTGGCGGCATCGCAAAAATCGATCCTGTCCGACAGTGCGGGAATCACCTTGTGTGCCCGCTCGATCAGACTTTGAGCGGCCTTTTCCTTCAGACGTCTGTAGGTATCAGTATCGCCGCCGCCCCAGTTATTCTGCCATCGACAGGGAATCATGGAATAGAGCATTACCGATGACTTTCCCTCAGGTGCGTTTTCGGCATGGAGAAGGGAGGGTGCATACAGTCCGAATGAGCACTTGTTAAAATAGTCTTCGTCTTCTGTGTCGTAGATGTCGGAGGATTGATGTGTATTCAAAACGGAAACATGCGATGATTTCATGTAATACCGCAGTTTCTCCCGCGGGATGTCAAGTCCAAGATAAACGTGAAAGAAACCTTCTGACACCGCAGCCGCTTCCACTTTCTGCCGCAGCTCTCCGGGTACGACATCCCTGTCCAGACGGGTGAGAAAGGTTTTTTTGTAGTCGCAGGCGGCGATCACGTAATCCGCTGCATACTCGGTCCAGCCGCAGCGTACACCGTAAGCCTGTCCGTCCTTAACAAGGATACGATCCACATGGTGTTTCAGCTTCAATTCTCCGCCGGATTGTGTAAACTTTTCCGCAAGCACATCGGCCCAGGACTGCATTCCTTCCTGAACGGTCCAGTAGTCCACAAAAAGGGTATGGAGCGCACCACCCAGTATCATTGCCGGCATGTCCGGATACCCCAGGTCATTAAAGGAACGGAACAGAACAGTGTCACCGGGAAAAAATTTTTCGGTGAACTCACGCACCGTCATATCCCCGTATTTGAGTTTCAGCAGGAGTAACCTGAACACCCCAGCGGCTTTGGAGAGGAGTCCGGGTCTGCCGAGGGATGCAAAAGCTGCATACAGTGGATCGAGAGCCGAAAAGAACCGGTCCAACTGGTGCTTTTCGGCGGGAAAATTCTCATAGTATAACTTTTTGTAATCCCTGTAGGTTTCCGGTACTCCGTCCATCTCATCAGAAAGAAAGCGAAACGGTTCATGTCGCACACAATTGATCTTCTCCAGTGCACCGATCTTTTTCATCGTTGAGAATACAAGTCCGGACTCCTCAAACGCGAGGGTACCGCTTTCAAAGTAAAAGCCCTTCCGCCAGAATCCTGCGGTGTATCCGCCGGGTGCTGAGTGCGACTCGAAAAGTGTTACGGCATGGCCCTTCTGCACGAGTATATTGGCCGCGGTCAGTCCGCCGAGGCCGGCTCCGATTATGATGATCTTTTTCATGGTATGTACCGTCCGATTATGATGTTGAATATGGAATAATCCTGATTTACGGATAACGCACCATACATCGCCGGGGTAATGGGGAGTTGACAAAGCGCTTGTCGATGACTCCGGGTAGTACGCGTGGGCTTCATAACACTATGTGGTACATGATCAGGGGTCAAGCCCATTTACGCGGCTTATACCGGAAACGGGCATATGTGTGCATGCTCACAAAAAAATTCATATTCATCCCACATATCAAGAAGGATTAACTGGTTTTTTGCCCTTTCTGCCGGAAATTCGAAGATGTTTCGCGACATTTTTTATGAAAACAGTTATCATTATCAGATATAATAGGAAAATTTATCTAAAGTTGTAACCAGGCACTTGACAGTGCTCTAATGGTACAATATATAAAATGCGGATTGTATGCGTCGTTCAATAACATTATTCGAGGTGAGAAGGATGAAAAAAATCATTATGCTTTGCACACTCACATTGCTTTTTTTTCTGCCGGGTTGTGAAGGAGAGATAGTGGATGATTCCGGAGGTTATGACGGCACATATTCCGGAGAGAACGACAACAATGATACAGAAATCGGCGAAGAGCAGGCGGAAGAGGGTAATGAAACGAATTTCTTCTTTTTTACATATGATGATTCAGCAAGCACCGCCGCTGTTGAGCTTGTCAAGTACAGGCTGAATAACGGTATTCTGCCGGAAACCAACCTGGCCCGCCCGTGGGAATTCTTTAACTATGAGGAATTTGACGCATCAGGTGCCGAGGATTACGGCATATTTCATCTTGCCATGGGACTCTCCATAAGGGATCGGATTACAGACGGCAAATCCAACGGCCAGAAGGAGTATCTTTTTGGCGCCTACTGCGGATCAGATACGATTACGAAAGACGAGCGCGATAACGTTGTGCTGACACTTATTGTTGACGTTTCCGGATCGATGGATTCCGAAACCATCAGTGTGGAGGAGACAAGAACGACACTGCTGGAACTGGTAAAGGAGGGTCTTTTGTATATGGAAGATTCGCTGAAGGCGGGGGATATCATCAATATCGTGACGTTTTCAAGCAGTGCGTTTACCGTAGCAAGTGCTTTAACGTGGCCTGAAGACCGGCTCCTCTATGAGGAGGAAATCGAATCACTCACAACCCTCGATTCGACAAATCTGAACGACGGTATCGCCCGCGGGTATGAAATGGCGCAGGAAACCTTTGATCCGGAGAAGAGTACCAGAATCTGAAAACGTACCGATGCATACGCAAACAAGGGACTGGCCTACCCCAC
>CAZAHA010000016.1:0-8574 GCA_964484915.1 uncultured Leptospirales bacterium
ACCAGCGGCTCGCCAAGAAGTTTCTTGTAATCCATGACGACGATGCTTCCGCCGCATTCGATACCGGGGAGACCAAAGCCGATCGCACCAGTCTGCGGATAGCGTGTTAAATACCGGTCGATAAACGGTTCGAAATCCGTCAGTGACAAGACCTCCAGCGGACGCTCCTCCTCATCGATGACGGTACCGTACAAATCTGCGATGCGCACACATACGGAATTCTGTCCGCCGATTTCACGGGTGAACACCGTCAGGACGAGACGGTGCCGCTCATTGAACCGGTAAAGGCGGGAGGGACGACCTCCGCGGGAAGGGATGCAATCGTCCTTTGTAACGGCCCCGGATTGAGTCAGATCATGACGGATTGTGCTGACCGTCATGGGCGACAGACCGGTGGCATCGGAGAGGTGACGGGTCGTCGCCGTACCAGCCTCCTTGATTGCTTGGCGAACCAGCCCGGTATTGAGCTGCTTCAGATCGAGTGAACTGACAGGTGCATTGGGTTTCATTACTATCAACACATATTATAAGACTTATACTAAGTAGATATATTTAATACTCTCCTGTCAATGAAATTTCCCGGTATTCGGTCAAAATTTCTGATGGCCCGATACCCTGGAATGATATGCGATATTCCTGGCAATGATCACCGTACCGCTCATGACGTTCCAGCAGCCTGCGTCCGTCACGCAACAAGAGGAATGAAGCGTATCGGGAATGCAGCCGCGCGAATCGACTGGCTGCTGTCATATACAAAGGAGCAGGCAGGGCGCTCCATCACTTCAAAAGGCGCCGACTGCAACGGCGCTGCCGCCCCTTTGACAGGCCTTTCCAAGGGTATAGGAAAAGCGGGGCAGTATTTTGGAAACAGGCGGTCCTGTATTTTTCATGGTCTTTTTCTCCGTTGAAACCTGCCGCATACACGACAACAGCCGTCTGTCAGTACAGGTGGCGCGCAACCAGCCCCATACGCTGCCGCACCAGGGGACTCTTCATGGGCTCATACGTAAACACCTCTCTGCCGTTTTTGAGAACGGTGATCCTGTACGGCATCCCCATCCGTTCGGTCAAATGGTAGAAGACGGACGCCTCCGCGAAGTCCTCCGACCAGTACGATCCCGCATACAGCGAAACAAACGGTGTCCGTGAAAACGACCGGTATGTTGCCGGCATTTCACCATTGGGCAGCTTCTCCCGCTTTTCCTCACCTGTTCCGAAGAAATTCATCCTCTCCCGGTTAGTGTAGTCGTACTTCTCCGCGGGAGTCCTTATGTCTGTCCAGTAGCGTTGTGTATAGGGCGTCTGCCGTGTCAGCGCATCCGGTTCATAGCGTTCCCGGTAGCGCCGGTGAAAGTCGTCAATATACGGTGTCGCATGATGTATGTAGTCGTACACATGGCCGGCCTCGTGCAGCAGCAGATAGAAGACTGCCGGATACACATCTGTCACCTCGTACCGCACATCATAATCGCCATTCCGGTCAATAGACGAGAGGTCAATCAGCCGCAGCCACTCCGACACCGTAAAGTCAAACGATGCCGGGTTCATGATCATGAAGCAATAGATCCTGTTTTGGGAATCGACCTGAATGTCAACCAGTCCCCCGCTCTGAAAGTTCCTCACAAAATAGATGCCGGTCAGCCGATCCCGCATAACACGCTTGTACGCCTCGGGAAGCATGTCGATATATGCGGAAAAGCGCCTCCGCTGTGCGGAAGTGATCCGGTGGTTATCGTACTCCGCCGAGCCGTCATAGTATGGGTCCAGCTCCTTCATGTTCTCAAGGAGAATCTGCGGAATGTCGGTTATACGCTCCGCCAGGCCGGTACGGGGGTCAAAGGACGGATCGACCTTCCGGTAGGGACGGGAAAGCTGGGTACGGATGTCCGGTTCATCCTCGGCGGTTGTCGTACAGTACAGCAGAGTGATGAGCAGAAAAACGGTACTGACAGTAATTATTTTTGTATCCATTGCATACTCCCTGATCGGTGCCTTATGGGCCCGGCAGGCACCGACCTCGGCATTGGGTATATACCATATAAGGTACCGTACAATGCCGTTCATTTCCATATGTCATTTCTCACGTCCGCAAGTACTGCAAAGGCCCGCTCATGTCCGACCGTGTACGGTAAACGCTCCGGCAGGGGGGCAAAGAGGTTCCGGCCAGCAGAAGCAGATCCCCTGTACGGAATCAGTACCCGAAAGAAAGGCAACGGTCAGGATCGTCCTTCCCGTTTCGGTGGTAAACCCCGGCAAGAAATATCTGATTGCAGACGAAGGCGATCGTACGGTATTCTCCGTGATTATTCGTCTCCCGTTTGGCAGACTCTTACGGATGTTCATGTACAGACAAATCGACGGGCTGTTGGCCAAACTGGATGCATTGCTGAACAGGAAGATACAGAGAATTGCCGAAACGGAAGGCCGGTAGAACGAATGGACCATTTTACACCGCGCAAAACGGCAGTTTTTTTGATTTTCCATACATCCTGTTCTATTATAATCTACAGAAGCGTGAAGCTACGGGGAATGCTCTCCGTACAGAATTGTGAACGGCACATCAACATGACAAATTACGATAACCTGCAAGAAAACGCCGGACTCTATGCCGCCCTGTTTTACTCGTCTCCTGTGGCACAGGCCGTTTTCGACGGAAACGGAATCATCACCGCTGCAAACAGGTCGTTCTGCAGCATGACGGGTATCGACGATGAAACGGCCGCCGGTACTCCGTTAGCCTCCCTCATTGCCGACGGGAACCGGCAAAACATTCAGCACATCTACCAGTCACTGGCGAAGGATTCCGACAGCACCACGGCCGAGCTGGCCGCAACCTTAAATAACGGCAATCCGCTGTCAGCATGCATTACCGCAGTGCAGACCGGCAACGGGAAATCCGTCTCCAATACACCGCATAGCATCCAGTATCTATGTACCATCCGGGCGTACCATCCTCTGCACGGTACGCCCGGCAAGCGGAAGCAAACGGCTGACCATGAACGGCATGGCCGTGAACGGCATGTTATCGATACGCAGGATCTGAAAATAAGCCAGGACAAGGTAAGCGCCATTCTGAAAAACGCCCCGATCGGGATCTGCATTACCAACGAGAAGGGTTACTTTGAGTACGTGAACAGTACCTACTGCAGACTGTACGGCTATTCCGAGGAGGAACTGCTGGGGCGGCACTTCACCTTAGTCGTGCCGGAAAAGGACAGGGAGGAACTCTCGCACCTGCACGACCGGTTCATCGGGGGTTATAACGAGATGCGCGGCGAGTGGGAGGTTGTCGGCAAACACGGGAAACACATCTCCATCCTGGCAGATGCCGGATACTTTGAGGATACGGACGGAAGAGGCCGTAAGGTAACCTTCGTGGTCGATGTGACGGCCAAACACAACCTGGAACTTTTTAAGGAAGATGTTAACCGGATTCTCCGCCATGATCTCAAGACACCGCTCAATTTGATAATCGGCTATCCGCAGCTTTTGCGCGATTTCGACGGAATCGACCCCCGTCAGAGAAAGTATATCAACCTGATAGAAAGTGCGGGACGGCGCATGCTTGAAATGATCGAGATTTACCTCAACACCTTTACGATTGAGTCCGGACAGTATGTGCTCAACACCGCGCCCGTCGACATCACCGCCGTCATATCTGGAGCCTTCAAGGAACTGGAGCAGAGATTCATGTACAAGAATGTCTCATTTTCCATACAGGATGAGACAGGCGATGGCGGTGCAGCGCCTGAGTCTGTACGCGTTAAGGGTGAAAAGACACTCTGCTACGGAATAGTCTCAAACCTGCTTCGAAACGCAGCCGAGGCCTCGCCGAACGATGCAACGGTACACATTTCAATAAAATCAAGCGGAGATTTCATACGCATTTCCGTACATAACGCCGGGGCAGTTCCCGTCGGTATACGCGACACCTTCTTTGAAAAATACATTACCTCAGGCAAGCAGGGCGGAACCGGTCTTGGCACATACATCGCACTGATCATGACCGAGATACAGGGCGGAACCATCGAAATGACTACCGATGAGCGTACGGGGACCACCGTCACGTTTTCGCTTCCGACATATTAAGCCGCCGCAGTGGTTCATCTGACAGCGGCGACGATGATGAAAACGGCGGCACGGAGTCCAGCACCAGTCTCTACCTGTTCGGCTCGCTTGACGACATGGTATCCTTCGGCGATATCGACGCGAATAAAGAAAGCCTGCAACTTGACGGCAGCGTCGCTTTTCTGCACAGCGGGTCTCCATGATGCTCTTACTATCTGTCCCGTACCATCAGCCGCTGTACATGAAAAACTGATTGACGTATCGGTTTGTTCACTGTATTCATATTCTTTCGCGTTCAACTTATAGCGCGTATACTCCATTTCCGATTTCGAGGTATCGTCATGATAATCCTTCTCCTTTGCACATCCAGCGCAGGAAAACAGCTTGTCGGGTTTCGGACGTAGAGCACTGCCGCTGACCATATACAATGAAATTAAACGCAGTTGCCTTTGCATCCCGCCCATTTTTCCACTATCGTGTATATCCCTGATGGATATATCCTCCTGTCGAGTCGTGTCTGCATATAGAAATAACATCACGACGTGACTGTAACCGGTATACGCTTCTGCCTATATCGGATATTCGATCCGTGGCACCGTGTCTATTCGGTAACACGGCAACAAAAAAAACCTGAATCGGCTCTATTGGTATGCTGTGCTTCATGCTGCAACATGCTCATGGTGTTGCAATGATCTTTTAGAAAACAGCATATGGACCGGTTTTTTACTGCGGTACAGATCACCGGTACCATGACGGCATGATGGCGCGCTTCATAGGGGTGCGGCGCTCTGCTCAACACACCGATTCAGGGCAACAGGTAACTCAGATGAAACTGATTCATGGAAACGGCATAACATATTCAACGGGAGACAAACCAATTCTGGACAACGCGTCGTTCAGCGTAACGGCAGGCAAAAAGTACGCGCTGATCGGCCCCAACGGTACCGGCAAGACAACCCTGCTGCGTATAATCACAGGCGAACTGGAGGCGGATTCGGGCTCGCTCATGATCAAAGACACGCTCAGCTTGAGTCTCGTTCCGCAGGAAGTGGAAGCCGGTGGGGGACGGAGTATCCGCGAGTATTTGCTGGCATTGCTTCTACCACTCCAGAAAGAGATGCGTAGGCTTGAAAAAAAGCTGGAAACGGCATCTAACGATGATCTACCGGACCTTCTTGAGGCGTACCAGCTCTGTCAGGACCGGTTTGAGCGCCTCGGCGGATATCAGGCGGAGGACACGCTCCTCAACCTGATCAAAAGCCTGGGTATGGATAACGATCCTGAGCAGAATATGGACACATTATCCGGCGGTGAGCAAAGCCTCCTGTACTTCGCACGGGCGCTTGCCGGTAACCCGGAGCTACTGCTGCTTGATGAGCCCGGCAACCATCTTGACTATCTGGGTCTGGCGTGGCTGGAACGGTTTTTGGATAACTTTACCGGGAGTGTCATCATGGTCTCACACAACCGCTACATGATAAACAGGGTCTGTGACGAGATTTGGCATCTGCAGAACGGTACCCTGACCGTGTATAACGGCAACTACAACCGTTTCAGGATAGAGTATCTCAGAAACGGCGCCAATACCCAGAACGCACACCGGAAAGCCCAGGCCGAGGCGGCCGGGCTTGGTAAGAGAATAAACCGTCTGCAGTCCATCTGCCGGTCGCAGTACAATCCGCCGGCCCAGGTCCAGAGCGAGCTCAAGTCACTGCAGCACAAGCTGAGTAAACTGGAGGAGCAGATGCCGGAAAAGCCGGAGCTGCTGCCGGAGAGTATCTCGTTGAATGTCCGTGCAAAAAGGAGCGGCTCTGATATAGCCTGCGAGATCAACAACCTGACGCTTACGGCCGGCGGTACGCTCCTTGCCCAAGACGTATCGTTTACAATTCATGCCGGCGAGAAGGTGGCGCTTGTCGGCGGAAACGGTACCGGCAAGACCACTCTTCTTGACACAATCATCTCAAGGGGAGCATGGGACTCCGACACCGTACGGATCGGCCCCAGCCAGAAGCCCGGGCTGCTCACCCAGACGCCTGTCTTCTCGCCCGGGGCCCTTATCGTGGCGGACGAGGTGCAGTCATGGGGTGCGCTTTCAAGAGACGATGCATTTGACGCGGTGAAATCGTTTCTTTTTTCCTATACGGACATGGACAAAAGACTGTCGGTGCTGTCAGGCGGAGAGAAAAACAGGCTTCAACTGGCACGTCTGATATATCAGAAGGCAAACTTCCTCATCCTGGATGAACCGACCAACCACATGGACATACAGACGCGTGAGGTTATGGAAGAGGTTCTGGCCGGTTTTCCCGGCACTATTCTTGCAGTCTCTCACGACCGCTACTTTCTCGATGCCGTCGCGAAGCGAGTGATAGAGATCCGTGACGGAACGATAACGGAACACACGGGCAATTTCAGCGAGTTCTTTCATAAACGATACCAAATTTTGCCACGCAGCTCGGGGTCGCTCACACGGCGCGGTCAGGAACGGAAGAAAAGCGGAAGCGAAAAATCCACGAACGCAACACGCCTTGAATTACGGATCGATGAGCTTGAAACGGAGATGACACGAATAACACACAAGCTCGAGGAGAGTATCGCACACGGCGACCATCTGAAAAGCAGGCAGCTTGCCCAGAAGCTGGAGCGTCTTGAAAAGACCGTCACACGGCTGTACGTTCAGTGGGACAATGCCGTGCAATAATCGGGAAGCGACAATAGCAAAAGGAGGCCCGTATGCGGGAGGTATCCGTAGTGATACTTCCCGCTTTTGGTCTCTCAGCCCAAAATCCGTCAATCGGACCCGAAGCTCGCTGATTTATTCGTCAAGAATAGACTCGATGTCTCGCTGGAGACGGGCGTTTTCCGCGGCGGTATACTGCGGATAGTTATCCACTATGTCGGTAAAAACCGCATCCGCCTTCTCCGGCATGCCCATCTTTATAAAACAGAGTGCACTGCGGTAGTAGGCCTCGACCCCCTGTTCGGTATTGGGATACTCCTCAAACAGCATCATGTAGTATGAACGGGCCCGTTCGTACTCAAACTTCTGGTAGTAGATGTCGCCAAGCGCCATCAGCGCTTCCTTCCGGTGGATACCGTCCTGATATACCTCTATATATTCACCAAGATAGAGAGCAGCCTTCTCCGGCATGTCCATCGTTACAAAGTAGTAGGCATTGTTGAACCGCGTGTCATCGGCAATACGGGAGAGTTCGCCGTTCTGTGCACGGACACCTCCCGGCATACAGAGTGCCCCAGCAAGGAGCAACGGTGCCAGAGTAAAAAAAGGCGAAGCATGTACACGTTTCTTCATAATAAACCGGTCCCGTATCCAGCATTCTGCCAAGACTGCAGGAATAGGCATCTATTGGAGATGCCTTTGTATACGTATCGTACATTATGTCTCATTTGGAAAGCACTTTTTTCCCAGACGCACACCGATGCACTTTCCCAAGTTATGTAATTTATGGTTTACAGCTGCCTGATGTGTAGAAACATGTGTACGTATGCTCAGTACTCGCATGAAGTGAGCGCTCGAAAAGGTGCCAGAGTGCCGCCAAAAGGCAGATATACCAGGCGGCCAATCAATGTAACGGTATTTTCTATGGATCATTTATACATCAGCCCCGACCTTTTTTCTAAACTCGCACACCGGGTCATCAAACAGATCAAGGAATCCGGAAAGACATACGACTATATTCTCTGCCCGCTTCGCGGTGGTTTTTTTCTCTCATATGTCGTGAACAACCATCTCAAGATACCGATTAAGTATCTGGAAATCTCCTCCTATCTTGAGAAGGAGCAGCACGACTTCATGATCGGCATCAAGCCGGACCTGCAGCACGGAAGATACCTTCTCTGCGACGATATCTATGATTCGGGAAAGACAATACAAAAGATCAAGGAAATGTACAGCGACATCGACATGGACGTCGCATGCCTCTTGACCAAACAACCTGTTGACAATTTTTATGTCGGCGAGTACATTGATGATGAACGCTGGGTAGACTTTTTCTGGGAAATATTATAGGAAACGAGGTACAAAATGGAAAAAAACAGGACTCTCTTTATCATCGCGGCCATCCTTATTGCCATCGCGGCTCTGTCGCGGCTGGCTCCCCATCCGCCGAACATGACGCCGGTTACCGCAATCGCGCTTTTTTCCGCCATGTACATAAGAGACACGCGTATCGTGTTTGGTCTTCCGCTGGCTGCGCTTGTTATTTCCGATATCCTGCTTTATCTGGTACAGGGCACACCGATCGGATTGATAAACCTGTTTGTCTATCTGTCGTTTGCCGTCATCGTTCTTCTTGGATTCAAGCTGAAGCAGTACTTCAGTCTGTACATGCTCGCGACAACCACCGCAACGGGATCGATCACATTCTTCCTCATCACTAATCTTGCCGTGTGGCTGGGCTGGGAGATGTATCCCATGACATGGGAAGGCCTGCTCCAGTGCTATGTTGCCGCACTCCCCTTCCTGAGAAACATGGTCATCGG
>CAZAHA010000016.1:8674-23517 GCA_964484915.1 uncultured Leptospirales bacterium
GCCTGCTCCAGTGCTATGTTGCCGCACTCCCCTTCCTGAGAAACATGGTCATCGGTGATTTTATGTATACAGGACTGATTTTCGGCGCATACTATCTTGCGACCAAGGGTGTTGAAAACTGCGGAAACACGTCTGCCGCATGATTCCAGGATGAGCCGGGCTGCAGTCAACCCGGCTCATGACGGCACTGCTGCATGTAACTACACAAACCGTTATTTCGTACCGGCATTCTTTACAGCAATTGTAGCGTCTGTTGTCTGTACCTGTGTCACATCGCCTCCGGCTGTCATTTAGCTGACGATACCTTCAAAGATTCCCTTTACATTGCAGACAATCACCAGGCGTTAGGTACGGTTACTTCAGCCAAGGTACTCCGAGAGTGCCTCAACGACCAGATCATGGTCCTCCTCCTGTGCAAGTCCGCTGACGGTAACCGTTCCGATAACGCCGGTGTTCCGTATCAGGATAGGAAATGAACCTCCATGAGGTGCGTATTCACTCTCCGGAAGAAGGTATTTCTCCTCGATCGTCGTACCCAGGCTTTTCAGCCAGGTGCCCACATAGAGTGATGAATGGCTAAACCTGTACACAATCCGTGTCTTGCGCCGCACCCATTCGTCGTTGTCGAGACTGGTGCCCGCAAGACTGAAGTGAAAGAGCTGCTGGTGCAACCTGGTGATGTCTATCGTAATCATATGTTTTTCCTGGTCGGCCTTTTTCCGCAAAAGGTAACCGATGTTCCAGGCATCGGCATTTGAGAACGAATCGAATTCCAGATCGAGCTCCTGTTTGAGCAGTGTTTTCAGATCATAGGACATGACATACTCCTTGCTTTTGGAATGGACGGGTGTACTGCCGGCGACAGGGCAAAGGTGTTTCAAAGCTCAATACGGCATCCATATTCATGACTCCTGAACGCGGCATGTATTATCTCGCGCTGTGTCACTATCTGAAGCGGTGTACCACGGATACTCTGTCTGGTTTCTGATTGCCGCCGCCAGACCGGAAAAAAAACGCTGATAGTTTCCAGGCTCGCCTTTCCACGGCTCTCTGTATTCGTTTTCCTCTGACACCACGAGCAATGTGCCGAGGTCAGTCTCCTGTTTGCTGCCCCATCCTGGAGAATCGGGCATCATACCGTTCAGCTGTCCTTTTCATTTTCTGTGCCAGAGTAAAAATGTCGCGGCCGTCCCCGGCCCTGACGCCAAAAGGCTTTTCAACAAGCACGTGTTTCCCGGCTTCCAGCGTGGCCTTCACATAGGTCACATGGGTCGTGTTTGGAGTAGTGATAACAACAAGTTGAGGACCGGTAAACACGGTATAAGTAACTGACTTTTGGGGAATATTCAACTTTTTGGTGCAAGAGTTGCATAACAGTAAAGACATCCATGGCTGCAAGTGTCGTATATCCCGATATCCTTGCTCTGTATGCAGCCGCACAGCGGCTGCTGTCCTCGGGCCCGAACAGCTCGCGGAACACCCCCGTCAAAGAGGACCGGCGCGTCATATCCGTAAAATGCATTGAATCCGCTTTCTGAAATGCCCAGCGATGCGACATGACTGTACGAAATGCATCCCGGCGCGGAAATACCGTACGGTTCGTATATGTCTGGCGTCCCGCAGGAGGTAATGCTGATGCCCCAATTGCGTCTGCTGTGGGCCGAAACGGTCGTAAGAACGGCCTCCTTCTCCTCATCGGTAAGCTCGCGTACGGCGGGGGCATGACGCAGAATGTTTCTTCTCACCTTGTGATACCGCTGTATCTTGATAAAACTAAAGATGAGTCGGCTCGTGTACGGATGGATACGGTCACCGACACGGCATATCCGTTTGGCAGCCTCCTTTGTATCGATCGAATCCGAGAGCAGCACCGGATCATACCGCCAGATGACACGGTCCTTGCCAAGCAGGCGTGAGAGTCTGATAAATGTATCCATACGGTCCGGGCAGGAGGGAACGGCACGTTCATACCCTTCGGCATCGTAGTCGTTGAGCGTGAACTGGAATATCATCTCGACCTTTTTGGCTATCTCCGGGAGGTGACGTATCAGCGGTTCGGGGTTTTTGGACCAGAAAACAAAAAGTGCGCAGCGGGAAAAGACAACCGGCGTCCGTACTCCGCTGAAGGGGTTTGTGCTGACACACCACCCCCGTTTAAGCCACGAGACAAACTCATCGGCATAAAACGCGGGAATATCAGTAGCCCGGCTTGCGGACACAATGTACGGCGCCGCCGCGAAGACGCGCTTCTTTCCGATTACTATCTCTTCATGTGGCCACTTTTTCAAGAGATGAACTATACGATAAAGGGCTCTGTTTTGAATGCGACCGTGCCTTTGTAGACCCAAATCCGCACACGGCTTGCGTTCTCGCCGTCCTCGGACGAGATCGTTTCGATCTCCTCGATATCCGCGATGGTATCCATCTTGAACTCGTAGTACTTCTTGTTCCGTTCATATGGATTTACCAGAAGCACAAGAAGATTTGGATCGACGGGATGTTTCTTGGGCGTCCCTTCGAACATGTGGAGCTTGTGTTTTGGAATCTCGACACCTTCTATCATGTTGTGCTGTCTGAATTCCAGCAGCTTTTGCATAAACTGTCCGTTTTCCATTGCTTCCTTCCGCTTCACTTCCGAAAGTCATCTTTTCTACACGATACAATGTATCATGATACGGTTAATTTTTCAAGACGGTATTGCATCCTGTATCAGTTTTTGGTTGCATTCCAGACGAAATACAGGAGCCTCATCCACCCTGCGGTCCCGTACAGATGCCCCCGATTACGCACGACGGCCTCTTTCTGACGGAAACGGTATGCTTCGAGAATCACTTTTCCATGATGCGGCCACATCGCTGCATGTTAAAGCCGTGTTACTGAAGCAGTGTACCGCATATACAGCCAGTACGCTGCTGAGAACTCCGCTTCTGTTCGCCTCGATCGATTTCCCTGCCGTGGTACAATGTGTTTTACAGACTGACATGCACCTTTCCGGAAGCACTTTCGGCGGCAGCGAGTTAACCTCAGATGTAATCAGCATGTCTGTATTGAGCTACATGATACCGGCAAGAAGCCAGCCGGCGATACCGGCGGCAAGGCAGTATCCCAGTGCAACCCAAAGGTTCTTCCTGATGATGACACCTTCCTTTCCCACAAGGCCTACCGTTGTCAGCGCGGCTACCACGTTATGAATCGCTATCATGTTACCGGCAGCGCCGCCGACTGCCTGAAGTGCGAGTATGGCGATGATATTCTTACCGGCGCTTGCCGCCGTTGAAAACTGAAACGGCCCGAACATGATGTCAGACACGGTGTTACTGCCGGAGATAAATGTGCCAAGCAATCCGATAAACGGCGCGACTATGTACCAGACATCGCCGGCAAGCGCGGCAGACGCCTGCGCCAGAACGATAAGCATCGAGTCGGCGCCGGTGGCACCGCCGGTATTCATCATTATGTAGACCATCCCCAGCGTAAAGACCAGCGCAACTGTTGCCGGGACGATCATGCGGGCAGTCTCCTTTAACGCGTCAAGCGTCTCGGAAAAACGGATACCATGCATAAACGGTATCAGCAGGGCCACCAGGAGAAACGGAAATACTCCCGGATTATACAGCGGCAGAATCGACCGGCCAATCGTGGTGCCGAGGATCCCGTCCCAGCCGATCTGAAACTCCCGCAGAAGCGGAGTCAGACCAAAATACTGTACACGGCTGGCCAAAAGGAGCACGCCGATGATTACATACGGTATCCAGGCGCGGACAGAGCCCATCGTTGCCTCTGGCATCTGCGATCTGTCTCCGGCACGGATCGCTCCTTCCCATTCCGGCGGCCATTCGGTGTGTGGAGGAAATGTCCAGACCGTTTTCGGTGTAAAGACGCCCTTTTTTACCAGGAGAATGAAAAGCGGAAGACCGATGAGCGACCCCAAAAGCGTCGGAAGCTCCGGCCCAACGAAAACGGCGATCAGCATCTGGGGAACGGTAAAGACCAGTCCGCCAAGAAGTGCCAGAGGCCAGACTTCGAGTCCCTGACGGAAGCTGCCCCTGGTTATTTTTGTCATCACCGAGACGATGACCAGCGGAACGAACGTTCCCACAGCGAGATGTACAATCCCGGAAAACGCGCTTATCTCCTGAAGAAACTGAACAAAATCCAGAGAACCCGCCGAAGTTGCCAGCGGCCATGACACCATCGTTCTGATGGCGGCAAAACCTCCCCAGATCGGGACGCCAACCGCTCCGAAGGTAACCGGCGTGCTGTCCGCCATGAGTGTCGCCGCGGCGGCAATGAGCGGAGGAAAGCCCATGCCCACGAGAAGCGGTGCGGCAACGGCCGCAGGCGTACCGAAACCGGCAGCACCCTCAAGGAAACACCCCATGAGCCACGCGATGATGATTATCTGAACACGCCGGTCGTCAGAAATTGACGCCATGCTTCGTGATATCGCGTCTATCCCACCGCTTTTGCGCATCATCTGCAAGATAACAAGGGCCCCGTAGACGATAAGCAGAATATCGATCGCGTTGATGACGCCGGCAATCGATGCAGCAGCAAGCCACCGGACCGGCATCTGCCATCCTGCCAGTGCCATGACGAGTGCCGTGAGAAATCCGATCGGCATTGCTTTCTGGGAGGACCAGGTAAAACCAACCATCAACACGGCAACAACGAGTATGGGAAGCAGTGCAAAAAGTACCTGCATATTGACTCCTTCAAGAATAATATTTTCCTGCGTATGACGAGATCCGTAAAAATGACGATGCGATACGCCGTTTTTTTAGTCAACGGATTCCCATACACCATGAATATAACAGTCGCTGTTTCTGTTTCAATGATTTCTTGTAGATACGCATGCCGGGTACAATACTGTCTGGAGACCGAAGACGGCTGTCAGGATGCGGCTGGATCGTATAAAAATATAGCCGAAAACACAACACCGCTGCAGGGAGCGTTATTCGAAACAAAATGAAGAGCAGGTAACTCATCGCATGGACGAGGACGATCATGTCGATGATGCGGAAAGTTCCCGGAGGCAGACGCAAGGGTACATGAGAAAAGTGAAAAGTTCATTACTCACTATTCATTGCAGAAGCATTACTACCAGGGTAAAACCTGCAATGAGGACCGGCTGGTGTACCAAGTAGATCGGCAGCGAATACCGTCCCATGAGTGCCAGAGTATGAAACGGGAAAACCCCGCCAAGATCGGGCAGTGTATACACCGGCTTACCGTCTTTAAACAGCAGCTTGCCGCAGAATACACCGAACAGAACCGAAGCAATCCACGGGAAAACGGGATAGTAGTCGTACATCAGCCTGCCGTATTGCCTGATCCCCAGCCAGATATACCACGGATCGTGCGAGAAGACATGGAAATACAGAAACCAGCCGAGTACCGAGACCGCCGGCACAAGGAGAAATACAAGAATATTCGGCAGCATCGCCACTCCATATCCGATAACAATACCCACCGCAAGAAGATGAAGTATACCGAAGACGATCCCCCCCTGCTTACCGAACTGCACAAACGAGACAGCGCTGATCACGAGGGCCCATCCAAAGATGATGCCCGCACGGGCGAGGACCCGTTTAAACGAATGGTTCTTCCTGACTTCTGATCGCTGGTATCCGATCGCGACGGATACTCCAGAGGTAAACAGGAATAGTGAGGCGATGACCCTGGCGAACACCTGCCAGAAACCGGTCAGCATGTCGATATCGGCAAAGCGGAAATAGTACAGGTCCCACACAAAATGGTAAAACACCATCAGAACAATGGCAAACCCGCGGAAGGCGTCGATCTCCCAGTACCGGCCCTTCCTATGCTGTATGTTCAGCGCCTTTTTAACTATATATACGGCTGTGTTCATGGGGTTCCTCCACCTGACAACATGGGGGGATTCCGTTTCGTGCAGTATAAACAGAATCATCGGTTCAGATTTGCGTTCATATACTCACATCTGTCCGTATGTGTAAACGAGAAATTGTTTCGGTATCCATTATCTGTTATCCGGCTGTTGTCTGTTCTGTCTCAGACACTGTTCAAAGAACATGCTTGACGCTTCGTAATCATTGCGTGACAGTTTACGGAACTTTTTACTGGATGCATAATCATGATTCGATCCATCAGGCTGAAGGCTGTCCTATCGATAAGCGTCATACTTGGCTGCGCTTTTATCTTTCTCGGAATATATAACTACCAGACAAGCAGAAACGCTCTCAGACACGAGATCGTGACCTCTTCCATACCGCTGCTGCGTGAAAACATCTATTCGGAGATCAAGCGCCAGCTTGTTCCGGCACTGAACGTCTCTTCCGTTATGTCGCATGACTCCTTTCTGATAAACTGGGTTACCCGCGGCGAGAAGAACGTGCCGGAAATTATCCAGTATCTCGGCAAGATACAAAAGGAGTACGAATACTTCTCTACTTTCTTCGTATCAACACAGACCGGGAGGTACTACCATTACAGCGGCGTCCACAAGATCATGAGCAGAAAGGACCCCCACGATGTCTGGTACTACCGGTTTATCCAATCCGGTAAAAAATATGTCCTGGACGTTGACACGGACGAAGCGGGAAACCATCATCTTACCATCTTCATCAATTTCCGGGTACATGATTTTGACGGAA
Source organism: uncultured Leptospirales bacterium (assembly GCA_964484915.1). GTDB lineage: Bacteria > Spirochaetota > UBA4802 > UBA4802 > JAFGJZ01 > CAZAHA01. Next base: position 15,310 of record CAZAHA010000016.1, read on the forward strand.
ACCTGATCGGCGTTACCGGTGTCGGCATTAAAATGACAGACTTCTCACTCTTCCTCGCCCGTCGGCAGGAGCACTACAAACGAAAGATCTACCTCGTCAACAGGGAGGGAATGATCCAGGCACATTCCGACATTTCAACCGTTGAAAACACATCCTTACGGGAAAGTGCCGGCATTCATACGATCGCGGACGAGCTTTTATCAAACATGATCTCCCCCGTCATTCTTAACTACGAGAGAAATGACAAGACCATGCTCGCATCATCACGATACATCGATGAACTGGACTGGTTTCTGATCGTGGAGCAGAACGAGACAGAGGCGATGGAGTCGGCTCACGACAACCTGATACGAACGATCATCGTTGGATCGGTCGTCCTCTTTCTCATACTGTGTCTTGCGATTATGGTGGTAAACCATTTTAACAGAAAGCTGGAACAGCAGGCGGCGTCTGACCCCTTGACCAGCGCGAACAACAGACGGGAGTTTATTCTGCAGCTTGACCGCATGGTACAGCGGAAAAAACGGACCGACTCGCGGCTGTCGTTGCTCATGATCGACGTGGACCTTTTCAAGCAGATAAACGATACCAGAGGCCATCTCACGGGCGACCTTGTACTGCGGGAAATCGTATCGCGCATAACAAATTTGAAACGGCCGGAAGATATACTGAGCCGCCTCGGCGGTGACGAGTTCACCGTCCTGATTGAAGGCGGAATCGAAATCGCGCGATCGATGGCTGACCGGATTCAGGACAGCGTACAGAAAGACCCGTTTACGACAACAGATGGACGTACAGTGTCTGTCTCGCTGAGTATCGGCATCTATGAGGCATCAGATACGGACGGCGCAGAGGACATTCTGCACAATGCAGATAAAGCCCTCTACCGCGCGAAGGACGCCGGCCGCAACCGTGTCATGGAGTAGCCGTATACCGGAAATGACATGAAGAAAAACATGCTTCTTTTGTACACGTTCAGCTTTTTAAAAAATCTCATGTTCTTCGGTGCGGTATCGGTCCCGTTCTTCCTCCACCGCGCCGGTCTCGACTACACCGGCATGTTTATTCTTGAATCAGTCTTTTCCGTAAGCATGATCGTTTTCGAGATACCAACCGGCGTCATCGCGGACAAACTGGGACGCCGGATATCGCTGTTTCTGGGAGCACTGACATTTGGTTTATCGTTTTACATGATCGGCATGTTTCCGTCGCTTCATGTTCTGATTGCCGCTGAGGTGTTATGCGGCCTCGGCATGACGATGCTTTCGGGCGCAGACAGGGCGCTCATTTACGACATCCTCAAGGATACAGGCCTGGCGGAGAACTCCCAAACGGTGTTTGCGCGGTATGACGGTTTCGCCACCGCCGGAATGCTTTTAGCCTTTCCTGCAGGCTCATACCTGGTGGGAAGCGGCATCGTTCCGTACAACGACGCCCTGGGACTTGTCTTTGTCGCTACCGCAGCGGCGCTTGTGCTTGCCGCCGGTGTCATACTCCTGGTCCGCGAGCCGGCTCGGATAAAGACCGGACTGCATCCGCTCCGTCAGGGAATGGACGGTTTTGTATTCATTTTCAGGAAACCGGCCCTCCGGATGTTCAGCCTAAACTTCGCCGCGGTCTCGTCACTCACCTTCTTCATGTTCTGGTTCTACCAGACGCTCCTTATGCGCGGAGGTTTTCCCATACGCTTTCAGGGGGCCGTCGCCTCTGCGTTCAACCTCAGCGCGGCGCTGCTTCTGTTTCTGACGCCGGTCATACAGAAACGGATATCGACCAAGAACATGATCTTTCTTAAATCGATCGGCCCCGGCATCCTGTATCCGAGTATCGCGTTTTTTTCCGGCCTTCCAATGGCCTTTCTTTCCATACTCCGCCTCACCAACCTGCCCATGTACCGGCAGCCGATGCTCAATTCGCTCATGAACGAGAATATCGAAAGCGGTAACCGTGCGACCGTCCTTTCAGGCGTCTCGATGATCGAGCGGATACTGACTGCGATGCTCTACCCCGTCGCGGGAATCCTGGCCGATGTGTCTCCGCGCTTCGCGTTCGGCGTTCTGGGCGCGATTACCATTGTTCTCTCGATCATTCTCAGGGTTGAGGAGGAGAAGATTACCGATAACAGTTGACACCGCCCGTACAGTCCATATCTTTCCTGTACGAATAATCAGTCAACACTGGATAAAACCATGAAAATAAGAATACCAATTGCCGTACTTGTGCTTATAGCTTCCTGCTACCTGCTGCAGATGTTCTTCGGCGTGAATATTTCGATGCGGGGACTCATGATGCCGCAGATCATCGATGATTTCCGTATCAGCTACACATCCGGCGGGCTGATGTTTCTGCTGCCGGTGATACCCCTGATCGCAGGATCGCTCATCACCGGATATCTCTTCAGCCACTACAACAAGAAGGGGCTCGCGCTCGCCGGCATCGGCATCATGGCGCTGTCCATGCTTGTGATGACCTTCTCACCGGTATACTCGATATATCTGGTCTGTACGCTGATTGCCGCGTTCGGTACGATGGTAATCTTCATTGTAAGCAATATCACCGTGACCGAGTTCTTTCATACATATGCCAGGAAATACAGATCAAACGGTATTATCTTGATCCACTTCTTTTTCGGCATCGGCGCAATAAGCTCCATGACCGTGGGCAACCTGATACTGACAGACGAGTCATCATGGCGAATTGTCTTCAGGACGATGGCCGCCATCCTCTTTGGTATCGGCATCCTTTTCGCCTTTGCCCGGTTTATCAGGGCGGAAGGGCCCGTCGTCTCACCGCACCCGTCGCAGCTTGTGCGTGTCCTTGCCAGACCGAGGATGCTGCTGTACGGACTTGCCGCCATGTGCTACGTGGGGACGGAGTTTGCGGTAGTCAACTGGGCGCCGACGTTCATGGAGAAGGGACTCGGCGAGCCCAAATCATACTCGTCGCTTGTGATGATGCTCTTCTTCGTCTGCTTTACCGGGGGAAGGCTCCTGGCATCGGTCGTGATCCACCGACTCAACCAAACGGCGACCTTCACCATCCTGTGTGCTGGCGGTATACTGGCGATGGCTGCCGCGTTTATATTTCAGATACGGATTATGGGATTTGACCTGTTTATCCCCGTGACGGGGTTCTTCCTGTCGGCAATCTTCCCGATTCTGCAGAACCACGTGATCCACGACTTCGAGGGACAGATGAGCCTTGCTACTGGGGCGTTATACGCAAGCTCAAACATCGGCGCATCGGTCATGCCGTTTCTTATAGGCGCTCTCAACGACCTCTTTGGAGTGAAAGGCGGCATCGCGGTGACCGGCGGCATCCTCCTGCTGTGTCTTTCCGCGTTTCTCGGTGCACAGTACATCACCCACGTGAAGATAACGGAAGCGGAGGGCTGAACCGCCGAGAGTCACACGCGCCGTATCGAATACGTACGCGACCACTCACCGGTATCACCCGGTGCCAGAGTAATGTCGAAGAACAGTTCCGGACTGATGACGTGTTTCCAGCCACCGAGGTTGATCTTGCGCGTCGCAAAGCTCCCCTCCTCACTTATCACCAGGCCGTGTTTGCTGTTAACAAGTGTCCATCCGGCAGGGACACCATCCGGGGGACAGAGGCTGCTGAAAAAGAACTGGCTGTCGGTCCCCTTCTCAAATGTAATGGTCCTGTCTCCGGGTCTGACCGCACCGTCCGGATTGACCGTCTCGGCAAGGTTTGTGTTGAGATCGAAATCAAACCTGAGCTCGTAGTCCGGACCCATCGGTTCGTCGTTTACGGCAAGAAAGTTGTGGCAGTACTCGCTTGTTTCTATTGTTTTGCTTCCGCTGTTTTCCAGACGGTACTGTATGGTAAAACCGTCTTCTTTGAGACGTATTGTTTTTGTAAGGATGTAGGCAAAGGACTGGGCATCGTCTCCCGAACAGGTTAAGCGGACCGACTCATCATCCGACTCATGCGTCATGGAGACCGGACGGATCGTATGCGAACGGAAGAAGTCGTACTCCTCTTCATCCTTGACCAGCTTTCCCACGCCGATCTTGTGATACAATCCGCCCATCGGCGCTTCGGAAAAACCGGGAGTCCGGTCAATACCGAACTCATTGTAAAAGCCGCGGCCCTTGTCCTTGACGAGGCTGTAGTCTCCTGTTTCGCAGGTGGTTATCCGTATGCCGTCGTAGCGTACATCGGATATCTTGCCCGTCCAGTCAAACCGGGATGATGTATAGTTTTCTCCGGGAAGATCAAGTGTCAATTCCAACAGACCGTTTTGCAGGTGAATAGACATAGGATAACCGTCCTTACTGTAATGTGCAAGCCGTGAGGTAAAAAATCACATCACCATACAGACACATCAAGAAGCCGTAAAGAAAAAAATGCCGGAACTAGCAGACAGACTTTCGACCGCAGATATCATCCATACAGGATCATCCTTACATGCCGTTGCAGACAATGCAGCGTACCGGTATGCAAGGCTGTTATCCGAAACAATCGTCAGTACATGCCTCAATACATATAAGGCCCTCCTATACAAAGAGACGGCCCCGCCACAGAACTACACAGACAAACCGCTACGACTCGTCCTCGGCAAGCGTTATGAGATAATCAGATCCCTCTGCTTTAAAGAGTTCATCATAGGCCTTCATTACCTCCGGATCCTCGGATACTTGGGCGTAAATCTTTGATACAAATTTATAGGAAATCAGGAAGTCCTTCACACCAACCTTCTGAATCATTTCAACGTTGTCCGAATCTGCGACCTCAGTTACAAGTTGTGTGGTAACCGGCTGTCCAAGTCCCTTAAAATAGTGGAGAAACCCCAAAAGCGACGCGATTGTCTTGGAGTCCCGAAGCTCGGCGACGCCACTGCCTTCTTTGAGAATAATGACGTTGTCATACTGCTCCGGCGCGAGCCGTGCAACGGCGCCGGCCTCATGTATATCGCACTCATGCAGGTTCATGGTTATGTCCGTGTTCTTTGCTGCAACCGCATCAAAGTCGCTATGCATCTGTGCGGTTACCGCAGGTACGATTACATCAATCTGTGATCCTTCGGACAGATAGTCGGTATACTCATCGACGATGATACTGCTCTTCTCCATCCAGCCGACGAGGTTATCGTATACCATGGCAAGACCGGATACGCGTGAGGTCTGCACGATGAGCTTTGCCAAAAGGGAATATTCCTCGATAATGGTAATTCCCGGAGAAATGGTCCGTATTAAATAAAAAAATATGATGAATTGGCACCATCAATGAACAGAAAAGCGGTACTTGATTTCATCATCACTTTGCGATACATTACCGACATCGATGGTCATGAGTATCAATGATACTTCCCGGCCATTCCACATCCTTTATCAGAATAACAAACGGAGGAATAATGAAACGGAATATCAAAATTTTAAACAAAGATGTCAGCGCGATGGGACTTGGCTGCTGGGCTATCGGCGGACCGTTCTACTCGGACGGCACCCCGCTTGGATGGGGCGAAGTTGACGACAACGAGTCGGTCCGGGCAATACACGCTGCACTGGAACTGGGAATTGATTTTTTCGATACCGCAAACGTCTACGGTGCGGGCCACAGCGAACGGATCCTCGGAAAGGCGCTGGCCGGCAGACGCAGCGATACGGTCATTGTAACCAAGTTTAACGGTCTGTTCAACGAAGAGACGCGCCAGATAACCGGTTCGGATTCCTCTCCCCAAGGCATCCGCCGCGCATGTGAAGAATCGCTTGCCAGGCTCGGCACGGACTACATAGACATCTATCTTTTTCACGACAACGGTTTTCCGGTAGAACAGGCAGGACCGGTACGCGATACGCTGGAAACGTTGGTAGGTGAAGGAAAGATCAAAAGCTACGGCTGGAGTACCGACTTCCCGGAAAGTGCAGATTTCTTCGCCAAGGGCAATAACTGCAGCGCAATCGAATTTGAACTGAACGTCCTGGACGATAACGCGCCTCTTCTTGCGGTATGCGAACGGTACGGTGTCACGACCATCAACCGGGGCCCGCTGGCGATGGGACTGCTCAGCGGGAAGTATTCGAAGGCATCTGATATCTCCGCCGATGATGTCCGTGGCAAGTCGAGTCCCGAATGGATGAAGTATTTCACAAACGGCAAGCCAAGTGACGAATATATCCAGAAGCTTGATGCCGTACGGGAGATCCTGACCAGTAACGGACGCAGTCTGGTACAGGGGGCGCTCGCGTGGCTCTGGGGCAGAAGCCCGAACAACATTCCGATTCCGGGATTCCGAACCGTCGCACAGGTTGAAGAAAACGCCAGGGCTATGGAATTTGGACCTCTGACACCATCCCAGATGGACGAAATCAAAAGCATTCTGGGCAGACAGTAATCTCTTCTGCAACAATTCACCGTGTACCTTCGATTCCGGAGGTACACTCCTCTTCTACATATGCAGCATCTGTATACGGTGCCAGAGTACAGTTCATCCGCACTGGTACCGTACACTTTCTCTTTGCTTTCGACCGCAGGCGTCGGTATACTGTTATCATGCCTCAGGTGAATCCATGGTGGAGAGGAGATATGCCTGTCAAAAATACCGACATTTCTGCAGTACTAAACCGAATCGCAGACTACCTTGAAATAAAGGGAGACAACCAGTTCCGGGTCCGATCGTACAGAAATGCCGCCCGCTCTATTGAGAACCTGTCCAGAAGTGCCAGAGAATATATCGATAACGGTGATGACCTTACGGACCTGCCTGACATCGGATCGAGTATGGCCGAGAAAATCCTTACATTGGTCGAAACGGGATCTCTTCCGCAGCTTGAGTCGCTTGAGAAGGAGATAGATCCTTCCTTGCTTGAACTGTTGCATATCGAGGGGCTCGGACCCAAAAAAGTATCCGTGCTCCACAAAAAGCTGCATGTCGGATCTCTCGCGGATCTAAAAAAGGCGCTTCAGAACGGTTCTGTACAGAAGCTCGACGGATTCGGCAGCAAGACCGTAGAGAACATCCAAAACGGCATCGCGGACTTTGAAAGCCGGGGCGGTAACTCGCGTTTTTCCATAAAAACAGCGGAGGAGATTGCCGATGCATATGTCGCCTATCTCACAGACAATTTTTTACCGGAGCGAATCACCGTAGCTGGCAGCTACCGCCGCCGCAAGGAGACAGTCGGAGATATCGATATCCTTGCGACCACTGCCAAACCGCAAGAGCTGATGGACGGATTCACCTCCTATGAGGAGATCGACCGTGTCATATCCCACGGAAAGACCAAAAGCTCGGTAATACTCAGTTCGGGCATGCAGGTTGACCTGCGTATAATCGATAAAAAAAGCTACGGAGCCGCACTGCAGTACTTTACCGGTTCCAGGGAACACGGGGTCGCCGTACGGAAAATCGCCGTCAGCAAGGGCCTCAAGGCAAGCGAATACGGTATCTTCAAGGGAGATAAACAGATCGCAGGAAAAACCGAAGAGGAGTTTTACCGGTCACTCGGCCTGCCGTATATGGAACCAGAACTCCGTGAAAACCGCGGCGAGATAGATGCAGCACAAAAAAGGAAGCTGCCCGATCTGATTACCATAGACGATATCCGCGGCGACATCCATGTCCATTCCAGCGAGACCGACGGCAAAAACACAATCAAGGAGATGGCCGAAAAGGCGAAAGAACTCGGTTATGAGTATATCGCAATAACAGATCACTCGCAGCATGTTACCGTAGCGCAAGGCATGGACAGGGACCGTCTGAAGAAGCACATGAAACGCATGGAAAAGGCGCATAACGATATTAACGGAATCCACATACTGACCGGGATTGAAGTCGACATCCTCGCAGACGGTAGTCTTGACATGGACGAGGGACTGCTTTCCGAACTGGACGTCGTCATCTGCTCTGTACACTACAAGCTGCGGATGCCTGAAGAGGAGCAGACCAAACGGATACTCCGCGCGATGGACAACAAACACTGCAAGATTCTTGGCCATCCCACCGGACGAATGATCAACCAGCGCGGCCCAATGAGTCTGGACATGGATCGCATCATCAAGGCAGCAGCCGAAAGCGGCATCATACTGGAACTGAACGCCAACCCGGATCGACTTGATTTATCCGACGTCTACTGCAAGGCGGCAAAGGACGCCGGCGTAATGATTTGCATCAATACCGACGCCCACAGCGTGGATAACTATCTTTTCATGAAGTACGGTCTCGGCCCGGCGCGCCGCGGC
>CAZAHA010000017.1:0-23258 GCA_964484915.1 uncultured Leptospirales bacterium
ATTAATCACACGGGTCAGCATTGCCCTGGTTCTCTCCGTAATAAACGGCAGCAGTCCGGAAGAGATCGTCCATGCCGACTTCGGGTTTCTCGACACGGTCGGCCTCAGTACCCATCTTTCTCCAAGCCGTGCAAACGGACTGACGTCAATACTGTCGCGGATCCGAGAAACGGCAGCGCAGCATACGGCGCCGCACCGGTAGACTGCACCGTGCAGAGTCTGCTCATTGGTATTCAAAATTGACAAAATGATTGACAGCCTGTACCCCTGATATTTTCCGTTTCAGCAGAATTTTGTAACCAGACAGCGGAAAAATGAATGTTAATCCATGCTTCTGTTTCATGATGCACCGAGAATACGGATTTCTGGACTTCTTCCAGAGTGGAGGTGCATACCATGCAAAAGAATAACCGTGCCGGTTTTTCGGCATACGCGGCGACACCGCTGATGATGATTGTATTGTACATTATCGCGTCGCTTTTTTTTATCTTTGTACTGAACGACACCGCGACGGTGGCGTTCTTCGTTGTCCTGGGCGGCATCTTTGTCACGATGATGGTCCTGTACGCGATTGTCCCGCACCGGGTCAAGAATGTGTTCAGGATCGTCTCCATTTTCCTTGTCAGCCTCATCCTCTTCGGCATGGCGAGCGTCCTTGCCAGACAGAACCTGCAGGTCGAGGGTCTGTTCTTTTACGTTTTTGCGGGCGTCTTCGGCGGTGTTATCGTGCACTTTGCCATGGCAAAGATCATCGGGCCGCTCTTTACGGGGAGGACCTGGTGCGGCTGGGGGTGCTGGACGCTGATGCTGCTTGAACTTCTGCCATATAAAAAGAGCCCGGGATGGAAGGGCGGAATGCTGAAATATGTCAAATACGCCGTCCTTGCGCTGTCGGCGGTCGTTGTCGCCGTACTGGTCTTCGGGTTTGGATATGTGATACACGACCCGGCACAGCTGCCGGACCAGCCGGGAACATATCGGGCACTCTACTGGTTTCTCGCAGGAAATGTTCTCTACTATGCCGCAGGGATAGCAGCCGCCGTCGCACTCAGGGACAACCGGGCGTTTTGCAAGTACCTGTGTCCGGTGTCGGTGTTTCTTAAGTTCTCAAACACGTTTTCACTCCTGCGTATTAAGGGAAATGCAAAGGCGTGCACGGAGTGCGGCGCCTGTATCCGGGAGTGCCCGTTCAGTATAGACATTCCGTCATATGTGCAGAACGGTACGCGGGTAACGTCTACCGAATGCGTCATGTGCATGGCCTGCGTGGCCGCGTGTCCAAACGGTGCCCTTTCATCGTCGGTAGGACTGGACATGGTATCAGAGGACAGGGTAAAGAAAGTGTTGTAGAAGGAACCGGTCCGGGAGATCAGCGAACCGCTCCCGGCCTGCAGGGACAGGCCGCTTGCCGGATTCAGGCAAGCGGCATACACGTGGATATGATGCTTGCATACCAGCTCATCAAGAATTTTCTTCAGCCGTGGCAGGGAGAACGGTGCAATTGTCCTTCTCCGTACGGTCAGCGGTCCCGGATTTGGTTTTCCACAGCACGGTATGAAAGCCTCGGGCTGCAGTCTGCTGTACACCTGGTTTTTCAGCTTCCAGGGAAAGCTCTTCTTCGGCAGTCAGGACGGGGCGCCGTACAGGATCGTGATACCCGTTCTGCCGCGATATCTGTCTACCGTCTCCGTCCCATGATGCGGAGAATCCTGAGAAAGAGGATGATGATGTCCATGTAGAGGGCGGCGGCGCTGTCGATCGCGTTGTCAAGTGTCTTCGGTATGGCGTTGGCGCGCACCCAGTCGTATCCGATATAGCCGCAGAATATCAGTACCACGATCCAGTCGATTATCCCGGGGTTGCTTTTGAAGATGAACATCAGAATGAGTTCTGCGATTATCACCAGGAAAAGCGCTATGGTCAACGCGCCGGCGATCTTCCGAAAGAACGCCGGAAAGAGCGATCCGAGTATCATCATCCCTGCTGTCACCATACCCGTCACCAGTATTGCCTGCTGGACGATCTGCGGATCGTATTGGTGGACAACGATGTTCACGACAAGACCAAACGGCAGCACCACCAGGTTGTATCCCAGAAAGCTGACGGCAGGATTGTCTGAACCGTTAAACATGAAGACACCGGCAATCGCGCATGCAAAGTAGCCCACAAAAAACAGGATCGGATTCACGGACAGTATCATGGCCGGGTCGATACTGGTAACCATGAAATAGTTCAGGATAAATCCCCACAGAAGGGTGCCCCCCATGACGAGATTATAGGTTCCGTCATCAAGGAGCTTGCCGTTTACGTTTTTCCTTTCAAATACATCGTTTTTGAGCTGCATAAATCTCTTACTCCTTGTCCGTCGTTTGTTACGAATCGTTGCTTCCAAATATCACTATATCTGCCCGGGATAGTTGCGGTAGGGAAGGTCTCCTACTGTTTGAAGGAGCCCTTGTGTATTGTGTACAGTTTCATCAATTCCTTTCCCTCCGGGGATTCAAGAAACGCCTTCGCTTCGGGTGTGTTGCCGGAGATGAATCCGTTCGGATCAGACAAAAAGCCAAGAAGGACCTTTGTTTCAATCTTCCTGCTTATCTCTCTGATCTTCTGTTTTTCCGCTTCCGGAAGCGGGTACTGCGACAGCGCCATTTCGACAGCCGAGTCCTTGGCAATATTTGCCTTATCGCCCAGAAAGGACGCGATATCCGACTTGAATATCCATCCACCTCCGAGGAATGATGCGGACAGCGCGCCGACAATAATAGTAAGCACAAGTTTATTTTTCATATCCGTCTCCTCATATACATGCTGCAAAATGTCAGTTGCATGCTGATTGTTGATAAACTGTATATGATATGTATGGAAGGGCAAGCATAATATCGCTGTATACGGCTGCTCCGTTTGCAAAATCCGTTTTGTGTTCGGAGTATACGATCTTGTACGTTCACCAAATTGTTTGGCAACCTGAAAGGCGCACTTTTCACGTTTTTTTATTGCTATTTTCGTCGTGTAATTATATACTCAGGAAGTAACATATAGATGGGGTACGAATCTCAGGCTCTTGTGCAGGCTCGGAGAAGGAACACCCCGCAGCGGGTCCAGGCAGTTACCCTGTGTGAAAATCTGCGTCGGTTTCTTTTCTCACCCTATTCTCATTATCGATGAAAAAGAGGGTTCAATAATGAAAGAAATACGTCTTGTTTTAATTCTTCTTCTTGTAACACTCCCTGTTCTTTCCTGCGAGGATTCCACTTCCTCAGACGACGGCGGAAAAGTCACCATATCGAATGAGATTGATGCCATGGCCAGAGAACATGACAATTTCCCGGACGATGCCGAGATTGTCGATACTGAAATAACGATTGAAATGGAAACAGTAAACGGTACCGAATCGACCGATGTCGGAACGACGGAGGGCGAAACGGCTAATGTCAATGTCACGATACCCGATTCCCTTCTTTCACGGGCGACATATTCCGGTTTTGAAGTTCAGGTATGGATTAACGGTACATTCATCACTATCGAACATGACGGTACCAAGCAGGTAGTTTCGACACCCGTGACGTTGCAGGTAGGCAGCAACGTACTCTGCGCGGTTATTACCGTTGACGGTAAGACCTACCGCTCTGCGGTGATACACATATTTTATCGGACACTCGACACAAACCTCATATCACGGTGGGTACGTACAGGCTCGGATTATGATACCAGCGGAGAGGATGAGGGTTTTGAGATAACTGCAGACGGTTTCCTGTATGACCTGGAGTTTGTTGACGGAAGCTGGAACAGGGTGGAGACCCTCGCCGAGAACATTGTTGCCGATAACGGCGTGCTGACATCATATAATTCCGACCATCCGGCAGCCAGCGGATATAAAAGTTCCTATACATTGTCTGACGGCAACAACAGGGTCGCTATAGTCGAGGGGACGAATACGATTTACGGCGTCAGGTTTTCGGAGTAATGAGCGGCAAGAGATACCCGCAGTTTATACAAAAGGCCGTTCTTTCAGCGTGAAGTATTTCAAAACGGTTCCGAACAGAATAATACTGTTCTGTTGAACATAAAACGTACCGGTACACCGGTACGTTTTACTGTTACTATGGCTGATTTGGTTTTGCATGAAGCAAGATAGCTAAAAGACGCCGCCCACCATGAGAGCCGCCGTATATCCGCTTGTCGGATAGATGGCAATCGGCACATCAATCCGAACGGGATCAAAATTTAGTCCCAAACCGATAATCGTTTTAAACCGTGCCACCGGGGCAGACGCTGTCGTCTTGGAGTTTGTCAGCCGCATCTTCGCAGGATTGTTAGTCTCGACAACATTATCATCCGAGTCGAAGGCGGTAACCGATGTGTCGGATTTGACGTCGATTTCGGTTTCACCAAACGTAAAATCGACGCCGACGCCGCCGATCAGGTTGATAAAATTAATGGTCTTGGCCGAGGTTACGACGTCTACCGGTATCGTCAGGTTGGTACTTTTCATCTGAAATTCGAGCTCGGTGTTTGACCGTGTATAGAACCCCTGTGACTCGCTTGATGTTTTCTCTATATCTTCGGGAATGAATGTTGTCTCGTTGTTGCTGTAATAGACTCCTGTTCCGACGGTAAAGTCCCGCACCTGAAACATGGGCTCCTGCAAACCAATGTTGTAAAACTTGTACCGTACTCCGCCGCCGACAAGATACGACTCGTAGCTGAGGTCATATCCTTCTATGTTGTCCATTGTGTATCCGCCGCCGGTGAAGTTGAAGATGAGTCCGGGTATCGGCAGTCCAATAAGCGAGTCAGCGTTAAAGTATACGCTTCCCACGATACCGCCGAGCGCGACACTGGTGCTCTCATCCTTCCCGTTTTCGATATGGTCCGCGAAGTTCGGCAGGTCGGGGGCGTTCTCTGTGCCGATTCCTGTTCCGATGCTCACCGATGCGTTTTCTGCATCCAGACCCGTAAACAGCGATCCCTGAAGGATGAGGCTGGCATTGGAGCTGTGTGTCGCGGTGGCAAGATTATCCTGGTTGCCTGAAAGCTTGATCATCGCCTCATCGTTCAGATCGTCGGCAATGTCCCGGACCTGATTGTTGATGATGGTTGTTGAAAACGGTGTGTAGACGCCATCCGTGACAACCATCGTGCCTGCGGAAAGTGTTGTCATTGAAAAGAGAACCGATAATACAACTGTCAGAATTGTTTTCATACTGTCTCCTGTCTCTGGATTTGCTGTATGCACTGTTGCAAACTGCCGTATGACGGAGAGATCGGCGGCGCATGTTTTACGCTGACTTTTTTATGTATATGCATGATAGTAACGAAATATTAATGTACGTCAAGTTAATATCGTATGAAATGGAATAATCGGTGGGGGGGATACGCCGCGCACGATACAGGTTCGTGTTAAAACATGCCGTTTTTGTTTGCGGCGTCCGCCGGTACCTGCTGTATGCAGTCTCCGTGTTCACCGACTATCCCGTTTTCATCAAACCGGAAAACGTCCATGGTAGCGTATGCATCTCCTCCGGGCAAGACCTGATGTGTGTGCAGCGCGGCCAGTCGTCCTGGGCGGCAGATCGAACACATTTAGGGCCACTGGACGGTGACCGGCTGTGGGACAGGGTTTTTCAGGGAGTATCTTCGTCTGTATCCCGGAGAGGCGGCGAAATATGCGATGCTGAAGAAGAGATGCGCCGCGCTGTACAAAAACGACCGGGAAGCTTATACTGAAGAGAAAGCAGAATATGTGCGGGCATTACTGAACGTGCCAGGCAGAACGGAGTTATCAGGTGATACGAACGGCTCACAGCGGCGAATACCACTTTCTTACGGATATTGCGTTTGCGTCCAAACGATACTGGGGCTATCCGGAGCGGTATTTCGATGTATGGTGTAAGGAGCTTACGATAAACGCGGAGTATATCGAGTGCAACAGGGTCTTCGTGTACGAAGAGGATGAGACTCCGCAGGCCTTCTACTCCCTGGTCCACCTTGCTGACGGGTATGCAGGCGGCAGGATACGGCTGTGTGCGGGATGGTGGCTGGACCATATGTTCGTTCATCCGCGCAGTATCGGCCGCGGTATCGGACGGTCCCTCTTTCGTCATATGGAGAAATACTGCTTGCAGCATGGTATCCGCCAGGTCCATATCCTTGCCGATCCCCACGCACAAACATTTTACGAGAAGATGGATTGTGTGTATATTACAGAGAAGGAATCGTCTATAGAAGGGCGGACCACGCCATATCTTATCAGGCATATTCCAAAACAGATATCATGATAAGGGATTAAACGATGAGTGATCAGGGTTTTACTCACGAGAGGTTTCTCAAACAGATCGGGTTTCTGGTTGAAATCGACAGGCTGAAGGGCATCGTGCGGAAAACAAGGAATTTTCATAACAAACACTATGAAAACGATGCGGAACACTCGTGGCACATAAGCATGATGGCGCTGGTGCTCGCGGAATACGCGAATGATGATGTCGACATCAGTAAAGTGATAAAAATGACACTTATTCATGACCTGGTAGAGATAGATGCGGGTGACACCTATCTCTACGACAGCGGGCAAAAAGACAAGGTTGAACGGGAGCGGAAAGCTGCCGCAAGACTGTTCGGCATGCTGCCGGATGATCAGCGTGAAGAGTACAGTGCGCTGTGGGAGGAATTTGAAACAAAGGAAACACCGGAGGCGCGTTTCGCGGGAGCGATGGACAGACTGATGCCGGTTATGCAGAACTATCACGACAATGGCCATGCATGGCAGGAGCACGGCGTAACATCAAACATGGTCAGGGATGTGAACAGCCAGATAGGGAAGGGGTCAAAAGTCCTGTGGGAGTATGCCGCCTCTCTCATAGAACAGTCGGTGGAGCGAGGATATCTGAAAAAGTAGGTCGGGAGAAAGTCATCAGGAAACAGCGACCGGGAGGGTCAAATGACGTTTGAAGAGATTATTGTCCAGCTTGAAAACAACGTGCCGGTTATCAGATCGCTTACGGAAAACATGACCCAGGCGCAGGCCTCATGGAAGGCTGACCCGGAACGGTGGTCGGTTCTTGAGATCATCAACCATATCAATGACATAGAGGTGGAGGACTTCAGACACTGTCTTGATCTTGTCCTCTTTCATCCGGATACCGAGTGGCCATCTTTTGACGAAACAGCCTGGATTACCGAGCGTTCGTACAACGGGCGGAATTTTCAGGACTCGATACACGAGTTTGTACACGAACGCGCGATAACCTTGCGGTGGCTTGCAGAACTGGAATCGCCAGACATGAACGCCACACATTCCGGTACCGGTTTTTCAGGCGATCCGATGCGGGCAGGAGACCTCATGCTTGCATGGGCAGTGCACGACCTGTTTCATATACAGCAGCTTGCACTGTTGAAACGGGACATCCTTTCAGAATGGGGAAAGCCGTTCTCGCCCGCATATTCAGGTTTCTCTGTGTAAGAATTATATTTTACCCGAGATGATGGGGATACATAATAAGGAGGTTTTATGCTTCGCTGGGTTCTTTTGTTTCTTGTTGTTGCGATCATTGCGG
Source organism: uncultured Leptospirales bacterium (assembly GCA_964484915.1). Taxonomy (GTDB): domain Bacteria; phylum Spirochaetota; class UBA4802; order UBA4802; family JAFGJZ01; genus CAZAHA01. The sequence continues at coordinate 7,557 of CAZAHA010000017.1, forward strand.
CGGCGTTCGGATATGGCGGGATTGCCGTTACGGCGTCCGGTATAGCCCGTGTGCTGTTTGTTCTGTTCCTTGTACTTCTGGCGGCATCGCTGCTGCTTGGTTTTCTGCGCGGCTGGTGATCACCGGAAACAGCCGTGCAGGAAAAGGGTTGTGTATGGTACAGTAGTTATATGCAATACCCGATCTTTTCTTTTGTGGTTTCGGGCAATGCTTTGAAGCTTCAGTTTTCCTTTGGAAAAGAACGCTTTGACATTTATCGAATAATGTAATTATAATGTATCACATTATAATTACTCAATTGTGCCTGGGAACTTCGAAATACCGGTTCATTAAATATTTTATCCGTGTTTTTTTGACTTTGTTCAGTTTCAGCGCTATGCTGTATGATGTGGATAATAAACAGAAAATAATGCGCAGGGCCGCCGTTCTTGTTATGGGGGGAGCGGCAATTATTGCGCTCTACATCGTACAGCTTGATCACTATCTGCTCTTTCATTCCCTTACCGAAATCTTCAGTATCGTGATAGCCTTCAGCATATTTCTCATTGCCTGGAACGGCAGGCAGTACCTCAGGAACAATTTCCTGCTGCTTCTGGGTGTTGCGTATCTGTATATCGCGTTTCTGGATATCCTGCACACGCTCGGGTATCCGGGGCTCGGCGTATTCAGGGAATACAACTACTATTCGAACCAGGTGTGGATCGCCGCGCGCATTCTGGAGTCGGTTTCTCTTCTCCTTGCCGTGTCGCTTATCAACCGCAAACTGAAGGTCCCGTTCGGGGGCGTTTTTATGCTCTACGCGCTCGTTACCGGCGGCTTCGTCTATTCCATTTTCTTTTCCGACATTTTTCCCGTCTGCTATGTCGAAGGGGAAGGGCAGACAACATTCAAGATTGTTGCCGAATACGTCATCATCGCGGTTCTTGCAGCATCCCTTGCGCTTACGGTATATCACAGGAACCATATGTCAAGGGACACCTATGTGTACATTTCCTGGTCGCTCGTCTTTACCATGGTGTCGGAGCTCGCGTTTACGTTTTATGTCAGCAACTACGGATTTTCCAACATGGTTGGTCATTACGCGAAGATACTCTCGTTCTATTTCCTGTACCGCGCTATCGTCGCGAAGAGTCTTCTTGAACCGTATGACATGATCTTCAGGGAACTCTCGCAGCGTACCGCTGAGCTGCAGGAGGCGGACAGGTTGAAGACAACCCTTTTTTCTATCATATCTCACGACCTTCGCTCACCGTTTGTCACGGTATCATCGCTTGTTCACATGCTCGATTCCGATTCAAGAATACAGGACGATCCGGAACTCTCGTCGTATGTCGGACAGGTAAAGAACTCAACTGACAGCGCTCTGCTGCTGCTGGACAATCTGCTGAGCTGGTCCAGACTGCAGATGGGCGGCGGGAAAATTACGAAAAACCGTAAGCCGCTCCGGAAGCTTGTTGACGATGCCGCGAAGCCGATGAAGCCCCTGTATGATAAAAAGAGGATACAGCTTGAGATTGACATTCCAGAGGATATTGCCATTTTCGCGGACCGGGACGCGTTCAGCATTGTTGTTCGGAATATTCTTTCCAACGCGCTCAAGTATTCCTTCCCGGGCGAGAGAGTTGTCATCGAGGTACAGATAAACAACGGCAGGGTGACCCTGTTCTTCAGGGACTTCGGAACCGGCATGCAGATAGTTCCGGATATGTATAACTCCGCTTTCAGGGCAAGTGAACGCGGTACGGCAAACGAGAAGGGCTCCGGACTGGGGCTTAACCTGATCAAACGGTATACGGAAGCGAACAATGGCTCCTTCCGCATCGAGAGCTCGCCGGGGAAGGGGACTACGGTCATTCTGACATTTGAAACCGCGGTCTGATCAGACGTGGGTTATCCCGCCTTCGAGAACACTTTCAAGACGCTCCCGCAGCCTGTCATACTCATCCACTATTCGCAGCCCCGCTTCGGTAACCGTGCTGACGCCTCCGCCGTTCCCTCCGCGGCGTGTAACGACAATCGGCGTGTCGAGTTTGCAGTTGAGCCTGTTCAGCGTATTCCACGCATACGAGTATGAAACGCCGAGCTCACGTACCGCGGTATTGATCGAGCCGGTTTCCGAGATCAGCTTCAGCAGCTCGAACACCTTCCCCGGTATCTCCAGGCCGTTTTCAGTATACATCAACAGTTCGCACCGTGCACGGAGCATCATGGCGCGGCCTGCCGGCTATCTGAACCGATCATCTGCATAGAACCTGTCCTTCGGTATGCCGGTGCAGCTGTCCAGCCATCCGGAGCGGGTGTTCTCCCTGTGGTCGTACCGCGGATAGAACGGTTTTATGTCCAGCAGGGGAGTGCCGTTCAGCATGTCCGCCTCCTCGATTTCGATGATGTTCCCGTTGACCGAAACCAGTTTCACCGTGGATATTCCGATCGGATTGGGCCGTTTGGGTGCCCTGCATGCAAAAATACCGCGGGGGACGGTGTCCATAAACGGTACCACCTGCAGTTCATGATTTCGGATCTTGTGAAAGAGATAGACAAGCGTTATATGCGAAAAGCCTTCCATGTCCTTCAGGCCGTCCGTGTATTCGGGAAGCAGTTCGATCAGTCCCCGGACACCTCCAGCGGCGACGGGCTGTATCGGCATTCCCTTGATGTCATCGTGCGGCGTGTGTATCGTTCCGATTGGTGTCAAAGTGATGGTTTCCATTATTGTTGTCCTTTTGTATGTTGCTGTACCGTGTTTAGAACACATGTATGGTTTGTAGTGCTTTTGCCTTTATCAGGCAGTATATGTCCGCTCCCGGACGGATGTCCATCCTGTTGTATGTTGCTTCGGTAATTTCTGCAACAAGTTTTATGCCGCAGTCCGCATGGACAAAGCAGCTGCCGCTTTCCCGGTGCATGCGTGTAATTGTTCCCTTCAGCTGGTTCTGTATCGACATGCCGGGGAGCATGGAGGATGAGAGGACGATGTCGTTCGGTGAAAGCTGAAAGCGCACCATACGGTTTACGGGATCCGTGTTTCCTGTCTTCGGGCGGCCGGTTTTCATGAGTATACCGGCTTTGCTGTTTGGAGGCGTGCATGCAAGAAGGGTGCCGTTGTCGGAGGTCCCGGTACAGAGAAGATCGATGATGTTTGTGTATGCAGAATATCCGATCACATCATGGGCATCTTCATCGTCGGCAACAGCATCATGGCTGCCCGACGCGGTTATTCGGCCCTCATCGATAATCACCAGTGACGATGTCAGTTTGAGGACGTCCTCAATGTCATGGCTTATGACAAGAAGCGGCAGGGAGTACTGTCTGTTGATCTCAAGGAGATAGGATATAATCTCCCGGCGCCTGTTCCTGTCCAGGTTCGAGAACGGCTCGTCCATGAGAATAAGCTCAGGCTGCGAGAGGAGGGCCCTGCCTATCGCGACACGCTGTCGTTCACCGCCCGAAAGCTGAAACGGTTTCCGGTGAAGAAGACCTTCCAGGTCGAGGAGTCCTGTTACGGTGTCCAGCGTCATGATAACCGGCCTGTCTTTCGAGAATCTCTTTCCGTAAAGGAGGTTATCCCTGACGGTCATATGGGGAAAGAGGAAGTTCTCCTGAAAAACCACGCCGATTTTCCTTCTGTTAACCGGGACGTCAGCTCCTGAAGTGCTGCAGAAGAGGTTTTTACCGTTATATGTGATTGTGCCGCTTTCCGGACGGATAAGCCCCGCGATGGCGTTGAAGAGCGTCGTCTTGCCCGAACCCGAACGTCCGATGACGCCGGTTATCGGTGATGTGATTTCTGCGTTGTAGCAGAAGTTCTCGTCAGAGTACCGGACGGTAACGTTTTCCAGTGTCAGTTTCATGTGTGTGATGGTTTCCTCTGTCTGCTGAAGTATTCGGACACCGCGATCGCTGCGAATGATATGCATACGGAAACAAGTACAAGAAACGCCGCTTCCTGCTCCTTTCCCGGCACCTGCATGTTTGAGTAAACAAGAAGTGAGATTGTCTGTGTTCTGCCGGGAATGTTCCCCGCAAGGGTTATTGATGCACCGAACTCGCCGAGACTCCGTGCGAACGAGAGCACCATGCCGCTGATTATGCCCGGTGCCGCCATGGGTACGCTTACCCTGAAAAAGGTGTAAAGGCGCGATGCGCCGAGTGTCAAAGATGCGTTCTCATATGCGGGGTCAACCAGCTCAAACGACGCACGTATAGACCGTACCGCAAGCGGAAAGGAAACAACGACCGATGCTGCTACCAGTGCCGCGAAATTGAAGGTGAAGTGAACGCCCGCTGTTCTGTACAGCAGCTCGCCGAGCCAGCTGTTTTTACCCAGGAGAAGAAGCATCAGGTAGCCACTGACGACAGGCGGGGCAACCAGCGGAAAGGAGATCAAAGCCTCGGCGACAGGCCTGATTCTCCGTCTGGTGCGTGCCAGTTTATAACCGATAAGAAGCGCCGCTGGAAGAGACAATGCGGTGCTTGCCGCGGCGACCCGAAGAGTCAGCCAGATGACTTCAGCGAGGTAGGCGTTCATCTCATTGTACCTGAACTGCCGGGAAACCGTGCCGGGCGAAAACATCTTGACCCGTTTCTCCGGTAATAAGGGAGTACAGCTTCCTGGCGGCAACATCAGCCTCCGTCGAGAGCGCGATGTAAAAAGTGATGTCGGGATGCAGCTGTGGCGGTACATGGGCCAGGATCACCGCGGTATCTGACTGGAGGGCCTCGGAGCTATAGACGAAACCCCAGTCGCACTCGCCAAGTTCGACATACCGGAGGACGGCGGTAACGTCCTTTGCCATGATCAGTTTTTCCGAGAGATGGTGCGTCCATCCGAGTGAATCGAAAAGGGCCATGGTGTAGCTTCCGACCGGTACATGGGACGGGTCTCCGATGGCGATATGCTCCGGCGCCGCCTGCTTGATCCTGAAATCTGTGGTAAAGGCCGGAGTCGGTACCCGGGCTCCCTTCCGTCCGATCAGTACCAGCGAGTTTCCGGCAATCGGACGTATGCTTGTAGTTTCCAGGAGAGCCTTGTCGCCCAGATAGCTGATCCACCTGCTGCTGGCCGAGATAAAGATCATGAAGGGCGCCCCCTGCGCTATCTGCCTGGCGAGCGTTGCAGACGAGGCGAAGTTCATGTCGGCTTCGATTCCGGTTTTTGTGGTAAAGATGCCGCATATCTCCCCGGTTGCAGAGCGTGTGCCTGCGGCGGCAAATACCATAACCGTTCCTGTATCCGGCGACGGCGGTTTCTGTACCGCACAGGCCGGGAGACAGACAAGATGAAGGGTGAGAGCCAAATGCATGCCGTACGGTATTCTGATCATCTGCGGTCTCCTTCTGCAGACACAGTTAAGCGCATAGCCGCGGTGGTCTCCGGTATGTACGGATGCGCTATCGTCCTGTATCAAGTATTGCATGGTATGCGCAAGCCTGTCCCGTTTTCCGTACAGGTTGGCGCCGACATCAAGCGTTGTGTCTTGTCAGCATCCTTCAGCTGGTATCCGCTTTGTATGTGTGTATCTGGCCTGATCCGTGTCGCCGACCGATACCATCATCCGTCCGATGTACGGCAGCCTCCCTGAATCAGGTGAAACATGCCTTGAAGGGGAAAACAGTCATGCGGTACGATGTACCGATATGCTCTGTCAGCGGCTGGATGCCAATCCCGCCACCGGTTTCGATGCCGTTTCCCTTGCAGCGATGCCTCGTTGCAGCATCGCTGCGGCTGCAAGGCACACAAAAGCGGCCTGTTTTACGTTCATATATACTTTTCCTGTTTATATGAATACCGTCTGATATAACGAGTACTGCGTTATACTGCAACGATATAACGCATTCGCTTGTTTCGGATATGTAAAATGTATTGGTAAATGTAAAGGAGATACCCCGTGGTACAGGAACGGCTTTCGAACGGCTGTGGACACACATCTGCTGGCGTTGCTGTCGGCAAAGAGTATTGTGGGTAAAATCATGTGATACATTGCCGTTATGCAGAAGGTTTTCCGCGGCACATTTTTTCTGTACGCGTTCCGTACCGGTAAACAGAACTTACAGTACCTGCCGCCGCTTTTTTTCTGTATATTGATTTGGCATCAGGCCTTTCATTTTTTGGAATCAAAGAGGGAGGACACCTTGAACGTACTTTTTTACCAGGACATGCAGTTCATTCCCGATGAGGAGCTTTCGAGGCTGCGGCAGGAATTTCCTGATTCGGTCTTTCAAACCGGGGTCGACCGGCGGGAGATACGTACAGATGATGCGGACATAATCTACGGCGGAAACATCCCAGATGACATACTGAGAAGGGCAAAACGGCTGAAACTTGTTGTGGTGCCCTATACGGGGACCAACCAGCTTCCGCTTGGCTATCTCAGGGATAAGGGCATCCGTATTGCAAATACACACGGTAACGCAAGATCAGTCGCTGAAAGGACCGTTGCCATGATCCTGGCTCTGTACGGCAGGATCATCGACTTTCATACGGACCTCAAGGAGCGGCATCTCTGGCACGGGGGCTGGGTTGGTGAAGACGTGTCGGAGTCGTGGGAGTCACTTTTCGGCAAGACGGTTGCGATTCTGGGTACGGGCGGGATCGGTAGCCATACGGCCCGTTTCCTTCGGGCGTTCGGCACGGGCACCGTTACCGGTTTTAAGCGGACCCCTGTTCCGGATATGCCGGACTGCTTTGACAGGGTTGTATATTCAGTAGACGAGGCCATCGACTGTGGTGAAATCGTCGTAAATACGCTTCCGTCAACGGAAAGGACCCGCGGGCTCATAAACAGGACACGGCTTGGACGGATGTCCGGTAAGGTGTTTGCAAACGTCGGACGCGGAGATATAGCGGTAGAAGAGGATCTGTATACTGCTCTGGCCGATGGAACTCTTCGCGGGGCGGTGCTTGACTGTTGGTTCAGATATCCCAAGGATACGAAGGTTGAGCAGCCGTCCAGTTTTCCGTTTCATGAACTTCCAAATGTTATTTTCTCCCCGCACATCGCCGGGTATTCAAAACAGGCTGTCCAGGAAAGCGTCAGCCAGGCGCTGGAAAACATCCGCCGCTTCCTGACTGACGGTTCACTGCTGTTTGAGGTTGATCCTGACGCCGGTTACTGATGCGCAGAAGCACGAAAACGGTGTCTGCCCGCCTGATATGACGCGTGATCCCGCGAGTGCAGAACCGAAGCTTCGGCCTTGGAGAGCCGGTGTGCCGTCAAGCGGCGCCGTTTTACAGACCGTATCCGGTTTTGCGTATGGATGCTTCCTCCTCGCTGAAACCGCTGATGGATGCGCCGAGTGCCTGGAGTATGTCGTGTACCGGCTTGGTGTGGCATTCCACGTCTATCGTCCCCTCTTTTTTCATTCAGACCGTCTGACCATACTCGCCATCATGGCGCAATCACGTCCTTGTTTCCCGGGTGGTGACTTGCAAAAATGGCTGGAACTTCCGTTTTCTATTCCGTACATTGATCCAGAAAAGGGGACGGAGGTTTATATGCGGTCACGCTCGGTTCATGATCTTTCGGTTTTACTCTCCAACCTTCCGGAATTATCTTCTCTGACTCCCGGATCGTTTCTCCGCGGTATGCCGATCTTTTCGGATGTTGACCCGTCCGTACTGGAACGGGTTGCCGGTACTGTAGAGCTGTGCGAGTATGAACCGGACGAAATAATCGCCCGCTACGGCAAGTTTAATGAACGCTTTTTCCTTATTCTCTCAGGCAGGGTCGGCGCGGTTATTCCGACCGAGCATGATCCCCGTCAGGAGATCTACACGATGTCTTCCGGTGACTTTTTCGGCGAGGGCCTGGTCTTTTCGGACGAGCCCAGGGGAAACAGTGCCATCGCCCGGGAACCGGTGACCGCTCTCGCGTTTTCTCATGAGCAGCTCTCCGTTTTAACCGGAGCATCGCCCGACTTCCGGGAGCGGCTCAACCGTATGTATATCGACCGCAAGCTCAGGGACACACTTCGTTCGCTGCCCCTCTTTACCGCCATGAGCGGGGAGCTTTTTGAAAGAATGCTCGGCATGATCGAGGTGATAACGGTGCCGGAGGATGAGACCGTCTTCCGTGAGGGAGACGGCGGAGATACGCTCTACCTCATCCAGAAGGGTGAGGTTCGGATCTATACCGGGACCGGCAGTGACGAACGTCTGCTTGCGTTTTTGGGAGAGGGTGAATTTTTCGGTGAGATGGCGCTTATGTCCGAGGAACCCCGGAACGCAACGGTAGAAACGGTCCGGAAAAGCGATTTCGTCACCCTCCGGGGGGAACGGTTCAGGACCCTTATAGAAGCGGACGAAGTCATGCGTGACCGTGTTACGGAGGTCGTTGCCGACAGGATAACAAACCAGCAGAAGCTGAAGGAAAACCCGGACCTTCCTCATATAAACCGCATGATGCTCGATTTAAACCGGGATATCAACAGCCATCTGAATATCATCTCGCAGTGCACGATCGATACACCGCTCGGCACGGCGCTCCTTGCCACCATGCCCGGATCACGTTATCCGTATGTCTACCCGCGCGACAGCGCGTGCGCATCCAGGCTCTTTTACAGGCTTGCCATAAGCCCGCTCAAGTCCGGTGAGATCGCATTCCGGCTTCTTTCAGGAATAACCAGGTTTATCATGGCATGTCAGCGCGGTGACGGATACTGGGGCCAGCGGTACGGCATGGATGCGCTCGACAAGGGCATATACAAGCAGGAAGACAATGTCGCGCACGGCATTACAATAATCGCCCGCTGTCTGCTTGCGGCTTTTGCGCGGAAAACCACCGTTCCCGATTACGGTGTCTTTCTTGATGCCATGGAGAGAGGCGTAAACCATGCTCTTTCCAACTACTACCGGCGCGAGATACACCTTTTCTACTCAACCACGTCCATACATGAATCGGCAATGGAAGAGGGGTACACAATCTGGGTAAATTACGCCTATCTGTGCATGCTCAGACTGGTGGAAGAAGTGAGCAGTATGTATGACTGCCACAGCCGTTTTACCGGGGCGCTTGAACTTAAGAAGGGATTTGAGACGACGCTTGAGAATGTTTTCTCGCACTCGGACCGGTATGTCCGCAGGCTTCGTCCGGACGGTGTCGTAGACCTCCGTCCCGATATTACCCTGTTGAGTCCCTTTTTCTTCGGCAGGGACGGCGTGGTTCCGGGAAACCCTGAAGTGTTCAGGGAGACCGTCCGTTTTATACGAGACAATCTCTGGGACCCGGACCTGGGCATGCTGCAGCGGTATCTGCCTTTTATCGAGGATCCCAGTACCCATATTCATGCCGGCAACGGACCCTGGATACAGTATACAGCGATGCTCGCCCAGTATTACTTCTCAAACGGCATGAAGGAGGAGGGCGAGTCGATCATGTCCATCATCGACGGATACCTGACCCGTGAGGGTTTCCTCTGCGAGCATCTGACCACAGCCGAGCGGTTTTACGAGTTCAAGCGTCTGGAGTGGATGCCCGGAAACGACTTCGACAAGGAGTTTGACCCGCACATCCTTGCCCAGGGTATCAGCTACGATCATATTGTTGAAGAGCTGACGCACATGAAACTCTCATATGAAGAGGTTGAGCGGCAGTGCACTGAAGACCCGAGCGGATACATCACATTTGCCACGCCGCTCATGTGGTCTCATGCTGAATACGCCATGGCGCTTGTCATGCGTACGGAGGTTGAACTTGCCGCGCTGCAATACCGTTTGTAGAGCCTCACGGCAAGTCCGGCTGTGAAACAGGCAGTATACCCACTCTCATATGTGTTTAAAAAATGCTGTTGTATGCAGCAGCCCAGTCAGGTTGCTGGAATTGTCAGGTCGGCACACCGGCGACAGACCCGCCGCAGGATCTGTAATGCGGCGGGATTTTATGCACAGACAAACAGCCTGCCGTCTGTTTTGTGTATGTCAAGATTCATCCTGTACTGTAGCTGGCGTCCGGACGGAAACCCCCCGTATCATGAGCCATATGCCGAGCACGGGCTCGTTTAACGCGATCGGTATGGCAAAGTATGTGCCAAGGCCCGTTCCGTACGCTTCCAGTACACCGCCGATGCCAACGCCCACGGCACCGAATAAACCCCATATTGCAAGAAAGGGCGGTACCAGCCGCTCCTTCTGGAGAATATGGTAAAAAAGGATGCCGCCCAGGCCGAGAGTAATTGCAATCCAGCATTCCACTATCAAGTCGTATCCCAGCTTCATGACGGATCCGGTCACCGTTAATGCCGATACCGCACAGCAGTTCAAGCATGATGCCGGTTACGACACCGTTCAATCTGCAACGTTCTGACCAGATTTGTCAACGGGGACTGCTGTAAGACACGGGTGTAATATCCTTGTTGTTGGCATAACAGTTCTGATGCGGTTGCCCGAACAGCCATGATTCCGGGTTTCTTGAGTCATACGTTGCTGAATAACGGAGAGATGAAGTATACAGGAACAACGATGTAAAAAAGCATTTACAACGAAGCGGTGTTCTGTTGGTGATATTCGTCAGCGTGTCCATGACGTACAAGAATATATATGGAAAGCACCGTAATAATGACCATGGAGGATAGTATGAAAAAGGTGTTGTTTATCGGCGGAACCGGGATTATCAGTACGGCAATAACCAGACGGCTTGCCGAAGAGGAGTGTGAACTGTTCCTGCTGAACAGGGGCAACCGTCCGCTTGACCGTACTTTCGATACCGTACACCATATCAGCTGTGACATAAACGACGAAGATGCCGTGCGTGGTTTTATCGGAGATATGACGTTTGACGTAGTCGCGGACTTTATCGCCTTTGTTCCCGATCATGTCAAACGTGACTACAGGCTGTTCAACGGAAGGACCGGGCAGTACATCTTCATCAGTTCGGCATCCGCATACCAGAAGCCGCTGTCTGATTACCGGATAACCGAAGGGACGCCGCTTTTCAATCCATACTGGGAATATTCGCGGAACAAGATCGCGTGCGAGGAATACCTCACGGAACGGTACCGTACGGATTCGTTTCCTGTAACGATTGTCCGTCCAAGCCATACCTATGACGAGAGAAGCATACCGCTCGGCGTCCACGGAAACAAGGGAAGCTGGCAGGTTGCCAGACGGATACTGGACGGCAGGCCCGTTATCATACACGGCGACGGCACATCGCTGTGGACGATGACCCATAACTCGGACTTTGCCGCCGCGTTTACGGGGCTTCTGGGAAACGTACACGCAATCGGCGAAACAGTCCAGATAACATCGGATGAGACGCTTACCTGGAACCAGATATACCGCAGCATTGCCGCCGCGCTCGGAAAAGAGCTGAAACCTGTTTATGTACCTTCGTCGCTGCTTGCCGCCTGTACACGTTACGACTTTAACGGAAGTCTGCTGGGTGACAAGGCTCACTCGGTCGTGTTTGACAACACTAAACTGAAAAGACTTGTTCCCGGTTTTACGGCCGTAAAGCGGTTTGACCAGGGCATACGTGAAACCGTTTCACACATACTCGCACATCCGCAGCTTCAGACTGAGGACCCGGAGTTTGACGCCTGGAGCGATACGGTTGTTCAGGCTATGGCGGATGCGCGTACTGCTGTGGCCGACTTGTGACGGAAAAATTGTACATCCCGGTCTGCATGCTTTCCTGGGAAAATGTCTTGATTAAATGTGTATGTTGACTTTGGGTACTTTAATAGGGGCGTTTCCAAAAACCTCCTTGAGGCATGCGAAAACGTGCATATTTGCCTCTAATCGGCTGATTTTGGAAACGCCGGGCACAAGTTTTGAGTTTTTAGAAGTGCCCATGCCTATATTATATGGTGGCTTCTCTATTATGCAGCGTGGTGTGATGGATAAAAAGACACTTGACCGGTATGAGACAAACGCGGCTTATTATGCCGATTTGTACGATAACCAGTATCCTCAGAATCTGTATGATCTTATCAAAACATACTTCAAAAAAGGAGAGCCGAGCGCCGATATCGGATGCGGAAGCGGCCGTGATGCCCATTTTCTCAGGGAGTGCGGTTATCCGGTAACCGGATACGACGCTTCCCGGGCGATGATTCTTGAAGCGGAGAAACGGTACCCCGGTATACCGTACCGCTACGCGGTGCTTCCCGAACTTAATGAGATACCCGACACGTCTTATGTCAATATACTCTGCTCGGCTGTGCTGATGCACCTTCCATCGGACAAGCTCGAGGATGCGTGCGACAATCTGCTCAGGATAACGGTTCCCGGCGGTATAATAATCATCTCGGTACGGTCAAGCAGGGAAAAGCTGTCGAGAGAATCCGACGGCAGACTGTACAACAGAATATCCGGAGGGGCGCTCGTCAGGTATTATGAACAGACCGGGGCCGCGCTTTTGTACCGTGACGAACTCCATGATGAGACGAGGGATGATGTACGGTGGATGACCTTCGTTTTTGAGCGGAACGATTAACAGGATCCGGTCCTTATTCAATTGAGGAAACATCTTCCATGAAAAAGGAAAGAAGGTTTAAAATACCGTTTCAAAGCAGCCTCCTCTTCAAAATTCCCGAATATTCCATACTCTTTCTTATTCTCCTCGTAACAGTCAACTCTCTGATTTTTATCATTCTCCAGAACGTTGGCAGCGCGTCGTACAGAAACGACCTCAGGGCACTGAACAGGACAATTCGGGCATGGAACGTGCTCTATTACAGCACCAATGAAGTCTTTGTTGTCAACAGCGGTCACAGCGATGTCATACATCGCTGGAAAATCGCCTATCATTCCTTCACCGACACCTTTCAGCATCTGGAACAACGATGCGGCCGCTATTCTGCAAATCCCAAGGTCGTTTATTCCCTTGATCAGGCGAAAGACTCCTGGAGCAGTGTCAGGTCGGATCTGACTGAAATTCGGGAACAGCTTAACCGGATGATCCAAAGCGATTATGTAACGGGCTTGCACGGTTACCGGATCACGGAATCTCCGGGATCTCCCGAGAATGACTCTGATGCAGGGTTTGCTGCAATCCTGTCTGACACCTCGCGTTCATGGAGTTTGTTCATCATGAAATCATCCGCCTTTTCTGTACGGCTTGAAAATCTCATCACGGTGCTCGACCGGGAGATCGAATCAAGAATTCTCTTCGTCGTTCTCGGCACGTTCGCTGCTATCGGTTTTGTCGCACTGCTCTGTGTTGTACTTGTTTTCTTTATACACCGGCAGTATGCCCGGTCACGGTCGGAGATGGACCGTGAACAGGATTTCAGCCGGAAGCTGATACAAAGCTCACCGTCTCTTATTGTCGGGCTCGACGACGGCGGCGTCATTCAGTTTGCGAACCCGTCTGCAGAAATGCTTCTTGCTCCTAAAAACGGCACAGCAGTCGGAGAAAACCTCATGTCTCTTGTACTGGACACGTGTCCGCCTGAGATCTGTAGGGAACGGTTTGGCAGGTTTCTGATGAGGACAGGGAGCGGAAACTATCAGACAACGTTTACAAATCGGAATGGAAAGAAATGCACGGTAATCTGGAGCTCGGTTATCCTGCAAAGGGACGGCCGAAGGGATGTTTCCGTTGTCTGTTTTGGCAGCGACACCAGCAGCCTTGAGGAAAAGGAAGAACAGCTGCAGCATACCCAAAAAATGGAAGCAATCGGGACCCTGGCGGGCGGTATCGCGCACGATTTCAACAATGTTCTGAGCGGTATTTCAGGCGGAATCTCCATGATGCGGTATGCATTGACGCACGAAGGAACCAGGGATGACGTGTTTGACTATCTTGATATTATCAACAGATCGGTTAAGCGTGCCACCGAACTGATCCGGCGCCTGGGGATTCTCTCGTACCGGGGAGACGAAGAGATAAGTGTCATCAATCTCTCCGAACTGACGGATCATATTCTCCATATCTGTTCGACAACGTTCGATAAGAGCATTACAATTGCAAAGATATGTGATGACGATTCCGTGGAAATACGGGGAAATGCAGCGCAGCTGGAACAGTCACTTCTGAATCTTTGTATTAATGCACAGCATGCCATGACGATTATGCGCCCGGACGGTACTTTCGGCGGAAAACTGACGATCCATGTTTACCGATCCGGTGATAACCAGGCGTGTGTATCTGTTTCCGACACGGGTGTCGGTATGGAACCGGAAGTGATTGAACGGATGTATGAGCCCTTCTTCACGACAAAATCTAAAGGCAAGGGAAGCGGCCTGGGGCTGTCCATGGTTCATACCATCGTACAGAAAAACAATGGGAAGATCACTGTTTCATCCTCCCCGGGAAAGGGGTCGGAGTTTATTCTCAGCTTTCCATTGTACAGGGGGCCCCGGTTTCAGAAAGAGGAAGGCAGCGGCTCAAAATTCTGTAAGGGGAGCGGTACGGTACTCGTTGTTGTTGATGACGAGATACTAAGCTATACGATAACCCAGATGCTTCTTGCGTGCGGCTATACCATTCTGAGCGCCGAAAGCTGTACGGAGGCCTGGAAGTATCAGAAGTCGCATCATAATGCGATCGACGCGATAATCGTAGACGGTTCAATACCCGGTTGTAACCTGGACACCGTGTGTGAAAAGATATGGCCACAAGAGCCTGATATGAGTGTCCTTGTGCTGGCTCCGGCCTCGGAATCCACGTATACTGTACCGCCCGGGAGCCGCAGCAGGTGTGCTATCCTTGTTAAGCCCTTCACGATTGAGGAGATATCCAGCAGGCTCCACTCTCTGTTGACCGGTAACGCCCATATCGATTCAGGAACGGTATAACGGGCTCTTGGGTTCCCCCCTTTTTATAAAAGTGCGTTGACCTGCCTCTTTTTCCGGTATATACATGGATTGATGCGCGTGCGTATAGACTTCGTCTGACAGTGACTACCACAAATACGGGTTGGAGTAACGATAATGATAAAGGCAATAATCATGGCCGGAGGCGAGGGGACACGTCTCAGACCTCTCACGTGCAACAGGGCAAAGCCAATGACGCCGGTCATAAACAAGCCGGTTGTTGAGTACGCTGTAGAACTGTTGCGTAAACATGGTATTACAGAGATAGTCATCAGCCTTTTTTACCTTCCGGAAAATGTGCAGAACTACTTCGGCGACGGAACCGAGTGGGACGTAAACATAACCTATTCCGTGGAGGAAAATCCGCTAGGCACGGCCGGCGGGGTCCGTCTTGCGGCAGAAAACTTTGACGACACCTTCATCGTGCTTTCCGGTGACGGCATCATCGACTTCAATATAACGAAACTTATACAGTTTCATAAACAGCACAAGTCGCCGTTTACGATAGCACTTGCCAGGGTTCATGAACCAACCGAGTACGGTATCGTCATTACGGACCGCGATACCGGACGCATAGAAAAGTTTCTGGAAAAACCGTCGTGGAGCGAGGTCTTCTCTGACACCGCAAACACCGGTATGTACGTTATCGAACCGGATGTGATACGGAAACATGTCCCGGCAAACACAAAGTTCGATTTCTCATTCGATCTCTTTCCCCTGCTGCAGGAGAAGAATCTGCCGCTGTACGGATATATCGCTGACGGCTACTGGGGGGACGTGGGCAATATCGAATCGTATCTGCTGGTTCACCACGATATTCTTGATGAGCTCGTGGATCTCGAAATGCCGGGTAAGGGGATAACAGATAATGTATGGGTGGGCAATAACGTAGAGATTGATCCTGCCGCAGTCATCAATGGGCCCGCCGTAATCGGTGATTTCGT
>CAZAHA010000018.1:0-4240 GCA_964484915.1 uncultured Leptospirales bacterium
CGAACCTGGCTATTCCGGCCAAGCTGGCTTCGCGGAGCGTGGTGGTGATCCCCTGGGACGCGCTGCCCTACGAGCACGTTCCCATCGATCCCGACATCAACTGGGCGGTGGGTCAGGACCTTCTTCGGGCCGCCAAGGTGGTCAAGGAGCACCCCCGCCTTTTCGGCGTCTTCGTGACCAACTTCAGCTGCGGGCCCGACTCATTTCTGGTGACCTACTTCCGCAATATCATGAAGACCAAACCGTCTCTGACACTCGAGATCGACAACCATACGGCCGACGCCGGCGTCAATACCCGTATTGAGGCCTTTCTGGACATCGTCGACCGGTACCGTTCGATGCCGCAGGCCGAGGACGTGAGCCGACCGTTTACCCAGGCCGGCGTATCGATCGAAGGCGGCGAACTGTACTATACCGATTCCACCGGCGCCAAAGAAAAGGTGCGCGGAAGCAACATCAAGCTTCTGATACCGTCCATGGGACGGACGGTCGCCGATGCTTTTTCCGCGGTCTTTAACAGCATCGGTATCCGTACGGAGGTCGTCAAGCAGCCGGGAGAACGGGCCCTTGCACTTGGACGCTCCTGTACCTCGTGCAAGGAGTGCCTGCCGCTTACTATCGTGGTCGGTGGACTCCTTGAGTATCTTGAGGAACGTGATCCGGATTCAGATGAGCGGCTCATCTACTTTATGCCCACTTCGCACGGAAACTGCCGCCTGGGGCAGTACTATGTAACCATAAACCAGCTTATACAGAAGCGCCAGCTTGAAAACATTGCCACGCTCGCAATGTCGTCCGAGAACAGTTACGCCGGACTCGGCACGTTAAACGCGATCAAAATGATGCGGGCGCTCTTTGTAGCGGACATCATGGACGATATCTACAACACGATCCTTGCCATCGGCAGCGAGAAGGAAGAGGCCCTTGCCGTGTTTGAAGAGGTGTGGGGCAGTATCTGCTTTGAGCTTCGAAACGGCGGGCGGAAGCTGTACCGGGTGCTTGACTCCGCCGCGGCACGACTGCGTACCATAAAGACCACCGTTCCTGTTGAGGATGCGATGCGGGTTCTGGTTGCCGGGGAGATATACGTGCGCCGTGATGAGTATTCATCGCGGGAAGTACTGGAAACGCTCTCAAAGAAGGGGATCGTGGTGCACCGGGCTCCGGTCATGGAGTGGATCAACTTCGTGGATACGCGCATGCGGTTGGAGGAAAAACGGAAGCTGCCGTTCAGGGAGCAGATGGAAGTCGGAATCAGGCGTCTGGTTACCGGACGGATCGAGCACAGGGTGAAGAAACGCTTTGCCGGATCGGGACTGTACAGTTACCATATAGACGATATGTTCGGTATCCTCATGACGGCGGGCTATTTCGTCAACCGGTGGTTTCACGGCGAGACGGTTCTCACGGTCGGCCGCTTTTTCAACGAGGTCGCCGACAGGTTCCACGGACTCATCTCCATTGGTCCGTTTGCCTGTCTGCCGAGCAGGGTGTCGGAAGCCATCCTGAACCCCGAGTCGCGCACTGAAACAAATACGCAGATCAGGAAGCTGCCGAACGCGGAAAAGCTCATGGAATTCTCAAACCTGCCGTTTCTGGCTGTGGAAACTGACGGCAAGCCGTTTCCGCAGATACTGAATTCGCGCCTCGAGGCGTTCTGCCTGCAGGTCGAACGGGTCCATGAGAGTATTCACCGGAAGCGGGAGAAAAAACCGGGAATAGCTGTGGGATAGTACAGGCAGGCGGGGTTCGGTAAAACCCGTTCATCCGCGGGTTTTCAAACGGGGCAATCATCTGATGGTTGTCGACTGCGCCGCATTCGATACCGTCGGACGCCCGTTTTCCCGAATGAACGTGTCTGCATCCTTCACGTCTGCCAGGCGATATAGTTCCGTATCATGTCCAGCGCCTCGTCCGGCATGGAGGGTATGCCGTTTTTCAGGAACACGACCGTTATACGCGCGCGTGAGGCAAGACGGCCGGACGGGACGAGGGCAATCTCCTGGATGAACATGAGTTTCAGGTCGCTCTCACGCTCCATACGAAGGCGGCAGTCAAAGGTGTCGTCCGCCCTCAGCGGATACTTGTAATCGATCTCCGCACGGATGACAACCGGGTCTATGCCCTTGTTGTGGAGCTCCGAAAGGCTCAGTGAACTTGATTTCAGAAACGTGTTTCTGGTATGTTCGTAGTAATGAAAGTATTCGGCATTGTTTACGATGCCCTGCAGGTCGCATTCATAGTCTCTTACTGTAAAATGTTCTGTGAAATGCCAGTCCACCGGATTCCTCCTTCCTGTTTCTGTATGGTTTGATGTGTCATGCACGGTACAGTTTCAGCGCGTCAGGGCAAGCGGACGTACACGATGGAATGCAGCAGCACCCAGGCGGAGTCGTGTCCGGTCTTACTCCTTAGTGGTAAACGCGGCAATACTCTCATCCAAAGTCTCATCCACGGTAAATATCTTGAAAAGGTGCATGGATTCGAAGCTCTGTCTGATCCGGTCGTTTATGTTGCAGAAACGTGCTGCGAATGAATTGTTGAGTTCCCGCTGGATATTCACGAACATGCCGATACCGGAACTGTCGATGAAGGGAACTGCGGAAAAGTCATAGATGACCATTGCGCTTCTGTTATCAGAAATGAGGGAGATGATCCTGTTTTTCAACTCCAGGACTTCAGACGATTCGATTCCGGTCAGAAAATGAATGATAAGAATTTCACCCTGAAAATGGTGGTCACATAGTTTTTCCTCCGTCATATTTCCTCCCCTGATGTATCGGCACTTGACCGTTTGATCTCGTTGATGAATGCCGGCCTTCCCATATGACGTTTGCTATAGAAATATGAGTGACATAATCTGAGCCTGTTGCCGGCTTTTTGTAAAGGATAAAAGCATCCATGTTTTGATTTATTCAAATATGTAGCAATCACCGTTTTCGGGCAAGCGTAATGCCGTCTGCCATCGGCAGTATCGTGATGTCGATGCGCTCATCACCATGTAGTTTTTCATTGAAGGCCCGAAGCTGATGTACAGCGTGTTCCTCGCTTGTTTTCCATATAATCTTGCCGCGCCACAGTGTGTTGTCTATCATGATGAGTCCACCCGGACGGGTTAGCGTGATTGCGTGCTCATAATAGGCATCATAGTTCTTCTTGTCGGCGTCGATAAAGACGAAATCGATGGAGTCAGCGTAACCCTCGTTCCGGAGACCGGCAAGCAGTTCGGTCCCCTCGCCGATACGGAGTTCTATCTTGTGCCCGATACCCGCTTCGTCCCAGAAGCGTTTCGCGCGTGATGTCCATTCGTGTGAGCGGTCAAGCGCGATAATCCGGCCGTCATCCGGCAGACCAAGCGCCGTGGCGCACGTCGAGTATCCGGTAAAGACGCCGACCTCCAGTGTCGTCCGGGCCCCGATGAGTTTCATCAGCATCGTCATGAATTGCCCCTCTTCGGGGGTTATCTGCATCTTGGAACAGGGATGGCTTATGGTGTTCTCCCTGATATGCGCCAGAGCGGGATGCTCACGAAGCGACACCTCGCGTATGTAGGAAAGCAGTTTGGGCGAAACGGTAATGTTGCTCGGTTCCATTACGGTGTTCTGTCACGGGCAAACGATATTCGCCCGCTTCGGATAAGCTCCTTGATGCCGTATGAACGGATTATTTCGATGAAGTTGTCAATCTTCGTCGGATGACCCACTACCTCAAGCGATATCGATTTCTGTGAAATGTCAATTATCTCCGCCGAAAATGTCTGTGCTATCTGGAAGACCTCGACGCGCTTGGTTGATGTAAGCTGTACCTTTACCATGGCAACCTCACGCTGAGCGGCCGGCACCATGGTGTGATCATGAACCTTTATGACGTCGATAAGCTTGTTCAGCTGCTTTTTGACCTGTTCTATGACACGGTCATCGCCGTGAACGACGATGGTAATAACAGATATTTCCTCGTCCTGTGTCTTGCTGACCGAGAGCGAATCGATATTGTATCCGCGTGCCGAAAAAAGGCTGACGACCCGTGCCAGAACACCCGCTTTGTTTTCAACTTTGACTGAGAGTACATACTGGTTCATTAGGCGAGCTCCCTCATTATCGTGTCTTTTACCGTCTTGCCGACGGGGACAAACGGATATACATTCTCTTCCTTGTCTATATGAAAGTCCAGAACGGTTGGCCGCTTTGTTTCCGCAAGGGCGCGATTTATCGCATCCTCAACATCGGCCTTTTCCGTAATA
>CAZAHA010000018.1:4250-22093 GCA_964484915.1 uncultured Leptospirales bacterium
GTATGCGTCGGCCAGCTTAACAAAGTCAGGGGAGCAGTTGAGACACGTATGCGAGTAGCGCTTGTCGTAAAAAAGCTGCTGCCACTGCCGCACCATGCCCAGGAATCCATTGTTGAGTATACATATTATTATTGGCAGCTGAAACTGGACTGCGACGATCAATTCCTGGATGTTCATCTGTATCGAACCGTCTCCCGCGATGTCGATGACACGTCTGTCCGGAACGGCAAACTGCGCTCCGATTGAGGCGGGAAGGCCGTACCCCATTGTTCCGAGTCCGCCGGACGATATGAATGTACGCGGTTGTGTGTACTTGTAGAACTGGGCAGCCCACATCTGGTTCTGACCGACCTCTGTGGTGATGACGGCTTCACCTTTCGTCAGCTCGTAGAGCTTCTCAACCACATATTGCGGCTTGATAGAGTCGCTCTCACGGTCGAAGTAGAGAGGATGTGTCTTTTTGGTTTCCTGAACGCTTTTCCGCCATTCTTCGATGTCTGGTCTTTCAACGACAGCATTCAGCTCGGAAAGGACGCGCTTGCAGTCGCCGACGATAGGTACATCAACAACGACATTCTTGGAAACAGACGCGGGATCGATATCTATATGGATGACCCGGGCATGCGGAATAAACTCTGATATCTTGCCGGTGACACGGTCGTCGAAGCGGGCACCCACAGCGATCAGCAGGTCCGATTCGTTCACGGCATGGTTTGCGTAATAGGTGCCGTGCATGCCGAGCATCTCGAGGGAGAGGGCGTCCGTTTCGGGATAGGCACCCAGCCCAAGGAGTGTTGTGGTGACTGGGATTCCTGTTTTCTGTACCAGTTCCCTCAGTTCAGCAGATGCGTCAGAGATAATGACGCCTCCGCCTGCGTATATGACCGGCCGTTTCGCCTGGCTGATCAGGTCCGCTGCCTTGCGGATCTGTACGGGATGGCCGTTGTATACCGGCTTATACCCGCGGAGATCTACGGAAAAATCATATGAATAGTCGGATTCTGCGTTGGATATGTTTACGGGAATGTCGATAACGACTGGTCCAGGCCGTCCCGTGGAGGCGATATAAAACGACTCCTTGATGATGCGGGGAAGGTCGGCAATGTCCTGGACAAGGTAGTTGTGCTTGGTGACTGGTCTTGTAATGCCGGTAACATCCGCTTCCTGAAACGCATCGTTACCGATCATCTCGGTAGATACCTGTCCGGTGAGGACAACAAGCGGAATCGAATCCATGTAGGCGGTGGCCAGTCCGGTAACAAGATTGGTCGCGCCGGGGCCTGATGTCGCGATAACAACGCCTGTCCTTCCGCTTGCACGGGCGTATCCGTCGGCGGCATGGATCGCCCCCTGTTCATGTCTGGTTAACACAAATTTTATCGGGGAATCAAAAAGTTCATGGAATATCGGAATGACGACCCCTCCGGGGTAACCGAACATGTATTCGACATTCTCGTGTAATAGGCTTTCAACAACCTGACGGGCACCTTTCATGCGGCCTCCATTCTGGAATATGGTACAATAAGAACGAGCAGAAAACGGGTAACGTCCATGGCAGCCGTGAGGTTCTGCCCGCTTAATCGGACAGCATCGATAACACGGGACTGACTTCTGCCTTGGTCAGTACATTAGATAAAATACTTTGAAAGCGGCGGATGATGTCAAATATTATTTTTGGATCACCGGAAGCCTAAATGGACATAAACATGCCGATATTTATCTTGTTACAGCGGAGATATGAATCATCCCCGATCTGTGATATGTCGTACAGGTATTCAAGAAAAACATGGACGTCTATGACGGGCATGGGAACAATAGGATAGGAGACGCCGATACCGTAGTACGATGCCTTGAATCGGAACTCGTTAATCGTGATATCGTTTGAATTAATGAGCTTTGTTTCAGACTTGTCATAGATTGCCAGGCCGTAGCGCACATAAGGGTATACCGGAATAGAGTCATTCTTGTACCGTATAAAGGTATCGATACCCATGGAGAGTTTGAAAAGCTCATAATTCTTGTCGTCAATGGAGTACCGCAGCGGCGCCGCCTGCATGAATCCGCCAAGGCCGAAATCGGCTGCGGGTATACGGTAAAGCGCGTTAAACCTGAATCCGGAATTGAGACCGGACGCGTCATTTGTCGTTTCAAGTTCCCCAACCTGACCGGCGAAGGTGTATCCGCTGAAGACTTCCATGTTCATGAGGCAGTAGACCGGCGAGGGAATGAGCATGAGCACAAGCCCAACAGGCAGAAGCAGACGTTTTATATGATACATGTTGTCGTAAGGTACCTCTTTTCGCTGGTTATCAGCGGTATGTGTATATATCATAGTGCGTTCCAGGTGCTGTCAACAAAAAATGCCACATAATCCGTACACTGCTACAGGGTAACGATGGAAACGCCGTCTCCTCCCTCGCCCTGTTCGCCGGGCCTGACTGAGCGTATAAACTGCTGCTTCCGAAGGTGGTCGCGGACAGCATTCTTGAGCGCGCCTGTTCCATGGCCGTGTATGATGACCGCGGCGTGGAGACCCCGTCTGATAAACTGGTCAAGCTGCCGGTCCAGGTGCACGATTGCCTCGTCGACGCGCATGCCGCGGAGGTCTGCGGTATTGTCACTGGTCTGAATGGTCAGTTCTGCTTCGGGTGCGTCCCCGTGTGGTTGGGCAGCGGTCACTTCGGCAGACCGCGCTTTCTGCGGTGTGATCTCTTCCTCATACGGCATATCGTCCGTCATACGAAGTCTGTCGAAACCGTACCGGGATTTGAGCGCGCCAAGGGTGATGAGCGCTTCCTTCTTCCGTGTATCGATCGAGTCAATGACCCCCCGTTTTTCAAGCGGTACCACGAACACCTTCATGCCGGGCCGTGCTCTCGCTTCATCAAACGGCAGGTATTCTCCGGAGAAACGTGTCTCCTTGAACTTGCGCGCGCTTTCACGCGCGTTGTCTGCGTGGCCGTCCAGTGTTGCCAGCATACGCTGCGCTTCAGACTCCGACAATTCCTTGGTGTGCGACAGCCGCTTTGTGATTTCCTCCCTGAGATGTTCGACCGTCTCAACGATGCCGAGGGCGGACTCCTCCTTGGCGCTCTGGATCCTCATCCTGAGCTTCCGGTTCAGCTCGTAGTAATTGTCCCGCTGCTTCTCAAGCGAGGCAAGACGGCGGTCAAGTTCGGCCCTCTTCTCTTCAAGCTCATGTTCGAGGCGGTTCACCTGTTCTATCGTGCGGTCGGATACGATCTCATTTTGTGTAAGAAACTGTTCCGCGCGGCTCAGGATGGAGGCGGACATGCCATAGTTCTTCGCAATCTCAAACGCGTAGCTTGTTCCCGGTGTCCCGGTAAGGAGTCGGTATGTCGGCTTCAGTGTTTCCGTGTTAAAGCTGACCGATGCGTTGAGATAGTAGCCGTCCCGGTGCGCGTATTCCTTGAGTTCCGGATAGTGAGTTGAAACGATTACCCGCGCCTTCCGAATCGAGAAGTGGGCAAGAATCGCCATCGCCAGAGCTGCCGCATGGCGCGGGTTTGTGCCGGAGATAATCTCGTCAATTATGAGGAGGGTTTCCGGTGATGCCTCCTCGATCATCCTGTTGACCGACACGATCTGTCCGGAAAAGGTTGAGAGCGACTGTTTTATGCTCTGATCATCCCCGATATCAACCATGATCTTCCGGAAGGCGCCGACATGCGAATCGGGAGCCACCGGCGCGTGCAGTCCGTACCGCGCAAGCAGGACCGCAAGCGCGACGGTTTTCAAAAGAATAGTCTTACCGCCGGTGTTCGCGCCGCTGATGATGATACCGCCGTGTTCCGCGTCAAGCTGGACCGTGTTGGGAACAACATCGATGGTGTCATCGGCTTCCAGAAGTGGATGGCGGGCACTGTACAGGTTGAGTGTGTAATCGTCAGTCAGTGTAACACGGGAGTAGTTGTATCTGATACTGAGACGGGCGCACGCGTACAGAAAATCGAGCCGGTAGGCACACCTCAGGTTTTCGGCGATTTCGTCTGCGTATGAGCCGGCCTGATGCGACAGGTCGCGCAGTACAGCATGGAGTTCCCGGTTAAGGTCGTTCTTGAGATGGAGCAGCTTGCTGTTTAGCGGGGCGACTGAAGCCGGCTCGAAGTAGTAGGTGGCGCCGCTTGCCGAGGTGTCGATTATTGATCCCGCCGTCTTTCCCTTGGCGGACGATTTTATCAGCACCACGTACTTCTCGGACCGGGTGGTAACAATGGATTCCTGCAGGTGGTCCCGAAGTTCCTGGGTATGGACCATCGATGAGAGCTTCGCCTGTATCTCCTGCTCCAGAGCGGATATCTGCTGCTGGAGTCGCCCGATATGGGGATAGAACCGGATATCGAGTTTTATATCGTCGGTTATCGACTGTGTTATGACCTTCGCGAGCGGGGAGACGTCCGAAATGGATGCGGCAAGCGGCATCGTGACGGGAAAGAGGTCACGGTTAGTGCTGAAATACCGTATGAGGTTACCGGTTGTCGTACAGCTTCTGCCGATCCTGTACAGTGCCTCAAGCGGAAGAACCCCTCCCTTGGAGGCATACGACAGATCCTTTTCAACAGGAAAGAGCGGTGAAAAGTCCGGCGTGTCGTCGCGGATGATCGCTTCCTTCAGTTCTCCGATACGGGTTCCGCGGATGTTCGCCTCCTGTACGGTACAGGGGGTCAGGTTTCTGTACAGCGCCTTCGCGCCGTCGCTTGTGCAGTACGCGCAAAAGAGCGATATGACATCGTCCCATTCAAGAAGTGTCCGCTCATTTTCGTGTATCAATGTTTCTGTGTTGTTCATAAATGGTCCGTGCAATTTAAAAAACGGTTATCCGTGTGATATTCCCGCGCTCCGGCGCATGACGGTGCCAGAGGCAGGAGCACAAAACAGACGTATATACGCAAATGGGCGGTGCCGTAAACAGTTTTTTGGATCAGTATATGAGAGTAAAGAGTATTTACCGAATTTTAAAAACCGTATTACCAAAAAATATCTTGACTATATATCAAGATATCCTGATGTAACTGCATATGATTCTTGAACAGCTGAAAGCCCTGGCCGATCCGACACGTCTGACGCTTCTTGCCGTACTCTTTGACTATGAACTGACCGTTAACGAACTTGTCTCCGTACTGGGGATGGGCCAGTCACGGGTCTCACGCCACCTTAAGATACTGCTTGATGCGTCGCTCATACGGAACAGGCGGGACGGGCTTTTCATCTACTATTACTATCATGAGTCACCGGAAAGCGAAATCTGTATGATGCTTCAAGAGAGGATTCGTCCGTATCTCACCGGTTCACTCCGCAAACGGTGCACCGATGTGCTTACGGAACGCCGCGAGCGGACGAAGCGCTTCTTTAACAGCATTGCGGACAAGTGGACGGAGCTCAAGCGCGACATTATCGGGTCACTCGATCTGTACGGTTCCATTCTTTCCATGCTTCGTTCGTATGATATTCGTGCCATAGCCGATCTTGGATGCGGTAACGGCGATTTTTGCGAACGCCTTGCCGGTGCATACACCACTGTCATCGGCGTGGACAACTCGCCGGAAATGATCCGTCTTGCATGCTCCCGGTTCGACGAACAGACAGCACCTGATTTCAGGATCGGCGCGATAGAACATCTTCCCATGCGGGACAATGAGGTTGACTGCGCCGTACTTATCCTTGTCCTGCATCATCTTTCCGATCCCGGGGAGGGGCTTTCTGAGATACGGCGGACAATCAGGGACGGAGGCTATTTCGTTCTGGTTGACTTTGACCGGCACGACAATCGTGAGCTTCACGAACGGTATGGAGATCTGTGGCCGGGTTTTACCCGTAACGATTTGTCAAAACAGCTTTCAGCGTGCGGTTTCTCGGTTCTGGATTATTCAGGATACCCGGTATCGCATGATTTGAATATACACTTATATCTTGCAAAAAAACACAATGTAATACAAAAGGAGACAGTATGAGCACAGAAATAATCGATTCGGCTCTGGATTACAAGGTTGCAGACATGTCGCTTGCCGACTGGGGAATCCAGGAGATGGCACTCTCCGAAAACGAGATGCCGGGCCTCATGGCTGCGCGCGATAAGTACGGAACCGAGAAGCCGCTTTCCGGACTCAAGATTACCGGCAGCCTTCACATGACGATCCAGACGGCGATGCTTATTGAGACACTGGCAATACTCGGCGCCGACATACGATGGGCGTCATGCAATATATTCTCGACGCAGGACCATGCCGCCGCAGCAGTTGCGAAGAAGGGTCTGGCAAAGGTCTTTGCATGGAAGGGCGAAACACTCGAGGAATACTGGTGGTGTACGGAGATGGCGCTGACCTGGCCTGACGGAAGCGGTCCCGACCTTATCGTCGACGACGGCGGTGATGCGACAATGATGGTACACAAGGGCGTTGCGGCCGAGAAGGATCCGTCGATTCTTGACAAAAAGTACGACAACAAGGAGTTTCAACTTGTTATTAACCGTCTGAAGGACAGCTATCAGAAGAACCCGAACAAATGGACCCGGATTGCCGAGAAGATCAAGGGGGTGTCTGAGGAGACCACAACCGGCGTTCACCGGCTCTATCAGCTCGCGGAGTCCGGCGAGCTTCTCTTTCCCGCGATAAACGTCAACGACTCGGTGACCAAGTCCAAGTTTGATAACCTCTACGGCTGCCGCGAGTCGCTTATAGACGGCATCAAGCGTGCGACTGACACGATGATCGCCGGCAAGCTCTGTGTAGTCTGCGGATACGGTGATGTGGGCAAGGGTTCTGTTCAGGCGCTGGCCGGCATGGGAGCGCGTGTTGTGGTGACCGAGATTGACCCGATCTGTGCGCTTCAGGCGACCATGGCCGGGTACGAAGTCGTAGAGCTTGAGGATGTCGTAGGAACAGCGGACATCTTTGTGACAACAACCGGGTGCTATAACGTTATCCGCGGTGAGCATATGGAGCAGATGAAGGACGAGGCGATCGTCTGCAACATCGGCCACTTCGACAACGAGATCGACATGCACTATCTCGAGACGGCCGATGGTATTGTCCGTACAAACATCAAGCCGCAGGTTGATCTTTTCAAGATGAAGTCAGGACGATCCATCATCATCCTCGCGGAGGGACGTCTGGTCAACCTTGGCTGTGCGACAGGCCACCCGTCTTTTGTTATGAGTAACTCGTTTACCAACCAGACTCTGGCCCAGCTTATGCTCGCACGCGGCGGTCTTGAGAACAAGGTCTATACGCTGCCCAAGAAGCTGGATGAGGAAGTCGCCATGCTGCACCTCGGCCGTGTCGGCGCCAAGCTTACAAGGCTCACCAGGGAACAGGCAGAGTATCTTGGTGTACCGCAGGACGGTCCCTTCAAGCCGGAGCATTACCGATACTAAAAATCATTTAAAACACCGCGCGGTGCGTACGCGCGGTACCGATACTATAATACCAGGAGTACATGATGAGCAAGATCAAGAAGGACCACGTTTTTACATCCGAATCCGTCAGCGAAGGGCACCCGGACAAGGTCTGCGACAAGGTCTCGGACGCGATACTTGACGCGTGTCTCGCGAAGGACCCGTCAAGCAGGGTCGCGTGTGAAACCGCAGTCGGAACAAATTTCCTCGCAAACATCGGAGAGATCACGTGCAGCAAATGGGACGAGATTAATTCGGAGGAGATCGCGCGCAAGATGGTTGAGGAGATCGGCTACAGCAAGGAGGAATACGAGTTCTGCTACAGCACGTTTGAATACGTGAAGCGTCTCCACGGACAGTCTCCCGACATCTCGCAGGGTGTCACCGCCGGAGAGGGGCTGTATGAAGAGCAGGGTGCCGGAGACCAGGGGATGATGTTCGGATATGCTTCGGACGCGACGCCGCAGCTCATGCCGGCGCCGATTCTCTTCTCGCACCAGCTTCTGGACGAGTTGCAGAAGATACGCAAGCGGGGCGATATTCCGTATCTCAGGCCGGACTCCAAGTCTCAGGTATCCATTCTCCACGTAAACGGTAAGCCCAAGGAGATCACCAATGTTGTTATCTCGCACCAGACCGATGATGTTGACCTTGAACTCATCCGAAAGGACATGATCGAGGTAATCCAGCAGGTCCTCGGGCACACGGGTCTGCTTACTTCAAACACCGAGTACTTTATCAACCCGACCGGCAAGTTCGTTATCGGTGGACCGCACGGCGACGCCGGACTCACCGGACGGAAGATTATCGTAGATACGTACGGCGGCGTAGGCTGTCACGGCGGTGGCGCGTTCTCCGGAAAGGACCCCTCCAAGGTAGACCGTTCGGCAGCGTATTACGGGCGCTATGTCGCAAAGAACCTGGTCGCGGCCGGCGTTGCTTCCAAGTGCGAGGTCCAGGTATCATACGCGATTGGTGTTCCGAAACCGCTGTCGGTTAATGTCGACTGCTTCGGTACCGCCAAGGTTGACGAGGACCAGGTACAGAGACTTCTTGAGTCCGATGAAATCTTTAACTTCCGTCCTGCCGCACTTATCGATGCGCTGGGGCTTAAGAATCCAAGCGGCTGGTCGTACGCCCAGACGGCTGCATACGGCCATTTCGGCCGTGACATTTTCCCGTGGGAGAAGGTCGACAAGATTGACGACATCCGTAAGTGGTTCAACCTGTAACATACCCGTTAGACAGAGGGTCCCGGTTTCCGGGACTTTTTGTTATCCGCTTCGTGTACATTTGCGCGGGTTTCGACCATCCGCTTTCAGCCGGTACGAAAAAAACTTGCCAATCACAAGCAGCTCCAGTCACAGTATCGTGTGCCTGCTGGATCTGGCTGTGGTTGTGCGGCATGTCGGATTGGTACGCTTTTGTAACGGTACGCCTCAGGGCAGATGACATGTGTGCGGCAGGCCCTCCGGACCTCATTATGGATACAGGACATCTGTACATTATCTGCGTGGATAGTTATTGAAATGGTAGAAAAACTGAAAAATGCCGTTCGTAAGGCGATCGTCTATGCCGATATGGCCGCAGCCTGGCCGATGAGAGGATCTGAGATGCGGCGTAACCGTCCGGTTACGATGGACGAGATCGCATTCTGTTCAACTGCCGACGACAACTTCCTTCCCGGATGCCTGTTGCTTTTGTACTCGATGAAGAAACACATACCAGGCGTGGACGCCGTTCCCTTTTACTTTTTTTACGACAACGCCCTCTCCCGTCTCTCACGGGAAAGCCGTGACCGAATTTCCAGGATCTACCCAAATGCCCGTTTCGTTGAGAAGGAGAACGAACTGTACAGAAACACAAGCTGTCTCACCGACGAGCACAAGGCGGCTTACCTGACACTGGAGACCTTTATGGTGGCCGATCATGAACGGGTCATCTTTCTGGACACGGACATGCTCTGTGTACAAAATTTCATGCCGAAGCTGCTTCTCCCCTATGATGTTATCGCGGTGAACAGCGGCGACCTTCTTTCCTATGAAGGATACGTACACTGGAAAAAGATTAATTCCGGCCTCTTTTCGGTAAGCAGACATATAACCGGAGAAGCCACGTATAATGCTCTTCAGACGGTTGTCCGGGAGCGTACAGACAAAAACCCCAAGTTCCTCGACCAGAATGTCATCAACACGTATTTTGCCGCTGCAGGCCAGAGGCTGTATGTCCTCCCGCAGGGATACAATTTCAGGAACTGGGGTGCAGGAGGCAACGGAACAGACAAGCAGATACGAAGATATATGAAAAGCTGCAGGCTGTACCTCATTCATTATTCGGGCTACTCACTCCGCCCCAAGCCGTGGGAGTATGATGTCCGGGAAAGAAGGGGACTGAACGGCAACCCTGCCTATGCCGTTTGGGACGACTACAGGCGCGAATTTGAAAAAGAATATGGAGCACTGCAATGAACGGCATTACGGTATCGGTGATTCTGCCTACATATAACGAAGCCGAAAACATTATCATCGCGATAAACCGTATCGACGCCGTCCTTGAGGGATACCGGTACGAAATAATCGTTGTGGATGACAATTCGCCCGACGGAACCTGGAAAATCGCAAAGGACGCAAGCCGTTCACGGCATAATCTCAACGTTATACGCAGACTGCACGAGCGCGGCCTCTCATCAGCGGTTCTTGACGGTTTTGCTGCCGCTCGCGGTGACTATCTTCTCGTCATGGACGCGGACCTGCAGCATGACGAGAAGGTGCTCCCGGATTTCATCAGGGAGTTTGAAAAAGGCGCTGATATTGTCATCGGATCCCGTAAAGCGGAGGGTGGAGGCATAGACGGCTGGTCAAAACGGCGGCATGTTCTATCGTGGGGTGCGACGATCATCGCAAACGCTTTCATTAACAGCTCGGTGTCAGATCCCATGAGCGGATTTTTTGGAATCCGCCGCGAGGTTTTCGAGCGTGCCGGCGAGAAGATCAATCCCAGGGGATTCAAGATCCTTCTGGAGTTTCTTGCCAGGATAAAGGGCACCGTGATTAAGGAGGTCGGTTTTGTGTTTAAACCGCGCATTCACGGCGAGAGCAAGCTTACAACATCGATCGTGCTGGAATACCTGCTTGCGATTTATGACCTATCCATCGGCAGAATACTGCCGTTCAGCTTCATACAATACGGCATGGTGGGATTTTCCGGAGTTTTCGTCAATCTGGGAATGCTCTATGCCGGTTTAAATCTTTTCCACCTGAACCATGACCTTTCCCTCGTCCTGGCGATAGAGTTGAGTATTGTTTCCAACTATGTCCTCAATAATTTCTGGACCTTCCGCGACAGCAGGCTCCGCCTTGTGTGGCCGTTTGTCAAGGGGCTCCTCCTGTTTCATGTCGTATGCTTTCTGGGAGCGCTCATCAATTACTCGGTGGCTAAATACATGACTGCGGTTTTCGGTGTTAATGTGTATCTGGCCGATTTGGTGGGGATTGTTGTGGCGACGGCATGGAACTATATCGTCAACGTCCAGATAACATGGAAGCGAAAGGCGTAAAATGTATGCTCGGACGTTTTAGCTACTGCAGATATCCGTAAATCTCTTCACGGGTATAGCCAAGCTGCTTTGCCAGTTTCATTGTTTTCGTAATAACCAGTTCCTCATCGCTTTTACCAAGCGTTCTTTGCCAGTTGCCGTTGTTCGGCGTGATTCTGCTGGAGACCTGTGACCGCCTGATCGTCATGTTCGGATCCTGGTTTGTCGTGTCGTATATCGTTTCTCCGGCTGTAAGTATAGCAGGATCCCAGGGTATTCGGGCAAAATCACACACGTCCCTGAGCGTACGCTCAGGCGAGGCGGTCAGTTTCTCGTACTTTACAATTTTGTAATTGGCGGTGTCGGACAATACCGGAAGAATGCACGAATTGTCAAGAATCCACCGCTCTATTGCATATCGTACCGAACCGAATCGGCTGGTCATGGATGCGCAGTTGTCCAGTGGATTGCGTACCATGACAATGAACTTGGCGCCGGGAATGATCTTCGATATCCTTTTCATGACATGTATATGTTTGGGCGTTTTCTCGATAATCACACAACGGCCAAGGAGCTCTGCGAAGTAGATCCACTCCTCTACGGCGGTCACAGACGAGCCGATGCCCGTTTCGGGAAGGAACCGTTTCGTTTCCCGACCTATCGCCATGCATTTTGGCGCGTTGCCAAGCTTGGCCGCCATAAGCGTCGTGCCGCTGTGGCCGCATCCAACCACAAAGACAAACTGCATGTCAGTTTGAACAGGACGCGCAAACGGATACGACACATTCCTGAAAAGATTCGTCAGTAAATGAAAGAGAACTGAATGCACGCTCTGATTATGCTTGATAGAATATTTGTATATCATGATCCCCCCACGTACTCCTTGTACGGGATTACCGGAAATGTCCGGACGTCAGATTTCGTTTTCAGGAATAGTATCCATACAGGCGCATATGTCTGCCGCATACATCATCAAACCGGGCCATTGTATGTGCATCCCATTCGCTCCAGCGCGGAAAAGATTCCGTTTTGTTGCTGTTAATTCTTGTTTCGATCTGCCTTTTTATAATTGGTTCGGCCTCTTCACGCGTCAGACCGATAAAATCGATGATACGGTACAGGCCGCTGTTGCCGATAGAGTTGAAGATATCCTCAAATTTTACCGTAATTGATTTTGGATCGTCCCTGAGTGCATCATGTATGAAACCATCCTTTTTCTGCCACCTCCAGCAGATCTTCTGAAAACGCGACATACTGTCCCATGTGTCATGGCAGGGATCGTCGGGAAAACTGACGGCTGATAGACGGTGATCGGTGTCGTCTGCGGTGTACCAGTTTCTGTTCATTCCCGATGATACATAGTCACGGCCGTCCCTGATTATGTGGATGATCCTGGAATCGGGGAACGCGAAGCGGAGCGGCTTTACCAGCGAAAAGAGACGGTTGTTGGACTCGATATACCGGTTCGCACCACTTCTCTTTGCGTCTCGGCACAGGGCACTCCGGTTATACAGCATGTAGCGAGCCGTTTTTTCCACCGGCTGTAGGTCAGACGCGTGTGTTATGCACATGTGCAGAAAGGTTGGATCCGGTTCGTGCACGGCGTAGGTGCCGGAGAATTCACTGAATAATGAAGCGAAGAAACTGGTACCGGACCGTCCGGTAGAGATGATGAAAACCGGGCTGATGCCTTCCCAGTCCGTATCAGCCGGCAGCAGACGGTATTTCATGAGAATCGTTTCTGTGTACAGACGGAAGTGATTGCGGATATATGACAGTTTCTTCAAGACGGTACCCTGTTCCGGAACGGTTTATAAAACAGAACGCAACCGTTTACCTGCTGGCAAGATGACGGCTTTTGTCCTGTCGGAAAGGTGGCGAGTAAATTCAATACCCGGTAAATCAAGCAGAATTATTTTGCAGCGGAAATTGAGTGCCTCGTAAAGGACGGTCGAATAGACGCCGATCACGAACGCAGCCGATGCAAGCATATGATACAGTGGTGTATCGTTATTGTCTATAATCGTAACATTGCTGCATGTACTGTCAAGTAATTTCAGGTGTTCATAGTCGCGCCATCTGTCATACTCTCCCGGGTGAAGTTTATACAAAATGGTGTAGTCCCCAAGATCATTCCGGTTATCGTATATGACCTTCGCCATTTCGTTGCCCAATGCCCCCTGTGATACGACGAGTATTGTTTTGCCGTCGGGGGTGATATTCCTGTACTTTTGTACCATACGGTTCATGTATTCAAAACCTGTCACCGTAAGGGCCTCATTGGGAAGTGGATACGAACACGCGCTCCTCCAGAACGTGTCCCACAGACAGATCCTGTCAGGGAAGTATTCCAGAGACCCCTTTGGAACGTGGGGGTAGTGGTATCCCGGATGGTATACTGAAATGATGCCGTGCTGAATTTCTATTGTTTCTATTCCTTTCTTCTTCGCGGCGGCAATATGTGCAGGATGACCGTACCCGACCAGTACGAATATCCTTTTTGGTTTTTTAATGGAGTAGAGGATCGACAGAAGGCCGTACAGTACCTTGAACTTTCTGATCTGGTGGGTAACGTACGGGATAAGGTCCAGGTCGATGCCGAGTGTTTCGTTTAGTTCGCACCTGACATTCCCAAGCAGGGTCTTCTCGCTTTTGTTGAGGAAGACGGGCATCACATGGGGTATCACATTCGAGAGAATCTGAATGAAGTCCATGTGCTTTCTGCCCGGTTCTGCCCGTGTAAGGTGCCGGTTCTGGAACGGTTCTTCGTAAACGGTGACGGATTCTTTCCCGCGAAGCGACTGGATGAGATAGTGCGTATGTATGTCTATAAACGAACTCTCAATCTTCATCTTTCTGCTGTGGTCAAACACCATACTGTCGCATTTTCTGCAGTCAAAATACGGATTAAACAGCAGACAGCTGCGGAGAAAGGACGGAATTGCTGCGATTCTCTCCTGTGGTTTCTTTTTTTCCGTATGGCGTGTCTGCGAGACGCCTGTCTTCTCTGTAATCTTATAGAAAATAAATGTGCGCAGTGCCTGCCATATAATGACTCCCTGTATTCTTCTGTCGAGGAGCCCGTATTTTTTTTCAAGACGGATAATGATGTCTGTGCAGTCAGTTACGGTCATGTGTCTTCAAGCCGATTATTTCACGTACTATACGGATGTCTTCCCTGTCGACAATAAAGAGCAGATTGAACACACCGTAGAGGATTGTGACGACAATCATGTCAATCATGAAATACAGTTTGTAGTCAAGATACATATGAACGGTGATGATCAGGGCGGAGATTGCGATGAGTTTGCAGTTGTTGATAAAAACAGAGCGGTATTTTATGTGACCGTTCTTTACAAGATATATGTGTGATGCGATATAGACAGTGATACTCGATACAACTGCTGTCCATGCGGCACCGACCGCGCCGTAGAATTTTATCAGTACCAGTCCGGCCGCAATATTCAAAAGTACTGCACCTCCCTTAATCTGCGTGTTTATCTTCTGCCTGTCTATTGAAGTTATGATAACAGGTGCGATATTAAAAATAAAGGGGACCGAAAATGAGGATACAACCAGTACCGGTACAGACTGTATATAATCGTTGGTAAAAACAAGCAGAATAATGTCTCTTGCAAAAAGAAAGAGTATAGTGAATATATATAAAGAAATTACAGCATAAATTTTTGAGTATATTTCAAAGGCAAACTGGAACATATGCGCCTTTTTATCTATAGCATTCTTGTAAAGAAAAGGCAGCAGGACACGCCTGAATTCGCTCGGTATGAACTGAAGGGTCGACAAAAAAATGAAACCGTTCTGAAAGATGCCGGTGTAGACCGTACCGTGTATGAGCGAAAGGATGATGCCGTTCAGACGCTGGTACGTATTGTTGAATATGGTCGACAGGCCGAATGGAACGGCTCCCTCAATAAATCTGCGTAGTGTTTTTGGATCAAACCGCGGCTGAAACGAACGGAAGGTCAAAAGCGCATACAGCGCAATGAACGCGATTACGATACCGAGACGGATATATGCGACATGGAAGTAGCTGCCGTTTACAAAGATGACCACTACTGTTCCCATCAGGAATGAGAGTGAAAAAGAGGTCAGAATAAGGGATGAGGTGAAAAACTTTTCACGAGCCTCATACAGTGCCTTGAACACCTGCAGATACTCGTTTCCGATCCTGATTATCCCGAAAACAAGGATAAGATAGATTGTATCTCCGTCGTACATGCTGCTTGTCTTCGAAATGATAAACAGCGACAGAACCATGGAAAGATATACGATAAACGCGAGGACGGTCTTTATGAGAAGCGCATTGGCAAAGTGTTCTCTGTCATACTGTGATTCAAGATTAATAGAACGGATCACGGACTGGTTTATGCCTATGTTCGTAAAGGATGAGAAGAAGGTCGCATACCAAAGGGCGGTTGTATACACGCCGTAATCATCGACCGAGAAGTACCGCGCAAGAACGATACTGATTATCACAAAGATTCCCTTGTCGGCGATCGAATTTACAAAAACAATTATCGAATTGAGAAAAATGCGCTGTTTATTGTTCTTCTTCATATAGCACTGCTTTTTGATCTGTAAAAATTCCGGTTCCCGTACGGACGAGTGTGTTCATGCAGGCTGTGATGATTATGACGGCGCTTTTGCATCGCGATCCCAGAACATGTGCGGCAGGGCAAGAATAATCAGAAAGAAAAGCGCCGCCGTGTTTGTGTTTCCCACGATTATCTTCGCCTCAAAAACAGCGTGCGCGAGATAACCGGCCGGTATGCCAACCAGATACCACAGCGCGGGAAGGGACAAGAGCTTCTTGATCTGGATCCAGAGTATACTGCCGATCAGCAGGAAACCAACAAGCCCTGAACGGCCAAGATGCTCAAGATACATGCTGTGCAGCGTTACGTGTTTGGGATAGGGATTTATCGAGTGGGCGTCGAAACCGCTTCCGAATATCGTGTCTATACCCGGAAACCGCGACACATAGTCGCCCAGGAATGTCATCCAGAATGAAAAGCGGAGAGTCGATCCAAACTTGAACTTCTCAATAAAGCTGTGCAGTATGCCGCTGAACGTCAGAATTCCCGCGATGAGTGCGAAGAGAGCCATACCGGTATAAATTACCTTCCTGTCGAGAAGGTCGCGCAGATGCGGTTTCGAGAGGAGAAGAATAAGCATGACGATACAGTAAATGCCGAATCCAAACAGCGAGCCTCTGGAGATGGACCTGAATATGGAGTAAAGCGATACAACCGCGACCAGTGCGTAAATCAGTGATATCGAAGGTTTGCCGTCATACAGATGTTTCAGGAAGAGGGAAGATGCGATCATGCCGGCAGCCATGCACACAAAGCCGAACTTGTTTGTACCGTCAAACAGCCCCTTCACGGCAACAGAACGCAGGTCCCCAAGATTTGAGACATGTCCGACTAAAAGTGTGTTGGACATGATAAAGCCGATAATAATGTGTATAAACAGCAGTGCCAGAGTGATGTTCAGCACCCACATGCTGTCCCGCTCCGCGTCTTTGTATACGGAACGGAAAAACATGGTGATGCCAAGATATATAACGGGTAATTCGATTGAAAAACCGATGCTTCTGACGGTAACCGTATGATGTATGACGATTTCCGAAAAGAGGCAGCAGATCATGTACGCCAGAATGAGCCATTGATCGATTTTCAGCCGTATCAGGGTATGTCTGTCTGTAAGAAAAATAGTAAGAATGAGCAGCAGATACGAAAAGAGCATCAGGCTTTTAATGATTCTGCCCAGCAGAATATCCGAGGTTACCGCTTCGGTCTTCATGATAAAGGAAAGTAACAGTGGAACCAGAAACAGCGCCCTGTAAAGATGCTTTCCGTAGGGCAGGGCAGGTGAAGAAGATGAATGATAAGAAAACATGTTTAACCATTGAGTACTGTTTGGAATCAAGGATACATACGGCACCAAATCCCGCAGAACACGTCGGTAGTGCAGGGAATATGATGTGTATTGTGTGTAAAACCCTGTCAGCACGCCCGCACGACCAGGTAATTGTTTTGTGGAGCGGCTGATAAATCGTGTTATACGGAGCGTCCCGTTGTCAAGAATAAATATTACGCGTGCAGACTCCCGCGTGCGTCATGCGCAGAACCGGTTATCATAGCGGGATTATTTGGTTTCGGGTAACAGATCAATA
Organism: uncultured Leptospirales bacterium; assembly: GCA_964484915.1. Classification (GTDB taxonomy): domain Bacteria; phylum Spirochaetota; class UBA4802; order UBA4802; family JAFGJZ01; genus CAZAHA01. The sequence continues at coordinate 21,399 of CAZAHA010000018.1, forward strand.
CCGTATCCATGTTGCCGCGTTCATGGTGTTCTTCATTGTGCTGAACAGGGAGTCAGCGGACTTTTGCATCGTTGCATTCGGCTTTATATTCGTTATTTACGATATTTTCTTGACTTTTCTCGCTGTCATTTTGCATAAGATGAATAACCGGCCGGGCGTTTATCGTCCCGGTTCAGGTAATCTTGACGATTTTGATGAGGGTATACTATGCCGACATATGAGTATAAATGCAACGACTGCAACAGGACGTTTGAGTACTTTCAGTCCATGAGCGAAGAGCCGCTTACCCGGTGCGAGGAGTGCGGCGGGTCCGTAAAACGGCTGATAGGCGGCGGGGCCGGAATCATCTTCAAGGGCTCCGGTTTTTACGTAACCGACTACAAGGGCGGTTCTGCGTCGAAAAATTCGAAAACGGAGAAGAAAGCGGAAGCGGCGCCTGCCTGCCAGAAGGACGGCGGCTGTTGCTGCAACAGCTGATTTCCCCTACGGTATCGTATCGTCCAGCCAATCCAGTGCGTATGTTATTCCGCCCTCCGGGATAAAGTGCCCGCCGGAGTGGACCATACGCTTCACCGGCCAGCCGTTTTCATGAAGAAGACGGTACATCTCTCTGCCTGGCAGCGCAGCTTCCCGTTGTCCCCATATATAGAGTCCCGGTACGGCATACGAGTCCGGGACCTTCTTCCTTTTTTCCC
>CAZAHA010000019.1:0-21769 GCA_964484915.1 uncultured Leptospirales bacterium
ACAGAGGTAAACCGAGACTGCAGCTTATTGTGGGTTCGGGATGCTCGGGGAAACGGACACTCCGCTAAACACTGCACAGTTTCCGGCACCGTTCCAGTACCTCGGAAGGCAACGTGTCAGGAAAGAGGAAGATAAACTCATCCCCTCCGTACCGCACGAGTATGTCCGATTCTGTAAAGGCCTCAGAAAACTTCTTCGCCATGGCAACTATCACCTGGTCACCAAACTGCAGACCATACTGTTTATTGAGCGCTCCGAAACGGTCCAGATCAAACATTGCATATGAGAAGTATTTCTTCTCCATTTTCGCTCTTCTGAACAGTGAGTCGATGGTGTCATCAAGATATCGGCGGTTGAATAGTCCTGTCGCCTCATCGGTTATGGCTCTGCGGCGTGCGTTTTCTCCCCACTGGACCATTTCAGAAACAAACCTGCCGGTAGAGTTCAGCCGAAGTGCGTTAATTCCCAGCATCTTGTGAAGTATTTTTACAGCGGCCTCCGGCGCTGTGTCGATCAGCTTCATGAAGTCAGCCGCATCAAGCGACAGAAGGTCCGTGTCTTCCAATGCAACTGCGGACGCGGAGCGGGGTAGCTGTTCGATTATCGACATCTCTCCGAAAAAATCGCCGGTGTGTATCTCGGAAATTGTCATTTCATTGCCGTCACTCAATGTGACGGTAATGCCGATTGTACCGCCAAGCAGGATAAACATCTCTGCTCCCTCATCGCCTTCTCGGAAAAGCGTCTCACCTTTCGTAATACGGAGTCCTTTCATGAGGGAGAGAAGAAGCTGAAACTCTGATGGTTCAAGGGTTGAGAATATCTCAATTTTTTTTAATAGAAATTCGGCAGCTGTCACACTATGTGTCCTCCGGGAAGAGAATGATGTTCCCCCCGCGTCCGCGACCCACGAGGGGGAGTTCATGGGCAAGAGCAATCAGATCCGCGGCTGAGGATGCATGATCCGGGAAGAGGGATATCCCGAAGCTTGCGGTAATCTGAAATGGTTCACCGCCGGTTGCTGTTGTGATATCAAGGGAATTCATCTTCTCTTGTATGCTTTTTGCTTCGTCAAGGGCCTCGTCTCTGCTGCGGTCCGGAAGAACAAGGGCGAGTTCGTTTCCCATATAACGTATGGTTATGTCGTTGTGTCCCGCGTGTCTGGCAAGGTTTCCTGCCATAAGCACGATGACCTGATCACCAGCCTCATGGCCGTAGGTATCGTTTATCTCCTTGAAGTTGTCGGGCTTAAACATGATAAGGGCAAGCGTTTCATGTGCTTTCAGGAGTTTCGGAAGCTGTTCTTCGAGATATGTTTTGTTAAAGAGGCCGGTGAGTTTGTCACCGTAGACCTGCTTGCGGAGTTCCTTGATCTCCTGCGAGTTATCCTTGATGACCTTCAGGGCGTGGCGTTGGCGTGACGCAGTAGACTTGAGAAAAGCAAAGAGCATCCGTGCACCAAGAGAGCAGCGGTCCTGCAAAAAGGATTCAACGGTAATTCCCCGTGCGGGGAAAAGGAGAATGTCGGCATCTTCTGCTGCGCGGGCGATCTCATTATGGGCATCGTCCGTCAAAAGCTCCATCTCTCCAAATGAATCTCCGGACATCAGCCTGGCAATCAGTGACTCTACGGGAGGGGCCCCGACTATTGAAGAGTTTTCCCGTCTGAGTATCTCTACAGTGCCGCTGATCACCACATATGAGTGCTTTGCAGGATCACCGGGTGAAAAGATGTCATGACCGGATTCAAAGGAAACGACCTCGGACGATGCGGCGACCAAGTCAAGCTCTTCATCTGTCAGTCCGGAGAACATTGGAACGTTCCTGAGCAGTGTCGGTTGTACGGTGGTCTTTGTTTCTTCTTTACTTGTATTATCCATTTCATGTCAGTGTATCTGCAGTATAATACCCTGGTTACAGTGTGATACGATAGCCGTATAGTTTACAAGAATCTTATGAAGATAGGGAAAAAAAAGAACTGATTTTCATTGAAGGGATTCTCTAATAATTAACTTTTTGAAAATTACTCATTATGAAAACATATAACCTTGAAAATGGCAATTTTATACCAAAAAAAAAGAAAATACGCGCTCCATAGGATGCACCTGTATTTTTCTTGATTAAAAAAATATTTTATAGATTATAGCAACAGGCGATTAGTGCCGAAAGCAGGCAGTGTTTCAAAGAAACACGTTGCTTGAGGGAATGGAGCGAAGCTCCATACAGGCTTCTGAGAGGGGTTTTGTGCGAATTTCGCGCGAAGTTTTAATTAACCTTAGTACTACGGGGGATTTCACTGGTAAATAATCCTCTTTAGTACTGTATATGAAATGCATTCTGTCCCTTTACGGAGGATTCTATGAGATACTTAGTCGTACTGGCAACATTTTTTCTCTCTACTACATTACTGCGTATTCCCCGATTTGAAGATAATATCGAATAAAAATATGGGTTGAGCTGATTTTCAGCAAACCCTAATTATTCTCCCTTTTCGCCGCGGGGGAGATTCCGAATCTGTCTTTAAAAAAGTCTGTTGAGTGTGCGTGGGGACTGTTGAAGCCGGAGCTCATAGCGATGTTGGTGATGGTTTCGTCTGTTTCAAACAGAAGTTGTGCGGTGCATTCGAGACGCAGTTTGCGGATAAAATCGAACATTTTGACGCCTTTTAACCGAGTGAAGCTGCGAGACATGTAGTCGAGGCTAATACAAAAAACAGGGAAATTAGATTTTCTGACAGATCATGTGCATGAAACATGGGCATGACTCGCTAAACTCTTCATAAAACCAGGTCAAATTTCAAATGCTTTTTCATTAAAACAAGATGCTTATCCAGTGTGTATAATTTTAAACCATTATCTATGACATTTTGTATTATTATTAAATCAGGAATACCCACCTTATTAATTCCATTACGTAAATTGGATGCCTGCATCTTTATAATACCATCCCAGTCGATATTGAGAGGAATATTTTTTATTGATCTTAAAATATCTACTACGTTCAATTCTTTTTTATGAATCAGGAATGGAAGAAGTTCTGCCAAAATAAGGTCATTTGTACATATCAGATTATTGTCAATACAGTCTGTTATAAAGGTATTATTGATATTTTGTGCTCCCTTGAAATAATCAATCCAAACTGATGAATCTATTAGTATATTTGTCATCTTTTTCTGATAACATCCAGATCAATGTCTAAATTTATCTTCCCTTTATAGCTTTTTATTTGCTGAACTTTCTCTTTTTGGATTAAATTAGTTAGAGCTGTTTTAATAAGATCTGTTTTGGTTCCAATTTTTGTTAAATTCATTGCTTCATTAATCAGGGATTCTGGAATATCAATTGTTGTTCTCATAGTAGCTTTCTCCTATGCATGAAATATAAGTAAATAATATGCATATGTCAAGGATAATTATATGCATGTTGTCAACAGGCTTTCAATGTGTTTTGAATTCCGGGTTCGACAATATCCGCACATTTAAACGTCTTTTTAAAGAAAAGTATGGTAAAACACCGGTTGAGTTTAGGGTGAAATAACATTATAAATATACGACACTGACTTTAGGCAATGCCGCTTTACTTACAAAATGTTTCAGGCTAGTGCTGAAACCGGGTAATAAAACACCAATTTAAGACCCGACTCATATTGATATTTTAATGATGCCGGACTTTAAGTTACTATAATTCCCGGTATAAGCAAAGAAGGCCTGAGTTATAATTTTGATCTACGTTCTGATATTTGTTTTGGCAGTGCAGAAAACTTTGACAGTAACTCGCGGAATTTATTGTGGTGGTTATCTTTATTATCCTGAACCTGACTGCGGTGGGATGCCGTTTTATTCTGAGGAATATAGTAGAAGTAAGGCATATGTAGAAGCTTGCAATTATAATGTTAATAATGAAAAATTACATACCTTTAGCAGTATCGATGCGAATGGTCATGCAAAACCAGTAAAAAACACAAAAGTTATCTTTCTTATTATTCTAATGAGGATGATGATCCACCATATTATTATAACGAAGACTATACAGTTGATGAAATTTTGAACTAAAAGAGATCAGTTTTAAAGACGCGGGTTTTAAAAAAGATATCAAAAAGTCTGTGTTGCTGTATGCCTTGCAATCCATATAAAAAGCCCTGGCCAATACCTGACCAGGGCTTTCGTATGAGCGGGTGATGGGAATCGAACCCACGCTATCAGCTTGGAAGGCTGAAGTTCTACCATTGAACTACACCCGCGTTCACCTGTGACCTTATAAATTTGTGTCTTGTATTTGTCAATCAAAACTCCCGGGGAAAATGAAAAGTGACAGTAACGCATACCGTATTGCAGTGAGTGTCATCTTGCCCTTACTATCAAAAAAATAATCTATTAATCAAGGGTTAACGGTTGGCCGATATCTAAACTAACAACGTGTAAAATATTTGGGTAATATATAGTGCTGTGGTACAAAACGGAGGCGGTATGAGATTTTTCATAAAATATCCAGCGGTTATACTGTTGATTATGATTGTCTTTTCAACATGCGAATATGAGGAAGAAGCTGAAGAAAAATCAAGCGGAAAAGGGTCCTTCCGGATAACAACAATCAATGTGGAAGGTGAGGTTGATGACATCACATCACAGACCTACACATATGATGAGTACGGATATATCAGCATGATCGTTAAACGGGACTCTGAAGGGAATACCGTCACCATACAATACATGTATGACAATAACGGAAACATTACGCAGGAAACCAGAGTGGAAGACGGCGACGTACAGATAACCAGAAACGAGTATGATGGAAACTTTAAAATCCATTCAGAAACGGTTACGGACGGCGGCGTTATTCTGCAGAAAGTCGATTACTACTATGACTCCAAAGGATTTCTCGTTAAAAAAGAGATAAGAGACCCGTCCAATGCTGTCCGTGGGACCGTGACGTTCTCCTACGAACAGGAGCCTGTACGCGGTGCCGGCAAGGAGATAAGCGAGTATATGCTTGTCTCCCAGTAGCCAGGAAGACTTCATCAGTTAATCCCTTCACATAACGCAGACCCGTAATACGGGTCTCTTTTTTTATTCACTCCCGTATGTCAACACATCTCGCCATATGCCGGAAACCGTCCCTTCGGACTGATGTTTTTTGTGAAAATAATCACAAGTAGGCTAGAATAATATTGACGAGAAATAGGTAAAATTATATCGATACGAATATAACGATATAAAAATATCGATAAAGTCAGGGAGGTCGAATGGAATCTGTACCGTATCCCTCGATAAGGCGCTTTCCGCTATATCTTGAGGTTATCAAACGGATGCAGCAACAGGGCGCCGGAACGGTATCGGCAGCCGACATTGCGCGGGAACTTGGACTCACAAACATCCAGGTGCGCAAGGACATCGGCTATACCGGTATCATCGGCAGGCCCAAAATCGGGTACGATATTCTCGAGCTTGAGAAGGTCATCATGTCGCTGCTCGGCTGGCACAACACAAACGATGCGTTTCTGGTGGGTGTCGGAGCGCTTGGTTCGGCGCTCCTTGGCTACAAGGGATTTGAGGAGTACGGACTCAATATCGTGGCGGGATTTGACGTTCATCCGGAGATCGTGGGAACAAAGGTCCACGGTAAACCGATATTCCACATTGACGAGCTTGCGTCCTATGTCCGTCGGCTGAAGGTGGCTATCGGCATCCTTACGGTAAGCCAGAACGCAGCCCAGCAGGCCGCAGACGAAATGGTGCGCGCGGGTATCCGCGGCATCTGGAACTTCTCGGCCGAGCACTTAAAAGTCTCGGATGAGATTGTCGTACAGAGAGAAAATCTCTCTGCAAGTCTGGCGTTGCTTTCAGTCAGACTGTCGCAGAAGCTAAAAATCGAATAATGCCAACAATGGAGGGAACCATGAAAGCTGTAGTTGAAAAGAACGAGCAGATAGAGGAACAGGAACTGGGTGTGGTTGACCGCATCATGCAGACGGTAAAGATCGCCCAGGAAACGTATGCGGAATATTCGCAGGAGCAGGTGGACGCGATTTTCCGCGCTGCTGCCATGGCAGCCAACGCGAAACGGATCGAGCTTGCAAAGATGGCCGCTGAAGAAACGGGAATGGGTATCGTGGAGGACAAGGTCATCAAGAACCACTTCGCCTCCGAATATATCTACAACAAGTTCAAGAACATGAAGACATGCGGCACAATCGAAGAGGACAGTGCACAGGGCATAGCAAAGGTCGCTGAACCGCTGGGCATCATAGCGGGCATCATTCCCACGACAAACCCGACATCAACTGCTATCTACAAGGCGCTGATGGCGTTAAAAACGAGAAACGGTATCGTCTTCTCCCCGCATCCGCGCGCAAAGAAATGCACCATTGAAGCGGCGAAAATTGTCCTTGATGCGGCGGTCAAGGCTGGTGCACCGGAAGGTATCATCGGATGGATAGAGGAACCCACCGTTGAGCTTTCAAATCAGCTCATGACCCATCCGGAAACCAGCACCATCCTTGCAACCGGCGGTCCGGGTATGGTCAAGGCCGCATACTCTTCCGGTAAACCGGCAATCGGCGTCGGCTCCGGAAACACGCCGGTCATCATAGACGATACGGCAGACATACCGATGGCGGTCGCGTCGATTCTTATGAGCAAGACATTTGACAACGGTGTGATCTGTGCGTCGGAACAGGCGCTTGTTGTGCACGAAAAGGTGTATGATGATGTCAAAACGGAACTGTTAAGACAGGGAGCGTACCTCCTTAACAGAAAGGAGCGCGACCTCGTTGCTCAAACCATCATCGTTAACGGCAGGCTCAATGCGAAGATCGTAGGGCAGAAGGCGCATACCATAGCCGAGATCGCCGGCGTCAAAACCGACGAACATGTTAAGGTACTCGTTGGTGAGGCTGAGCGTATCGACGCTGATGAACCGTTCGCCTACGAGAAGCTTTCGCCAGTGCTTGGTCTCTACAAGGCCGCGGACTTCAACGATGCGCTGGACAAGGCAGACGCTCTTGTACGGTTCGGCGGTATGGGACACACAAGCGTTCTGTACGTCGACAAGAACGATACGGTAAAGACCAGGGCCTTCGGTCAGCGGATGAAGACCGGACGAACGCTTGTAAACATGCCGTCAAGCCAGGGCGCCATCGGCGACCTGTACAACTTCGCGCTGGAACCGTCGCTGACGCTGGGATGCGGCAGCTGGGGCGGCAACAGCATCAGTCAGAACGTAACGCCCGAACATCTTCTTAATATAAAATCCGTTGCGCACAGGAGGGAAAACATGCTCTGGTTCAGGCTGCCCGAAAAGATATACTTTAAAACAGGCTCCATGAAGTATGCGCTTGACGACCTTGCAGGAAAGAAGCGCGCATTTATTGTAACGGACGATTATCTCTACAAAAACGGGTATCTTCGTGGCCTTACCGACAAGCTGATCAGTCTTGGCATATCGTATGACGTCTATTCGGATGTAAAGCCCGACCCGACTGTGGAGACGGCGCTTGACGGCGCCAAACGGATGAGCGCGTTCGAACCGGACGTCATCATCGCAATGGGGGGCGGCTCGCCGATGGATGCGGCCAAGATGATGTGGCTTGTCTACGAGCATCCGGAAACGGATTTCGAGTCCATGTCGATGCGGTTTATGGACATCAGAAAGCGCGTGTTTACCTTTCCCGAGATGGGACAGAAGGCGATGTTCGTGACCATACCGACAACCAGCGGTACCGGTTCCGAGGTGACTCCGTTTGCCGTTATTACCGATGAGAAGAAGGGGATCAAGTACCCGATAGCCGATTACGCGCTGACGCCGAACATGGCGATCGTCGATGCGGAACTGGTCCGCGACATGCCAAAAGGGCTGACTGCGTTTTCCGGTATCGATGCGCTGACACACTCCCTCGAAGCGATTGTCAGCGTGCTTGCAACGGAGTATACAACACCGATGGCAATGGAAGCGACACGTCTGCTCTTCGAGTATCTGCCGAAAGCATACGACAACGGTAACGACATGAAGGCGAGGGAGAAGGTGCACCATGCGGCGAACATGGCCGGTATGGCATTTTCAAATGCGTTCCTCGGTGTGTGCCACTCCATGGCGCACAAGCTTGGATCGTTCCATCACCTGCCGCACGGTCTTGCAAACGCACTGTTGATTAACGAGGTTGTCCGATTCAACAGCGTGGCGGTCCCCAACAAGCAGGGTACTTTTCCACAGTACGAGGTTCATGAAGCGGCCGAACGGTACGCCCGTCTTGCAGACTACCTCGGACTTGGCGGCAAGAGCGTTGAAGAGAAGGTAGAACTTCTTATCGGCAAGATAGACGAGTTAAAGAGGCTGGTAAACATCCCCGCAGCGATACGTGACGCCGGCGTGGACGAAGCTGACTTTCTTGCACGTCTTGACGAGATGGCCGAACAGGCATATGACGATCAGTGTACGAGTGCAAATCCACGGTATCCGCTGATTAACGAGATAAAGGAAATGTACAGGAAAGCCTTCTACGGCAGTTGATGGTATTACCGGAGCGGCTCCGTCCGCTCCGGCCGTTTTCCGGAACGTTCATGCGCTGCATCGAACGTTCCGGAAAACGGATTACTTTAACGAGTGACGGTACACCATGACAAAACAGAAAATGATTATAGAGCTTTGTATGGGAAGCTCCTGCTACAGCCGGGGGAACGGTTCGATTGTGGAACGTATCGAACAATACGTTGCCAAACACAGCCTGCAGGATGAAGTGATGCTCAAGGGGCGTCTCTGTTCGGGGAACTGCTCGGCAGGACCCTGCATGACTATCGGCGACAGGGACTATACCGGTATAACGCCCGATGAACTCGGCGGGATACTGAACAGGCATATGGGGATAGAAGATTATGGTTGAGACATGCCGGGCAATCTATACAGAGAAAACACAGTGCCGGGACTGCTACAAGTGCGTGCGGGAATGTCCGGTCAAGGCCATCCGCGTACGTGACTCGAGCGCGGTCGTCGATCATACGCTGTGTATATTCTGCGGAAAGTGCGTGCATGTCTGTCCGTCGCACGCAAAGAAGGTCAGGGATGACATCGCCCGTGCGGAACGGCTGATCAGGACAAAGAGCCGGGTGATCGTCTCGCTTGCGCCGTCGTATCCGGTCTACTTCACCATGACGGAACGGGAGCTGGTTTCACGCTTCAGGCAGAAGGGGGTTGCCGAGGTCTCGGAAACGGCGATAGGTGCGGGTATTGTTGCGAAACGTCAGCAGGAACTCATATCGTCGCAGGAGTACGGCTGTATTTCCAGCGCATGTCCGGTTATCGTTGAGCTTGTTGAAAAGTATTACCCGCAGCTGTCAAACAGCGTCTCCCCGCTGCATTCACCCATGTGCGCGCATGCGGCGTATCTCCGCAGTCTCAGGGAGAACAGCGATTGCGGTATCATCTTTATCGGACCGTGTATCGCGAAGAAGGAGGAGGCGGACAGGTACTCCGGCCTCGTCGACGTTGCCCTGACATTCGAGGAGGCGGAACAATGGCTTCATGGTATTTCCGCCAGTGCGGACGGTGACCGTCTGCATGACAGCGTTTTCTATCCGGCTGCCTCAGGCTACGCGGCCGTATTTCCGCTGGACGGCGGCATGATAAGCGCGATGAGCTCCTCGTCGGATACGGTCTCCGTACGGTACGCGTGTCAGTCGGGTACGGAATCAGTCATCGATTCGCTGAAGCACTTTTCCAAAGCGGCAATGCCCCGTGTCTTTTGCGAATATCTCGCATGCCACGGCGGCTGCATCAACGGTCCCGGCATGGTCCGTAAACGGTCGGTCGTGGAGAACAGGATCAGGATCGTTACACAGGCACAGGAACAAACGGGCGGGACATTTACCCTGTCCGATGAGCTGATCGCGCGTCCTCAGGAATCTCCGTGCGGCAGTACCGGCGGCGGGACAGACCGGAAGAAGGCGGTGATTACCGATGCGATGATTGAGGAGACGCTCGTCTCGATCGGCAAGGGAAACGTGGGCGACCGCAAGGACTGCGGCGGCTGTGGGTACAATACCTGCCGTGATTTTGCGGCCGCCTGTATACGTGGCACTGCGGAGGCGGAGATGTGCGTAACTGAGATGCGGAAGATCGCCCAGCGGAAGGCACATGTCCTCATGAAAACCATTCCGCTTGGCATCGTCATTATTGATGCGCAGATGACCATTATCGAGTGCAACACCCGCTTTCTCTCACTTTTCGGAGACTTTCCGGAAGAATCACTCGACGACCTCGTCGAATCCGTTCCGGGTGTCGCTGTAGGGAAGTTCTGTACGCTTCCCCCACTGTCGGAGTTTTCGGAGCCGCACCTGGTATCCGGGGCCGAAACAATTGAGCACGGTGGCCGTATTCTCAACTGTCAGTACTTTACCGTGCAGCCGGGACGGCTGTTCGGGGCGCTCTTTCAGGACATTACGCTTCCGGCAATTCACCGCGATACTGTTATCCGCAAGGCTCAGGACGTTATACGGAAGAATCTGGAAAGCACACAGAAGATCGCGGGCCTCCTTGGGGAGACGGCCGCCGAGACCGAGATCATCCTGAATTCGCTGATAGATGCGTTCGACGCAAAGAAGAACGGGGGAGTGTAGCCGGTGAACGGGTTCATCGACATCGATTATGCGCAGGTCTGCAAGGACGGACAGATGGCAGGAGGCGACGTCTTTCTCCTCTCCCGCAGAAGCGAGGACGGCGCCATTTTCGGAACGCTCTCCGACGGTCTTGGCAGTGGTGTTAAGGCAAACGTCCTTGCGAACCTGACAGCGACAATGGCGCAGAAATACATGATGAACCGTATCGACATACGCCGCTCCGCCGGAATAATCATGAACACGCTGCCGGTCTGCCGCGAACGGAAGATCAGCTACTCGACCTTTACCATGCTCGACATCTCGGTTGACGGAAAGATTCGGATAATCGAGTACGATAATCCGGAGTGCATGTTTTTCCGCGGAAATGTCTGCAGGACGATCAGCAAGCAGTCGCATGAGCTGCCGGAGAGGATCGCATACAAGAAGGACAGGATATTCTACAGCACGCTGCAGCTGCGCATCGGAGACAGGCTGATCGTCTTTTCCGACGGGATATCGCAAAGCGGCATGGGAAGCGAACGCTTCCCGCTTGGGTGGCGCCGTCCGGACATTATTACCTGTATCGAACGGAAACTGTCGGCGGAGCCGGAGATTTCGTCGCGGCAGCTCTCCGGTTATATTGTTAACCAGGCACTGAAGAACGACACCCGCCGCGCCAGGGACGATATAACATGCGGTGTGGTCTATTGCCGCAGACCGCGGAACACGCTCATCGTTACCGGACCGCCGTGCGATCCCTCGCGTGATGCGCTTCTTGTCAAGAAGATAGAACAGTTCGATGGACGGGTCGTCATAGCCGGGGGGACGACCGCTTCTATCTACGCACGCGAGAGCGGAAAACATGTCGCGGTCGACATTGCCTCGCGCTCCCGGGATGTACCGCCGCTTGCGATTATCGACGGTATCGACCTCGTTACGGAGGGGATGCTGACGCTGTCGTATTGTGCATCGCTTTTGGAAAACCGTGACGAAAAACGGATCAATACCGAAGACAATGCCGCCGCCCGTCTTGCCCGGCTTCTGCTGGACAGCGACAGGGTACAGTGCATTGTTGGCACAAAAATAAACGAGGCGCACCAGAACCCGGACATGCCGGTCGATCTTGGCATCCGCCGTACGCTTGTCAAACGGCTGCTGCGGGCACTGGAGCACAACTACGTAAAAGATGCAACTGTGGAATATGTATGATACTTCCGGGTGCCGCTATACGGATCCGCAGTGACATGAGGAGAAGAAAATGAACGGAAAACTGCAGGTAAGAATATGTTCCGGAACCGCATGCTATGTGCAGGGAGGCTCATATCTTTTCGACATCGAGGAGCGTCTCACCAATGACGAGCGGTCGCGTGTCGATATCCGCGGCGTATCGTGTCTGGGGTGCTGCTCCGCAAAGGACACCGGCGTGCCGCCCTTCGCGTCGGTCGGTGACACACTCCTTCCACAGGCAACAATTCACAGCCTCACTGCCGAAATCAGGAGACAGCTTCGGGGAGGTGCATCATGATACGCGTGGAAAACCAGACGGATATCATACGCAAGAACCTTGCCCATGCGCTGCTCTCACGCTTCTTTGACGGGACGCTTGCACAGACCATAGACATACTGCCGGTGGAACTCTATCCGAAGAACCGCGAGAACATCCGCTGCTGCGTCCACAAGGAGCGTGCGGTCACGCGCTACCGTATTCTGGCGCTTCTCGGCGCCGATGTTGAAGCAGATGATGATATCAGGCCGCTCTCAGGATATCTTGAGGATGCACGCACACGGGAACATGCTCCTGAGGAACCGCTGACCATGGTCCAGGATGCATGCCGCTCGTGCGTGTCCGGACGCTATCTCGTCACGGAGATGTGTCAGGGATGCGTGGCGCAGTACTGCCGGTCAAATTGCCACAAGGACGCCATCGTCATGGAAAACGGCAGGGCGCGGATCGTTCAGGAGGCGTGCGTGAACTGTGGAAAGTGTCGTACGGTCTGTCCGTACAACGCCGTGAGCTACCTTCCGGTACCATGTGAGGAAGCGTGTCCGGTAAAAGCAGTCCGAAAAGACGCAAACGGCATCGCTCACATCGACCGCGAGCGCTGCATTGCATGCGGCGCATGCATGAAGGGGTGTCCGTTCGGTGCGGTGGAGATACGGAGCGAAATCATCGATGTCGCCGTCAGGCTTGAGGACCCGTCGGTCCACACGAGCGCGCTGATTGCGCCCTCAATTGCCGGACAGTTTCCGGGTTCCGTACGCCAGATTATCGGAGCGTTGTATGCAGCCGGATTTGACAGCGTCTACGAAGTCTCCGCAGGTGCGGAGCTGACGGCCCGTCATGAAGCACGGGAGCTTTTGGACAGGATGGAGTCGGGCGAACCGCTCGCGACGAGCTGCTGTCCGGCGTATGTCGACGCGGTCAGGAAGCATGTGCCGGAGTTTATTCACTGCTTGTCGCAGACACCGACACCGGTATCATACAGTGCACGAGCCGCACGGTCAGAACGGCCGCAGACGGTAACGGTCTTTATCGGGCCGTGCATCGCGAAGAAGCGGGAAGGGCGTGCCGATCCCCATATCGATTATGTGCTGACATTTGACGAGATTGGTGCCATGCTGCTTGCACGGAAGATCGATGTCTTCGACTGTGCCGAGGCGGACTCGTCTCCTATGGAAGACAGCTCCATGGCGCGGAACTTTGCCGTCTCCGGCGGCGTATCTGCTGCGGTCCTCGCCCGTTTTGAAGGGGATGCCGAAAGTGTGAAAACAACGTGCGTCAACGGTCTGGACAGGAAGGCGCTCGCGCTGCTTGGACAGATCGCAAAAGGGTCCGTTCCGGGCGGCCTGGTAGAGGTCATGTCGTGCGAGGGCGGCTGCATCTGCGGTCCGGGCAGTACGGTCAATCCCCGTATTGCAGTGCGAAAGCACCGGGAGTATGCCGATGAATGCAGAACGGAAGAAAAAAGCGCTGCCAGGTAGCCGCGGAACACGCTTGACGGTGCAAGAAGCCAACAGTATCCTGTTGCCGACCGGGTGAAAAAAAAACCGGCAAAGATTTGGGAAGCGACAGATGAAAAGGGAATGATGAGACAGTCTCCCGTATCCGACCGCCGTCTGCTTACACTGGTGCGAATGCTGCCTGCGGTGACCGTACAGAACACATTGATGGCGTGCGAGGACCGGAACATTGCGGTGTGCATCCTCTACTATACACAGGACGAACGCGATGAGGTGCTCTCTCATGTACATGGTCGGAAGGCCAATCGGATCCGCGACGAATACGTTTTTCTGAAAAGCAGAAACGTGAAGGCAGGCGACCACCGCCGCATTACCGACCACATCATACACCGTCTTGCGGGAGGACGCACCGTACTGCCGATCTCCTCTTACAGGAAACCGGGCTCCGGCTAATGGTTGCTTCGTGCTAAAACTATGTCGCGGGGTGAGAACCGCTTTACGCTGTATCCAGCCGTACAATAAGCCGGCAATTCCCGTCGCCGTACAGGAGCGACTCTTTTGTACCATGATTCATGAGGATCACGGATTCAATCCGAGTTTTCATTGACTCCGGTATCACAGACACTGTAGAGTGTCATCAATCAAACTATGCAACGCGAGGAAGGAACAGCATGCCATCAACAATCATCATGAATATTGTCATCGGCATTCTGATAATTATCGGGATTGTCCTTGTTATCAAGATCACATCAAGTCTGGTGAAGATCGCTATACTGCTGGCGCTTCTCGGAGTAATTTTGTATTATCTGTACTCGATCGGATTTCTCCATCCGGTAATAGAAAACATCATGGTGATCATATCGCCTTATCGGGCAAGTGTTACAGATATCGCAGTGGTGTGATATACGGCAGTAGCTGTGTGTTGTGTTTCATCATACCTCCCCGGCGTGTCCGCTTATCACGCCGGGTGGTATGACGGCATCATGTACCTACATTGCGAACAGGTCTATCGATGAGACATGTGAAATTGGAATTCGAGTCTCGCTGTTCCGCTTGTCACGCATGATGATCTCGTCATTGACCAGGTCACGGTTCTTGTTCAGTTCGATTGATGATCCGTTCTTCAGATACACGACGATGTCAAGTCCCTTGATATCTATATACTTCGACAGCATGTCCTTGAACGGCAGCGGTTCTTTTCGGCCCCTCTTCATTATTGCTATCCTCCGGTTGTTTATGTCTCATTAAAATATCGTCAAAACACGTAATTTAGTTCAAAAAAATTTTTAGAAAGAATGACAATATCTCCCAAACGTTTCCGTTTGTTCACTGCAACACGGCATTGCTGATCTTTGTTTCACGAAGTAAAATATACATTCGGTTCAATGCATTGAGAACCATGGTTTCATCTGTTCAAATTATCCTTGCGCTTCTATACCTGTACGCTATTGTTTCCTGAAGGGTAACATATCGTGAATGAAACGGCAGTCCCCGATATCCTCATACCGTTTGATCCCGACAGCGCGCTCGCGTCGCCGTGTATCGTGCCGTTGTATGTCCGTCCAGAAACAAACCGCGTCGATTACGAATCGCTTATAGCAGAGAGCATTTCCGACATCGGATATCCGGTTTTTATGGCAAACTATAACGGCAGCGTCATCACCCGCCGGCATATCATACGCAACCACTATTTTTACCGCTACATTTTCGCCCTCCATGGAAAGGAAGAGATGAAAAAATATCCCGAGATGATTGATGCATTTGAATCGAAGTTCGGCGTTCGTTTCAAGGATGCGCCGATATACGGCGCCTATGAGTTTTTAAACAGGAAGGAACTCTCGGGCGGAATGGACCACGACCTCCTCTTTCACCATTATGTTTCCGCTGACGAGTACATGGTCTATCTGGGTATATCCGTAAAAAAGGTGCGCGGCAGTTATGTGATCAATTACGATATACCCGGCATCATGGAAAGATACACAAGTAATACGAACATTCTGGTCGTGATGATAACGCCGCGAAGTGCGGTATCGTTCAGGGACGTGAACTACGCGATCTACCGGACCTTTCTGGAATCCGATGTCTCCAAGCTGTTAACGATAGAAAAGTCTCCAGAACTCTCGTGGGAGGAACGAGTCAAGCGGACGTACCATATATCCCACAACCATATTGAGGCGATGTTTGATACAACCGACTTTGTACTCTACAAAGACTTTTCGCCGATACACTATATTGATACGCCTCTCGGCCGGGGCCTCGTAGATCGGAGTATACTGAACGAAGGGGAGCTGGACAGTATCCTGAACTACTTCAAGAAGTTTCCCATACTCTACGCGCGTCAGAATTCAAACAACAGAAGGCTCATCAACCTCAGGATCACCGCGTCATATGACGAGCGTATGGGCCGTACAGAGATGACCTTCGACCAGTGCGTAGACCTTTTCAGGAGTGTTGTCGCCTGAAGTGCGGAGACCGACCAGAAAGTATACGGCGTTTCTACATCAAGTCCAACCGCTGCTGTTCAATCGCAGCGGTTGATTCTTAAGCGCGACTCCACTGATCCAGGTTTGAGACAATGTGTCCTGGAACAAGATAGTCATGTTCACGCAAATGTTTAAGCGGCAGGGCGCTTACATTTCGGTATTGCCTGTGCGTATTCTCGCGCACCGCTCGCATCCGGCTACATGGAGATGTTTTTTCCCCGTTTTCTTCCGCATCCACATGCGGCCGATGAGATATCCAGTGTTCGGCATTTTCCGCTTGCAGACAGGGCATGTTCTTTGTATGGCTGTATGCGCACAGGTGCTGCAACCATACATATAGATAATGGAATCATCTTTGCGTTTAAGCATTTTTGATATCATCTTCTCTCCGGGCTGCATGTCGCGACCGCACAGGAGACAGGACCGCAAGGACTGTAACGGCTGCTGAAGAATGGGTAAAGCCGTAGATTTTTTATTGCGCATTCGGAGTGTATGGCGTAGTGTCACAACCGTAAGAAGAAACAGAAGGGACAGTATGCCCAAAGCAAAGTAATGATACATACAGCCACCGATACATGAAGATAATTTATAAACCGATATCTACAAGCAGGAATATCCGGGTGCGGCTCTCCGGACTGCAGACGCTGGTTATTACCTATCCAAAATCAATGTCCAGACGAAGAGTCAAACAGTTTTTAAAAGAGAACGAGAAGCATATCCGTGCCGAATGCATGCAGCACCTTGGCAGGTCGCATGAAAAGCTGGTCGGGACGCGGCTCTCGGTCCTGCCGGACAATGCCTGTATCAGTTTTCATCATTCATACGAAAACCGGGTCAGCACCACAGACGGCGGTTTGTCCATCTGCTACCGGAAGGGAGATGCGTTGAACGACCCCGTCTTTCACGGACTTGTGAAAAAAACGGTTGTTTCCTTTTTACGCCAGCGCGCGCGGCCCTATCTCATCCAGAAGGCAGAGTCGCTCTCGCATACGTACGGGTATCCGTTTAACCGGATTTTTATAAAGAACCAGAAGACCAGATGGGGTAGCTGTTCAGCACTCAACAACATCAATCTGAACATGCGCCTTCTCCTTGTGCCTGAACATCTTGTCGTTTATGTCATCCTGCATGAACTGGTTCATACCGTTGAAAGAAACCACAGCGAACGGTTCTGGAAACTTCTTTCATCGCACATGCCGGACTGTCTGGTACGGAGAAAGGAACTCAAGAACTATAATTTCAGCTTTCTGGACTAATGATGGGATTAATACGGTTTATCTATTTTGCGCTTCGCAGGTACTACGACTCCGTCAACTACGCGATAGAGGGGATCCTCCATGCGGCCAAGACGCAGTCGCATGTACGGTTTCATCTCATATCGTCATGCTTCCTGCTTCTCATCTGCTTCTCGCTGGGTATCCGGCCTGAGGAGTTTATCATACTTACAACACTTGCGTGTATCGTTATCGTGGGTGAGATGCTTAACAGTGCCATCGAGGTAACCGTTGACATAGCCTCACCCGAAAAATCGGAACAGGCACGCATAGCAAAGGACATCGCAGCCGGAGCAGTGCTGGTTGCGGCACTTGTTTCTCTCATTATTGGATTCTTCGTCTTCTACCCGTATGTCATGTACTACGTAGAACATGGTATCATCATCGCAAAACACGGGCCGATTGACCTCGTCTTCGGTTCGATGATTATAGTACTCATCGTTGTCATCATCATTAAGGCGTACGTCGGCAAGGGGCATCCGCTGCGCGGCGGAATGCCGTCCGGCCATTCGTCTCTGCTCTTCGCTTTCTGGGTCAATATGGTTTACATCTTCCAACAGCCGTTTCTGACTGTTCTCGTTCTTGTATTCGCGGTTGGGGTTGCAATCAGCAGAATCTGGAGACGGATACACACAGTATATGAAGTATGTATGGGTGTGTTCGTGGGCGCCGGTATAACGTGGTCCCTTTACCTGATATTCTATAACGGCCAGTAAATCATAAATCAGCCTGATGTATTCTATTTGTTTTCCACTTCCTGTATGATGTCCTTGCGGTTTGACGAAAACAGAATTGTCTCGGACGCCCAACGGTCGCTGTACTTGTAGTACTGCGTCGCCAGCCCAACGGCCTCATATTTCGGAATGTATTTGTTCAGACCAAACCGGTCGCGTATCTTCGTCTCACCCTTGTATACGCAGAATGCGATGCTGTTTTCAATAAGCCGTCTGAAAAGCACCGTGTCGCCGGTCTGGTCCAACAGTTCAAACGGTTCCCGACCGTAGAAGATAAGCTGATAGGTCTCGCTCCTTGGATAGATCTCGATCACGTTTTGTTCCTGGTCGTAGGTGAAATTGTCAAAGTCTGTCAGTATGACGATCCGGTTATTGTACAGATACGGTTTTGTAACGAAAAGTATGAGCTGAATCTTGAACCAGCTGATGTAGTACGGTTCAAGATGTTTGAGCCGTTCCTTGTCGACAGGCCGGACAAAAGGTATGCCCTGATTCTTCTTTGAGATAACCGTGTCCAGATCAAATTCGTCCGAAAGGTCGATTCTGCGGTATCCGGATTGCACAACCGAGAAATCGGTGTCCGTGATGTGGGGCGATACCGATACCTTGTAGAAGTATTCCACGCCCGGTTTGCAGTTGATGTCGTCGTAACGGGTCGCAAAGACGGTGGCAATCTCCTGGAAGGAGCCGTTCAGTTTGTCTGTGCGGTATACCTTATACTCTTCCTTGCCGCTTATCTGGGACCACCGGAGATGGATGCCCGTTGTGGACTTGCCGTTGGAGACATGAAGATCAATCAGTCTGTTCTGCGTACGAAGCGGCAGGATACATACCAGCATGACGGCCGTAACGGTCAGGATGTTCCGTCCATTCGGAATATAAGCCTGTAGACGGTTTCGCATTTTCTTCCAGGCGGTTGTGAAAAGAGATACATTCATAAAAACGGAAATCATGCTCCGGATGAATTACAATACCAAACGCAGGCCAGTCTGTTCCGCAGTATCGAAACAAGGGTTTCGTCAGTGTATGGTACTGATAATACAGTAATACACATGGTATCATTACAGCACACAATACTGTAAAACACTGGTGATTTGTCAATAATATCGCATGTGACAGGAAAAAACAGCTGGAACGGCAGAACTGCCATGGTGTGGAAAAAAGTCTTATGTCAGTATTCAAACGGCCGATATCTGTCTGGAAGTGACATATCTTTTGCGGCAGGTTACAATGGATTTACAACAGTTTAAACTCGATGACGATACGGCAGACAGAGAGATACACAGCATCAATTCTCTTTTGTACGATGTAAGGACCCGCTATGAGCAGAGCGCACGCTACATGCTGACGGAATGCGGCGGTTCACTGCAGACAGACTGTACGTTTCCTCATGGCAGCGGGGGATCGTACACCATGCTTACGGCAGACCGTATCGAGTACGGCAGTAACGACCGGACGGTACGTGTAATTACCGCGGACGGGAGCGTGATACCGTTTCATGAATTGATGACTGATGTCCAGGACCTGTTTGTATCCCATCTTCATGTCCATCACAGTACCGAACGCCTCATGAAACATTTCGCCTGATCCGTTCGTGACATAATCGTAAAAAAAGAGGCACATCCGACATGTGTCGTTCTTCATGCTTGACAATATCCGTGATTTTATGGCATTTAACACTAAAATCGAACAGCGCAGGTATGCATGTCGGATATTCAATACAAGCTTTTGCACACATCGGACCTTACAATTGAGGATATCGTCCGCCAGTTTACCTCAATTGAGGCGGAGGCCGAAGAGGTGCGAAACCTGGACAAGAGCATCATCAGGAACCTGTTCGGCAACTTCTACAACAAGGTTCTCAATATCGGACTCGGCTTCCAGCGCGCTCACGGATCCATACTCTCGGGAGACTATTTCGAACTGTTCAAACTGCCGGATGGAAACTATCTGTTCGTGTTTGCAGACATATGCGGCCACGGCCTGCCTGCGTACACAACCCTTGTGCGGTTACGATGCGCCATTACCGTCGCGATACGTACCTATCAGTCGATCCACCGTTCCAACGGAAACTTCGCGTTCATAGACATAATCCGGGAGATTGGGAACACCTTTACGGATATTCTTGACGCGGCACATTCCAAGGACTTTGCAAGCGCGATCTTCACCTTTATTACAAACGAGAACGACAAGTTTCATCTTACTTTTTTTTCACGCGGTATGCACTTTCCCTTTGTGGTTCGGAAGTTCCAAAACGAGGTCGTCGACATCTACGATCTTAACAAGCGGGAAAAGGGATGGATACCCAGAAAGAGCAACCTTCTGGGGGCAGAGATACGTGATCTAACCGGCGAACGCTACAACAAATACACCTACTGCAACTTCACCATATACGAAGGTGACTCGATACTCTACTTCAGTGACGGCCTGACGGAAGCGACATCCATAGATGACGTATCAGAGGAGTTTGGAAACGAGCGTCTCATGGAAACACTTAGGGAGCATCTCCATCTCTATCCGCAGGCTATCGTCAACACCATATTCGAGCAGATCTACGAATTTATCGGCAGGCCGGAGCGGCAGTATGACGACATGACAGCTGTCTATATCGACTTTCCGCTTGTCAGGTAGCATTTATCACAGGGGTATACATGAATTTTGAACGCTCATCGGGTTTATTGCTGCACATCACATCACTCGGCGGACAGCATGGTATCGGTTCTCTCGGCAGTGAGGCATATTCGTTTGCCGATTTTCTCAGCCAGACGAATACGCGGTACTGGCAGATCCTGCCGATCCATCCGGTACTCAGGCAGTTCGGCTACAGTCCCTATGCGTCTACGTCAACCTATGCAGGAAATCCTCTTTTCATCAATCCGTTTGCTCTGAAGGACTCCTATCCGTATCTGCCGGAATGCACCATCGAACGGCAAGGCGATGACTACGTTTCCTGTCACGATGTGGAGCAGGACCTTGAGGAGTACTTTACCAGGGCCAAAACCGCCTTCTTTGCGGACGCTCCCGAAACGGATATGGATGCCTTCTGTGCGTTTTGCAAAAAGCATGCGTCATGGCTGGACGATTTTGTTCTCTTTACCGCGTGCGCCAGGAAGTTCGGTACCAACAACTGGTCCTCATGGGAGAGGGGTATCGCGTTCCGCGAGAAAAGGGAAATAGAGCGGTACCGCTCCCTTCTTGAGGACGATATCGAGTACCATTCTCTCCTGCAGTTTTTCTTTTTTGAGCAGTGGAGAAAGCTGAAATCATACTGCAACGAGCGAAACATCTGTCTCATCGGCGATGTCCCCATTTATGTGGGATACGACAGTGCCGATGTATGGGCGTCTCCCGATGTCTTCATGCTTGATGAATCGGGAAGTGCCGATCCCGTCGCCGGCGTGCCGCCTGATTATTTTTCCAGTACCGGGCAAAGGTGGGGTAATCCGCTCTACCGGTGGAATGAGCCGGACGGTTCCCTGTCCGGGCGGACCCTCGACTGGTGGATCGCACGACTGAAGCACCAGCTTGACCTGGTTGACCTGATACGGATAGACCACTTCCGGGCGTTCGAGTCATACTGGGCGATACCGGCGAGCGAAAAGACCGCCGTTGAAGGGACCTGGGAGAAGGGGCCTGGCAGTTCGTTCTTCGACGCGGTAAAGGATTCGCTGGGCGAGATTTCGCTTATTGCCGAAGATCTCGGCATCATAACAGAGGATGTCAGGAAACTGC
>CAZAHA010000020.1:0-6195 GCA_964484915.1 uncultured Leptospirales bacterium
AGTCAAGGCTTGCTACGTATAGCGGTTCGGTTTCGAGCGCTGCTCAGGGGTGGGCAGCTGTCGAAAGAATGGTAACGGTACCGTAATGCCGTTCAGGAGACTGTGATATGCAAAAAGATTGTATAAAGCATTGCTTTTTCCACCCGGTTTTTATACAATTAAAGTGTTGCCGGATGTCCGCGCAAGATAACGCGTCCTCGTCTTGCTGAGGCAGACTGACTCCTCTTTTTTAGACGATTGTAAAAAAAATCTTGACAGTTAGCCAGCCTGAATTAACTTAAAAGCGTTATTAAAACCAGTTTATTAAGTAGTGACAGATGATTGAAATTGACGGCGTCTATCAAAAGGTTGTGAAGCAGAGCAACCGCAGAAAAATATTCAACCATATCAAGAAAAAGCGCCAGATAACAAAACTTGATCTCGCGCGTGACCTTGACCTGAGCATTACGACTGTCTCCAGCAACATCAGAATGCTCAAGGAGCGCGGATATGTGTCTGACGAGCACTTTGATGAGAGTACAGGCGGACGGAAGGCGAAGATTATTGAGCTTCAGCCGAACGCACGGTTTTCAATCGGATGCGAACTGAAGGAAAACCACGCCAGGATCGTGCTCATGAACCTTGAACACGCCATTGCTGAACAACAGTATATCAACACCGTCGATTTACACAATCTGCCGGGTGCGACAATCTCCATAATCGATTCATTTATCGAACAACACGGGATTGCCGGAAAGATTGCAGGAATCGGCATCAGTCTGCCGGGAATCGTGGACAGTGACAAGCAGCGACTCGTTAACGCACCGAACATGATGGTAGAAAATGTAGACTTTCGACCGGTCAAGGAGCACTTCTCCTGTTCCGTGTACATCGAAAACGAGGCGAACTGCGCGGCTTTTGCTGAGTTTAATGACAGGAATATCGAGGGGTCACTCTGTTATGTCTCGATTACGGAGGGGATAGGCGGCGCGCTTATTTTCAACAACCGGCTCATCAACGGACGGAATAACCGGGCCGGAGAGGTCGGCCACATGGTCATCGTGAAAGACGGCCGTGAATGCCACTGCGGTAACCGCGGCTGCTGGGAACAGTATGCTTCCGAACATGCGCTTGGCAGGATGCTCGGTGAAGTTCTGAATGAACGGCTCTCTATACCGGACGCATTCGCGCGGTATGCGACTGATTTCGCCGTACGCTCCTGTATTGAATCCTATGCTGAGCATGTTGCCGCGGGGATTTGCAATGTCCTCATGATGTTTGATCCGGGCCGTATAATTATCGGCGGAACGGTCGCCGATTATGCAGAAGTGTTGAATCCGCTTATCTCAAACTGGATTCTTGAACGGACCCACTTTTACAGAAGGGAAGAGCTTTCGATAGGCTTCTCCTCGTTTGGCAGTGACGCGGGCGTTATCGGAGCAGGGCTCTTTCCGCTGATTGACATGTTTTAGAACGTCGTCGCTTGAACAGGAACACCATGACTGTTTTACGTCATAGTAAATAAAACTATAAGGAGAATATACCATGAGTGAGTTTTTTCCACAGGTAAAAAAGGTCGAATATAAGGGGGCGGACTCCAAAGACATGCTCAGTTTCCGGCACTATAACGCGTCGGAAAGTATCAACGGCAAGTCAATGAAGGATCATCTCCGCTTCTCGATGTCCTACTGGCACACGATGACAGGTGGCGGACTCGACATATTCGGTAGTCCGACCGCGGTACGCGAATGGAATGGCGAGACCGATCCGATGAAGATTGCGGAGATGCGCGTCAAGGCGGCGTTTGAGTTTATGGAGAAGCTCGGTATCGAGTACTTCTGCTTCCATGACAGGGACATCGCGCCGGAGGCCGACACGCTTGAGGAGACCAACCGCCGTCTCGATATCATCACCGATCAGATCGAAGAGCAGATGAAGAAAACCGGCGTCAAGCTGCTGTGGGGAACATCAAACTGCTTCAGCCATCCGCGCTTCATGCACGGTGCTGCCACCAGCCCGTATGCCGATGTCTTCGCATATACCGCTGCCCAGGTTAAGAAGGCGATGGAGATTACACACCGTCTCGGCGGTGAGGGATACGTATTCTGGGGCGGACGTGAAGGATACGAAACTCTTCTGAATACCGACATGGGACTCGAGCTTGAAAACCTTGCCCGTATGCTGAAACTCGCAGTCAACTACGCTGATGAAATAGGGTACAAGGGCTCGTTCTACATCGAACCGAAACCGAAGGAGCCGACAAAGCACCAATATGACTTCGATGCCGCTACGGTAGTCGGATTCCTCAAGGCAAACGGACTCGCAGACCGTTTTAAACTGAACATAGAAGCAAACCACGCGACACTCGCGGGCCATACTTTTCAGCATGACCTCCGTGTCGCGCGCGTGAACAACATGCTTGGTTCTATCGACGCAAACCAGGGCGACCTGCTTCTGGGGTGGGACACCGACCAGTTCCCGACAAACGTGTACGAAGCCGTTTACGCGATGTATGAGGTCCTCATGGCCGGTGGATTCACGACAGGCGGCCTTAACTTTGACGCAAAGCTCCGCCGTCCGTCGTTCGAGCCGGATGACCTTTTCTACGGATATATTGTCGGTATGGACACCTTCGCCAAGGGACTCAAGGTAGCGTCCCGTCTGGTCGAGGATGGCGTCTTCGAGAAGTTTATTGAGAGCCGCTACGAAAGCTACACGTCGGGAATCGGTAAGGATATCCGCGACGGCAAGGCAACCTTCAAGGAACTCGAGGCGTATGCGATGAAGAACGGCGTCAAGTCGATCAAGTCGGGACGTCAGGAGATGCTTGAAGCGATACTGAACGATTATCTGTACAGCACAAAATAAATCTGCGCAGACGGAGGGCTTCAGCCTTCCGTCCACTCTGCCGTTTGTGCTATTATGTCTCTTCTGATTCCCCCTGCGGCATTGCCGTTTACAGCAGGGGGATATTTGTAACGGCGCATCATGCGCTACCACGAAAAATACGAGGAAATGCGTCATGTTTTTAGGAATAGATCTTGGAACATCATCGGTAAAACTCCTCCTGATGGCCGAAAACGGTTCGATACTCGATTCCATATCCAGGGAGTATCCCGTACGCTATTATAACGACAACTGGGCAGAACAGAATGCCGATGACTGGTGGAATGCCGTCGTTGAGGGTATAAGAGAGATTGTCAAAAAGAATGGAAAGGATGCTGTCCGCGCAATCAGCTTCAGCGGCCAGATGCACGGTTCTGTCCTGCTCGATTCGGCGGACGAGGTGCTGATGCCGGTCATCCTCTGGTGTGACCAGCGTACTCACGAGGAGTGCGATTATCTCAACAAAGAGATCGGCGTTGATGTGCTTCTCAGGGAGACGGGAAACCCTGCTCTTACCGGTTTCACCGCTCCGAAGCTGCTCTGGGTAAGGAAGAACCATCCAGAAATTTTCGAGAAGATAGACAAGGTCATGCTGCCCAAGGACTATATCGCGTACAGGCTGACCGGCTCATACTCAACCGATATGTCCGATGCCTCCGGCATGATTCTGCTGGATGTAAAGAACCGGCGCTGGAGCGAGAAGATGCTTGAGATATGCGGCCTCGACGAGTCACAGCTGCCGACGCTGTATGAATCGTATGAGGTTGTGGGTACCGTTCAGTCATCTGTTGCAGACGAACTGGGACTGCGGGACGATGTTCAGGTATCCGCCGGTGCAGGAGACCAGGCCGCGGGCGCCGTCGGAACAGGTGCTGTCACAATGGGACTGGCATCAATCGCGCTTGGAACATCAGGGGTTGTTTTTGCCCCCGCCGCTGCGTATCCAACCCCGGACGCATCGCTCCATACGTTTGCCGATGCGTCGGGAAAGTGGCACCAGATGGGGGTTGTGCTATCAGCGGCTTCATGCCTGAAATGGTGGACCGAAAACATACAAAAGGAAGCCGATATACCAAAACTTCTTGAGGAAGCGTCGCAGTGTTCGCCAGCGGCAAGGCTTGTATTCCTGCCGTATCTTATCGGTGAACGGACGCCTCACAACGATCCCCGCGCGCAGGGCTGTTTCTTTGGACTGAACATCTCCCATACCCGCGCCGAGATGACACGCGCGCTCCTTGAGGGTGTTGCCTTCTCGCTGCGCGACAGCTACGAACTGATGAAAAAGGCCGGTACGACAATAGATGCGGCCGCCGTCAGCGGCGGCGGAAGCAAGAGCCATCTCTGGCTGCAGATCATATCGGATGCGCTGGATATCGAGGTGAAGGTGCCGGAGACCAACGAAGGACCAGCATACGGTGCCGCTATCCTCGCGGCTGTTGGTTTCGGAACGTTCGGCAGTGTCGAGGAGGCGTGTTCACAGCTTATCAGCTACTCAAAAGGGCTTGCTCCGTCAAACCAGTCGATATATTCCAAAAAGTTCGGCGTCTATCAGCGGCTCTATACGGCGCTCAAGGATGAATTCGTGTCCCTTGCCGCAGTCAAGTAGCCGTTTTCAGAGTTTAGAATCATAACAAAGAGGTTAACAGGCATATGAATACAGATTTTATTGGAAAGTTTGCTACATCCATCCGGACACTCTCAATGGACGGTGTAGAAAAGGCCAACTCCGGACATCCCGGACTGCCGCTTGGCTGTGCGGACATCGGCGCCGTACTGTACGGCGAGCTGCTCAAACACGATCCGTCGGCTCCCTTGTGGCCGGACCGGGACCGGTTTATCCTTTCTGCCGGTCACGGATCGATGTTTCTTTACTCGCTTCTTCATTTGACCGGATATAATCTGCCGCTTGAAGAACTGAAGAGCTTTCGCCAGATCGGGTCTCTGACACCTGGCCATCCGGAGTACTTGCACACAGAAGGAGTCGAGACCACGACCGGACCGCTCGGAGCGGGCTTCTCCAACGCGGTGGGCATGGCCATGGCGGAACGTTTTCTTGCATCACAGCTTAACTCATACGGAGAGACAATCATCGACCACTATACATGGACCCTCGCCGGTGACGGCTGCATGATGGAGGGAACCACATCGGAGGCCGCTTCCATTGCGGGACACCTCGGGCTCGGAAAGCTTATCGCCATCTACGATTCAAACAGGATAACGATCGAAGGCGACACCGATATTGCCTTTAGCGAGGATGTCGCTGCGCGCTTTCGGGCATACAAATGGCATGTTGTCGAAGGCGATGCGCATGATCCGGAAGAGATAAAAAAATGTTTCGAGGAGGCAAAGTCCGAGACGGAGAAGCCAACGCTCGTAATCCTCACGTCAGTAATCGGAAAAGGGGCCCCGACTAAGGAGGGCACCCATTCGGTACACGGCGCGCCGCTTGGAGCGGACGAGATCAGGGCTGCGCGCAGGAAACTCGGTGTTCCTGAAGATGCGGAATTCCATGTTGATCCTGCCGTCTATGAAATAATGAAGGATAAGCGGAAGCAATGGATGTCTGTCCGGTCGGAATGGGAAAGAAAACACGCGAAACTGATGGAAAACCCGGAATTCAGAAAGAAGTGGGACGCCTATTGCGGCAGCCTGACTCTTGCGGATATGGAGCTTCCCCAATACAATCCCGGTGACGCGGTAGCGACCCGTTCTGCAAGCGGCAATGCGCTACAGGTACTGTCGAAAACTGTACAGCGGCTTATCGGTGGAAGTGCTGACCTTGCGCCGTCAACCAACACCTATATGAAGGGTGCGGGAGAGTTTGAGAAAAACTCCTGGGACGGACGCAATCTCCATTTCGGTGTCAGAGAACATGCAATGGGCGGTCTTGCGAACGGTATGCTCCTTCACGGCGGCATGCGCACATACTGCGCAACGTTCCTCGTCTTTTCAGACTACATGCGACCAGCCGTACGTCTGGCGTCGATTATGAACATTCCGCAGATATTTGTATTTACCCACGATTCGATCTTTGTCGGCGAGGACGGACCGACGCACCAGCCGATAGAGCATGTCGAATCGCTGCGCAGCATACCTGGTGTACATGTCCTGCGGCCGGCACAAGAAGAGGAGAAAAAAGAAGAAGGGGAGAGGGAAAGGAAAGAAAAAGAAAGGAAAGAGGAGAGGAGAAGGAAGAGGAAGAAGAGGAAAGGAGGGGAGAAAAAGGAAAAAGGGAGGGAGGAGAGGGAAAAGGGAGAGGAGAGAGAGAGGGAGGGTGAAGAGGAAAAGGAAAAGGGGAGAAGAGAAAGAGGGGAAGAGGGGGAAAGGGAG
>CAZAHA010000020.1:6205-19898 GCA_964484915.1 uncultured Leptospirales bacterium
ATGGGAGATGGAACTGGCGGAAACAGAACGCCCATCGGCGCTGATACTGACGCGGCAGAAGCTGAAAGTTTTTGATAAACCGTCAAATTGGCGTGCGGATATTGAAAAGGGCGCGTATATCGCTCGGGATTGTGACGATGAGCCGGAAACGGTGATACTCGCAAGCGGGTCCGAGGTTGCCCTGGCGATTGAAGCGGCAGAAAAAACGTCCAGAAAGGTCCGCGTCGTCTCCGTACTCTGCAGGGAGTGTTTCATCCATAACGAGTCATACTACAAACAGCTGACCGGTTCTGCACGGATCGTCGCCGTCGAGGCTGGGATCTCATCAGGCTGGTACAGGATCGCCGACGATGTATTCGGGATAGACCGCTTCGGCATGTCCGGACCGGGAGATGAAGTAGCCCGCGAGCTCGGATTTACTGCGGAGAAACTGGCCGAACGCCTGTAAGAAAACCATACCTGCATACAGATATACCGTTTAGTACGCGCGATCACGGAACGATATCAGAAAACGGATGTCCTGCGGCATCCGTTTTCCCGTTAAGCCGGAACAGGCCGATGCGTTCTTTTGGTATTGTTTACTCTTCGTCGTACCGCAGGCCGTACCCGTATTCAAACAGTGGATCGTATACGTCATCTCCGATGTTAACCGGTATCTTTTCGTTTGAACGGGGCCATGACATGGATAGCGTTCCAGTTGGGCTGTATTTGCCGAAGAGGACATCGGCGATACCGCCGCCCTCCGTGCCGGGCAGCCATGCCGCGATAAATGCATTGCTGCCGTCAATCGTATCATCAAGCACAATCGGCCTGCCCGAGAGAAGAATGGTTACGACAGGTATCCCCTGTGCAGGGAAATCCCTGATGATCTTTCGCTGCTGTTCAGGGATTTCCAGGGAGGAGCGGTCCCCCTTGAATTCCGCATAGGGTTCTTCGCCGATAACGACAATGGCTGCGTCGGCTTTTTCTGCCTCTGACACGTCCCTGACGAGGACGATCTCGGAATTCTTGCCGGCATATTCCTGTATACCTTCGTAGATTGTGGTACCGTCCGTAATGTCTCCGGTCTGTCCCTGCCATGTTATTGTCCAGCCACCGCACTGGGCGCCGATATCATCGGCAAACGGCCCGGCAACGGCGATCGACGTCATTTCCGTCTTCAGCGGAAGGATGCCGTCGTTTTTCAGAAGAACCAGGGATTCGCGTACGCAGCGGCGGGCAACACTTCTGTGTTTTTCCGAACCAATCGATTGTATTCTGGAGCGGTCTGCATACGGTTTCTCAAAGAGTCCCATCCTGAATTTTGCCGTCAGTATCCTGAAAACCGCATCGTCAATCCGGGAGAGTGGTATGCCGCCGGATTCAACTTCACTTTTCACAGTTGATATAAACCTCCGGTAATCATGCGGAACCATGACCATATCGATTCCCGCGTTTATGGAAAGCCGTACACACTCGTTGTAATCGGATGATATCTCGTTTATTCCCTCCCAGTCCGAGACAACAAAACCGGTAAAGTGTAATTTGTCCCGCAGCAGCCCGGTCAAGAGCTCCCTGTTTTGGTGCATTTTGGTACCGTTGTAGCTTGAAAACGATACCATGACTGTTTCGACACCGGCATCGATAGCGTCAACATAGGGCGAGACATGAATATCCATGAACCGTTCCATCGGCATTTCGGTGTTTCCTCTGTCCGTTCCACCGCTTGTTCCCCCGTCGCCGGCGAAGTGCTTCGCGCATGCGAGAATCGAGTAGGGAGCATGAAGGGACTCGCCCTGGTAGCCGCGTATGGCGGCCCGACCGAGGCGCGAAACCCGCTCGGGTGATTCTGAATAGCTTTCGTATGTGCGTCCCCAATATTCGTTGCGGGCAACGGCAATACAGGGGCCAAAAGTCCAGTCGATACCGGTTGCGGCCGTTTCAATCGCCGTAATTCGGGCCGCCTCCTCTGTCAGTTCGGGATTGTTTGCGCATCCCATGCCGATATTATGGGGGAAGATAACAGCACCCTTGAGGTTATTGTTTCCGTGAACGGCATCGATACCGTACAGGATTGGAATGGCAAGTCGGGTCTTCAGTGCCTCTTTCTGGAACGAATCATACATGTCAGCCCATGTTTCAGGAGTATTGGGGGCGGGAGTTGAACCGCCGCCGGACAAAACCGAACCGATATGATAATCCATCAGTACGGAACCCTTGACTACGGAGCGTTCTATCTGTGTCATCTGGCCTATCTTCTCATCAATCGTCATTCTGGAGAGAAGATCATCAACTCGTTCCGCGATTTCCTTGTCCGGGTCATAATAGGGAGCATCGATCTCCATGGTTTGATGCTGAAACGGATTCTTTATACAGGAAAGTATGCCGCCAAGAAGCAAAACCGAAAGAATGGTGTAGTATGCTGTTTTCTTCAGATGTGGTAACATAATCGGTGTCTCCTTGCTGATATTATGTTTAAATATGTTATCTGACGTCTATACGTCTGTTGTAAGATACCATTACCGTCCGCTCCTGGTAAAAGGTTACTGTATACTAAAATCACGATATTGTTCCTGTAATACAGTGCCTTGTACCGTTGTGCATGGCTGATTTGCTGGTTTTCATGCACCAGTGTTCCGCTTGGAATACGCAAAAAAATAGAATGATAAGATGATCTTATATAGAAGAAACCGGCCAAAATTCGGACAATACGAAACAAATTAATTTTTTTCTTGCCGTTATATTACATGCTAATATGATATTGCAATGTTGGTAACACAACAAAAAAAAATTTAGGAGGGGTTTATGTTAAAGAAAGTATTGTCTGCTGCGATTCTGTTACTTCTCGTCGCATTCGTTGGATGTAAGAAGGACACAGAACCGAAGGGACCTGTTACTCTTCAGATGTGGTCATTTACTGATGAGCTGGAGCCTGTTATCGAGAGATTCGAAGAGCAGAATCCTGACGTCACTATCAATCTGACCATCGTTCCTAACGAGGACTACCTTAACAAGCTTAAGCCGGTTCTTCGTTCCGGAACAAACGCGCCTGACATCTTTACTGCAGAAATGTCAAACGTGAAAGAGATCGTAGCAAGCGGCTTCTGGGATGTTCTTAATGAAGATCCGTATAATGCTGATGTATCTCCGTTGATGGACTACCAGGTTGAAATGGCTTCTGATGTTGACGGAAATGTCCGCGGTATTTCATGGCAGACAACTCCGGGTGGATTCTTCTTCAGAAGAAGCTTTGCCAAGGAATATCTTGGTACAGACGATCCTGCTGAAGTTGGTGAAATGATCAATTCACAGGAGAAGTTTCTTGAAGTTGCTCGTACGATCAAGGAAGAGAGTGGCGGCGATGTGAAGATGATTCCTGGACTCGGCGACTATAACCGTTATCCGCTTTCTGCTCGCAAGAACCCGTTTATCGACAAGAACAACCAGCTTCACATCGATGACGAGCCAGTTCTTCTTGAGTTCTTCGACATTGCGAAAACAATGGAAGACGAAGAGCTTCATGGAAACATCGACCAGTGGTCACCGCCATGGTTCAACAACATGAAGAAAGACGGAAAAATCTTTGGTTACTCACTTCCTACTTGGGGCCTCCACTATGTTCTCAAGGCTAACGCTCCTGATTCTAGCGGCGACTGGGCAGTGTGTAAAGGTCCTGCTTCTTACTTCTGGGGCGGTACTTGGCTGGGTGTTTACACTAATTCTGAGTACAAACAGACAGCATGGAAGTTCGTAGAATGGTTTACTCTTAATCCTGAAACTCTTGAGTGGTGGGCGAAGAAAACCGGTGACTTCCTTGGACATCAGGAAGTTGTTAACAAGATCAAAGACGACTTCTCTGAGCCTTTCCTTGGTGGACAGAACCACTATGCATACTTTGCCAACGAAGCGCCGAAAGTAACTGCTAAGAACATTGGCAAGAACTACAACACTGTTCAGGGTATGTACATGGGAGCTATCAACAACTATATTGAAGGCAAGATGACCAAAGAAGAAGCTATCGCGGATTTCAAAAAGCAGGTTAAAAACGCTTATCCCGATACTCAAGTAGACTAAACAACAGACCTTGATGTAGCGAAATAATGAAAATGCAAGGGGACCGGTTAGCCGGTCCCTAAGCATTATTTGAAGTCGGAGGAAAAAATGAAAAACAAGTCAACGAAATGGGGTATCTTTTTTATTCTGCCTTTTTTCCTGATGTATTTTATATTTAATTTTTACCCAATCGTATATACCTTCAAGCTTTCTCTTACAAAATATGACGGTTATTCCGATCCGGTATGGGTAGGGTTCCAGAATTACGCAAACCTGATTTTCGATGAATTTTTCTGGGAAGCTTTTTTTAACACATGGAGCATCTGGCTACCGAACATCATCATGCAGATAGCAATCGCCATGCTGTTGGCTGTACTTTTTACCGATGTACGTATCAGATTAAAGGGAGTTAAATTTTTCCGTGCGATATTCTATTTCCCAAACCTGGTAACAGCAGCGTCGGTATCACTTCTGGCGCTTGTGCTGCTTGATTATCAAAGCGGTACGCTTAATCAGATACTCTTTGGCGATGACAAGTCTAAATATATAAGATGGCTATCAAATCCGAGAGGGAATCAGTTTATTGTATCAATCATCCAGACGTGGCAGTGGTTTGGCAACTCCATGATTATTCTGATCGCCGGTTTACAGGCGATTCCGCGGGATTATTATGAATCAGCAGAAGTTGACGGTGCGAGCGCATTTGCCCGTTTTATACATATAACATTCCCTCTTATCCTCCCCATTTTTATCTATATCTCCATTACATCGCTGATTGGCGGGATGCAGATGTTTGATATTCCGTATGTCATGGGTACCGGACCGACTCTTGGGGGAAGCGGTCAAGCAGGTGAGGCTCTTATCACCATGATATACTATATGTATAACAAAGCATTTGCATATGACCAGATCGGATACGGCGCGGCCATCACATACTTTCTATTTGCTCTCATCGTAATATTTTCGGCTTTCTACATCAGGATGATTACGCTTGGTAAAAAGAAGGAGGCAAAATGACAATCAACAGGAAAGACATTAAATTACATCGGATACTGATGTATCTCGGCGTCATACTGTTTGCGATACTGTGTGTCAGTCCGTTTTATATAATGATTATCAACGCGACCCGTTCGTCTGTTGAGATCAACCAGGGAGTAAGCCTCCTTCCAGGCAAGTTTCTAGCGTACAATTTTGCAAACCTCGAGAGAAGAATACGGTTTATTGATGGTTTCCTCAACAGTTCGGTCATTGCGGTTACCGCGACAATCTTGAGTTCATATGTGACTGCGATTGCTGCTTTTGGGTTTTCATTTTACAACATACCGTTCAAGAAGGTCCTTTTTGGCATTGTCCTTGCTGCGATGATGGTGCCTGCTCATCTTGGTATGCTTGGATACTTTGACTTCATGCAGTTTCTCAAGCTCATGGATACCCGTATATCTCTGATTCTGCCGTTTGTAGCAAACTCGTTTGCGGTCTTCTTTCTGGTGCAGTATATCAAGGGTGCCCTTTCAATTGAACTTGTCGAGGCGGCTCGTATCGATGGTGCTAATGAGCTCGCGATCTTCCACCGTCTTGGTCTTCCGATCATGATGCCGGGTATCGCAACGATGGGTATCTTTACCTTCGTTATGAACTGGAACAACTATATTCTTCCTCTGATTCTGATCTATGATGAGAGCAAGTATACCGTTCCGCTTATGATTGGTAAATTGAACTCTACTGCATATCAGACGGACTTTGGTATGGTATACCTCGGTATCGCCATGTCTATTGTACCTATTATGATAATTTTCGCATTTCTTTCACGTTACCTTATCGAGGGTATTAGTGCAGGCGGTATTAAGGAATAATGGATGTCTGTTATCCATAACCCCGTACTGAGAGGGTTCCATCCGGATCCCTCTCTTTGTCGAGTTGGCACAATATTTTATATCGTCAACTCTACTTTCGAATGGTTTCCCGATGTATCGGTATGTTCATACCGTAATTTTTCCGATTGGAAGCTGGTATCCAGGCCTCTGGATACCAGCTTTCTTTTAGATATGTGCGGTAATTCGCCGTCTGGCGGTATACGGAACCGGTGTCTGGCCTGCTCTAATGGAATGTTTTATATTGTCTATGCGACTGCCTGTTTCTGGACCGGGGCGGCGGGCGGACTCAACTCCTGTGTTATTTGTGTCATTCATATCAAGCGCTACATCTTTGACATGCCGCTTGAATCCGAAGTCTCGGTTGTGTCGAAGAGTATCGGTATGCGTATCCAAATACAGAAAAATACGTACACGTTCCATATCTGTCCGGACGGTGTTTCATGGGAAAGAATAGGACCGGACTTTAAAACGGGAAAATTTTCTGATGATTATGCAGAACCAATGGATTTTACCGGCGTAATTGCGGGAATATATTGTCAGGACCCGAACGGCAGTGGTATACATGCCGATTTCAGGTCTATCGAGAAACAATCGGCGTGATAAACAGTTACCGTACCTCATTTGTACGTAATCGTAATGCAATAATATATATAACATAATAATAACCGGATAATTTTGCCTGAAGTAACTGCCACACAATAACCTATGCAAATGGAGTCACTTCATGAAAACAAAAAAAGAAAAAAGCATAAGCGGCGCACAGATTAATGGTGAATTCGTCAGCTTTCTCGGGGAAGACTGTTACGTTATACGTAATTACGACCAGATGCGTCCGTTTCTGGTATCGGTGGTAAGCAGTTCCGACCACTGGCTCTTTGTTTCCACAACCGGAGGATTAAGCGCCGGCCGGAAGAATGCCGATAATGCCCTCTTTCCCTACTATACCGAAGACAAGGTTGCAGACAGCGCGGAACAGACTGGATCGGTAACCGTTATCCGTCTTCAGGCAGACGATGGGCAGAAGATCTGGCAGCCGTTTTCGATACGCCAGGAAGGCCTTTACCGGGTACGGCGAAATATATACAAGAGTATCGCCGGTACAAAGCTGTATTTCGAAGAGACAAATGAGGATCTGCAGCTGACTTTTCGGTACGGATGGACGACAAGCCACACGTATGGTATTGTCCGGCATGCGCAGCTTCTCAATACCGGCGGAAAACGTATGGTAGAGGTAATGGACGGTATTCAGAACATACTGCCGTACGGAGTAGACCGCCAGGTGCAGAACGAGTTTAGCTGCCTGCTTGACGGTTACAAGAAGAATGAGCTTGATCCTGAAAGCGGGCTCGGCATATACCGGTTGAGTTCGCTTCTGACGGACAAGGCAGAGCCAAGCGAGGGACTGTTGTGTACGACAGTCTGGTCGACAGAACGCAATGTACGTTCGTACCTTCTTTCAACCGAACAGCTTGACGATTTTCGAAACGGATATGCTGTTGAGAATGAGACCGATATCCGTGCACGGCGCGGTGCGTATCTAATACATTTTGAGGACGATCTTGCCGGAGAGAAAGAGTGGTATATTACTGCTGAGATTAATCAGGACCATTCGGCCCTTGTTGAATTAACTGAACAGATTAAAACCAATCCGACAATCTGCGAGCTCCTTAAAGCGGATATTGCCCGCGGTACCGAACTTCTGGACCGGATAGTCGGTTCCGCTGACGGTCTGCAGTCAACCGCAGACAGACGGGCGTCGGCCCATCACTATGCCAACGTATTGTTTAACGTTATGCGCGGAGGTACATACGCGGACGGTTATAACCTGCCGGGGACAGATTTTTTATCCTTTGTCGCAGAACGAAACAGCGATGTTGCATCACGCCACAGGGTGCTGCTTACGGCTTTGCCCGAAACCATTCCGGTGATGTTCCTCAAAAA
Source organism: uncultured Leptospirales bacterium (assembly GCA_964484915.1). Classification (GTDB taxonomy): domain Bacteria; phylum Spirochaetota; class UBA4802; order UBA4802; family JAFGJZ01; genus CAZAHA01. The sequence continues at coordinate 14,053 of CAZAHA010000020.1, forward strand.
GCAGGCGGCCGAAAGTGGCGATCCGGATCTTGAACGTCTGGTCTATGAATACCTGCCGCTTTTCTTCAGTCGACGTCACGGCGATCCGAGCAGGCCATGGAATACATTTTCGATTGATATCTATGATGAAAACGGAGCCGACCTGCTTAACTATCAGGGAAATTGGCGCGATATCTTTCAGAATTGGGAGGCGCTATCGCTATCGTATCCCGGCTTTCTGGCAAACATCGTGGTCAAGTTTCTGAACGCGACTACAGCCGACGGTTTTAATCCCTACCGTGTAACGCGCTGGGGAATCGACTGGGAAGTACCGGAGCCGAGCAATCCGTGGTCAAACATCGGGTACTGGAAAGACCATCAGATAATTTATTTGCTGAAGCTTCTTGAGTGGATGGTACATTTCAATCCGGAAGAGCTGACCATGCTCCTGGACCGGCCGATCTTTACTCACGCGGATGTGCCATACAGGCTGAAGCCGTATGACCATATGCTCCGGCATAACCGCGACACGATTGATTTTGACTACGAGTACGACGCCTTTATACAAAAAAGAGTGGATACACTCGGCAGTGACGGCCGCCTGATGCATGATGCGAACGGCGAACTGGTCCATGTGACAATGATTGAGAAACTCTGTATTCTGTTTCTTACCAAAATGACCAATTTTATACCGGGCGGAGGTATCTGGCTTAATACACAGCGTCCTGAATGGAATGACGCCAACAACGCGCTTGCCGGTCCGGGGCTGTCAGTTGTTACGCTGGGATACCTGCGGAGGTTTATCACCTTCTTCCGGCAGATTATGGCGGATAATTCCGGTTCGGTGTTTACCGTATCGGAGGAGGTCGCCGATCTTGTTGTGTGCGTATCAGACATTCTTACGAAGTTCAAACCGGAAGATGATGTTGATCCCGTGATGCGACGTACGGTCATGGACAATCTTGGCAGGGCGGGTGAAGCATACCGTTCTTCCGTATACGATGGCATGAGCGGAAATGGACGGGACATTTCGGCGGATACGGTCCTTCACCTGTTGGACGTTTCCCTGGAGCATGTTGATGCAACCCTTCGCTCAAACAGGCGAGATGACGGCCTGTACCATTCGTACAACCTGCTTGTACTGCAGAAAGACGGCTCGATAACGGTACGGAACCTCTATGAGATGCTTGAGGGGCAGGTGTCGATACTCTCATCAGGGCTGTTGACTCCTGAGGATGCTTCGTCGCTGGTGGAAAGCCTGTATGCGAGCGAGATGTACCGTGAGGACCAGATGTCGTTTATGCTATATCCGGACAGAACGCTCCAGCGGTTTATGGAGAAGAATACTATTCCACCTGATAAAATTGCATCGTCTCTTTTGGTGAAGCTGATGGTTGAGAACGGCGATACACGCATCATCAAGCGAGATATCAAAGGAGCATACCATTTTAACGGGCAGATCAAGAACGCAGAAGTACTCGAAAAGCGGCTGACGGAGGTGGCACGCGACGATAAATACACGGTGCTTGTTGAGAAAGACCGTGAAATGCTCTCTGATTTGTATGAGGAGATATTTGATCACAATTCGTTTACCGGACGGTCCGGAACATTCTTTGCATATGAAGGCCTGGGCTGTATCTACTGGCACCAGGTTGCCAAGCTTCTTCTCGCGCTGCAGGAACAGTGTCTGGCTGCGGCACGAAGCGGTAGTGTACAGAAAGAAACCGTAGACAGGCTCTGCGCTCTCTACTACAAGGTTCGGGAAGGTGTCGGCGGGTTTAACAAGGAGCCATCAGTGTACGGTGCGTTTCCGCTAGATCCATACTCGCACACTCCAAAGGGAAAAGGTGCCCAGCAGCCCGGAATGACAGGGCAGGTGAAGGAAGAGGTTATTACAAGATTAAGCGAGATGGGAATCGCTCTGGAAAAGGGCGCTATACGCATAAGTCCGGTCCTCCTCCGGCGCCGGGAGTTTCTAACAGAAAGCTCTTCGTTTTCGTATTATGGAACCGACGGCATCCGGCACACGGTTGAGCTTGATGGACAATCTCTCGCCTTTACGGTCTGTCAGGTGCCTTTTGTCTATACAATCGGTGACACATGGAGAATTACCGTACGGTATACCGACGGAAGGACGGAGGATCACGCGGCGGACACGCTGCCGACCGAGGCGAGCAGGTTAATCCTTTCGCGAAGCGGCGAGATAGAGTCGGTTTATATAACGGTACATAATGTGGAGATTATGGAATAAATGAACGTTAAAGAAACCGCTGCCGTACAGGCGGCGGTTTCTCTGTTTATTGTCCCTGAAAGAGATTTTCGGCATTGATGTTCTGGCGTTCCACTTCCGAAGCTTCGAATACCTTCTTCCGCTTGTATCCCATTATGCCTGCCATGATGTTTGTTGGAAACATCTCTATTCCGTTGTTATATGTGGTTACTGTCGCGTTGTAGGCGCGGCGGGCTGCTGACAGCTGCTCCTCTATTTCGAACATCGTCTGCTGAAGGTGTCTGAAGTTTTCGCTTGCCTTGAGGTCGGGGTAGTTCTCTACGGCTACGGTAAGGGCTCCCATGGCCGATGTCAGCCTGTTTTCGATGTCGATTCGCTTTTCCGTATCCGTTCCGGAATCGAGCGCCTTGACACGAAGGTCGGTTATCCGTTCCAGGAGCTCTTTTTCATGTGATGCATACTGTTTAACGGTAGCGATGAGGTTTGGTATGAGATCATACCGTTTTTTCAGGTGGACATCGACCGATCCGAACACATTTTCAACCTGGTTTTTCATGGAAATCAGGGCGTTGTACATGCCGATTGCAGCGAGAACAAGAAGAAGTACGATGATTGCGATTGCGATAAACATACGGCTCTCCTTACATTTTGATTTCTAACATGCCGGTTCCCGCAGATGAGCCATTCTAATTGTGTGAGCAATACAGACGTGCAGTGAGGTCCGGGAAACGTTTATTGTATAAATTGAATACCGTATATAAAAGCTCATGTCAATACATATTCGCTGTACCTGTTAGAATGAATCGATGGATTTAAAAATATTCCAATGATTATTTACATATAACGTTATAGCCGCTTATTGTGATTATAAGCAGAGTCAGATACGAAGGGTGAGACGCACGCTCGTATACTCTTGTTGGGGAAAACGGGCATCCAATATCCGTCATCTGTGCGTAAGAACAAGGTGAAAAAGTTTCGGGTATAGAATGCACGCAGGAAAGGATCGCGTTATGCGTCCTGTTCCTGCGTGCGCGAAGGATCAGTTCAGGATCTGCAGTTCCGCAAGAGACGGATTCTCGTCTTCTCCGGCGGGAATGGGGAAAAGAACGTGAGAGAGTCCGTCACTGTCGACGTCGTGCAGGGATATATTGAAGCCTATAATGTTTGCCGATGAGAGTTCTTCCGGCAGTTCGATCTTGAATTCCAGTACCGATCCGTTTTGGCTCCACGTTGCCTTATGGTCTCCTGAAAACGGATTCTCCTGGAAACCGTCTCCGACGTGTGTTTGAAATATGTGCGGCGTACCGTTATCGCCTTCGAAAAATATCTCGACCATATCATTCTGTACCGGCTCTTTGTTTTCCGTGACCGTTGTATTGTCCTTCCGCAGAAGGAATCCGTACAGCATGTTTTCCTTAAGCAAGAGACCCCAGTCGGCGTGGATATCGTCAGTTTCGGCACCGAGACTCTGCTCCTTTCTGTTGTGGTGATCGTAAGACAGCGGATAGTAGACAGCGCCTTCCCATTCTTCCGCTGAGTATTTACCGTCTATCGCCGGTTCTTCTCCCGGTGCTTCCAATGCCTTGAATGGAACTACAGAGCGCGGCTTTTCGGGAACACGGGGTGAGTCGCCGACAAACTGTATGGTCGCCAGCTCTTTTCCCTGCCATCCGGCGTTCTGTCCGTTAACCGGATAGAGCTGATGGTCGCGTACGTCCTTGCCGTCATTATCGGAAAGGGCGATGTTCCATCCCGCGATCAGGCCGGTTAGATCCTTGTCCGGCATTTCAACAGAAAATTCGCATACTGTACCGTCGCTGTTCCATGCAATTGACCGTTCACCCGGATAGTCATGGGGGCGCCAATCTTCGCCAACGATTGACCGCAGTTGTGCGAAGACGTCGTTCAGCCTGAAAAACACCTCGAGGTTATCGTTCTCGTAATCGAAACTGTTGGACGTATGGGTTATATCGTCGTGGCGGCGCATGAGTCCGTACAATGTGTTTCCCCTATAGACAATGGTCCATTCTCCCCAGAGGTCATCCTTGTCTGGTGGACGGAGGTCCATCGACTCAAGCTGGTTGTAAGAAAAGGGGTAGGTGATGCCTGTTTCCCACTGCGGATCGTCCGGATTGCCGTCTATAGACGGGGGCGTCTCCACGGCATATGCACGAAATGGGGGTATGGTCCGGCGATTTTTAAACTTGTCCTTGTAGTTGGTACTGTAGGGTAGTTTACGCGGTCCTTCCTTCAGTGTATCGACCAGTGCGTAATATGCCGGCTTTGGATCCATCTCCTTATCAAAGATGAGGGCGCTGTCGTATCCCGAATAGAACTGCGGTACCCATGAGTGTGCATCAGAAAGGCCCCAGATGACAAACGTGTCACAATCCGGAACCGCCAGCACAATCTCCATCAGTTTGGCATACCACCGTGCCTGTTCACGGAAATCTGACTCCTCAATCGGTTCCTTCAGGCGAATATCAACCTCCGTAAAATCTACCTTGAGGCCGAGTTTGGTGAACCGGTTGATGTTCATGTAAAGACTTTCGAAGTCAAAAGAGTACTGTGTCGTCAGATGGAGCTGCAGTCCGACGCCGTGTATAGGGACGCCCTTCTCGAGCAGATCCTTTACCATTTCGTACATCTTGGTTGATTTGTCGTTTATCTCGCCGTTACTGTAATCGTTAAGGTACAAAAGCGCATCAGGATCGGCTTCATGAGCCCACCTGAATGCGTATTCGATGTATTCCGGACCGATGTAGTGTTCCCATATCGTTGTGCGGTATTCGCTTCCGTCGAGCGGTTCGTTGACGACATCCCACGCGTAGACCTTTCCCTTGTAGTGGCCGACTACCGTCTTGATATGATCCTCGAGGACTGCCATCAGTTCTTCGCGGGTCCAGACTTCGGAATTCAGCCATATGGGATTCTGATTATGCCATACAAGAGTGTGTCCACGGACCTTCATGTTGTGTTTTTGCGCAAACTCAACTATTTCGTCTCCCTTTCTGAAGTCATAATCGTCACGCTCAGGATGAATCGTTTCCCATTTCATGACGTTTTCCGGTGTTACTGCGTTGAAATTTTCTGCCAGTGTGTTGTAATATTTATCGTCCCTGAATTTGCGCGGATTGACTGCCGTTCCAAACAGGATATCGTGTTTGTTAACGCCCTTTCCCAGATCGCTCTTTTTTGAGCATGATAACAATGGAACAAGCAGAACGACTATCAGCGCTGGTACAATAAAAGTGTGTAATGTTCGATAATTCATCATTGACCTCGAGGGTATCTTTGGTATTTTTTTCCTGACTAATTCTTTAATGGTAGTAAATATGTATCAGGTAGAATACTCTGTTCAAACTGTTTTTTTGATTTTTTTTGTTGTTCTTTAGAAATATGAATAAAAATATTTCCAATAAACTGATAAAATGGACATTGCATGATGTTCCAGTTTCGATGGACTAGGAGTTGTGAATGTATACAGTCTTGTGCTTGATTTCGACTGATTCTTGGTAAGTGAATAATGCTACTGGGTTGTGCAATGAAGATGAAAACCGGATTGTTCAGAATCATACTTATAGTTGCGCCGTTGAGTGTTTTTTTTCTTATACTCTCTCCTGTTATTTTAAAACGC
>CAZAHA010000020.1:19998-21493 GCA_964484915.1 uncultured Leptospirales bacterium
AGTTGCGCCGTTGAGTGTTTTTTTTCTTATACTCTCTCCTGTTATTTTAAAACGCACGGTACCTGTATTTCCCCGCAAAGCCCTGATGGCTTATCTTATAACCGATTCCTTTGACGGCGGCAACTCCGAAATTCTCAATGTCATCAATAAGCATGAGGAGGTCGGGATACGATATGTTCTCAAGGACGGATATGTCTTCCCATACGTTGGCCTCGCTCTTGAAGTGTCTGATTCAAAGGGCATCGGCGTTTTCAGGTATGATATGTTCGAAATGAGTGTGAAGGCGTCGCGAAAGATGTCGCTGAAAGTCAATATCCTGACTTCTCCGAAAACGAACGGTACTATTTCTGAGTCGAACCCCGCATTTTTCTACTATACGACTGTCATTGATGTAAACCCTGATTACTCAACGGTCAGGATACCCATAACCGAGTTTAAGGTGCCTGAGTGGTGGCTTATCAAGAATAATCTGTCAAAAGAAAGTATCGCACGGCTTGATGAAAACCCGATTCGAATGATCGAAGTCTTAACGAGCACAATTGATGAACTCGGTGCACAGCAAGAGTTTCTAATCAGGAATATTCATGTCAAAAAAAATGTTGTCTTCTATGCTTTCAGTGCTTCAGCTGCAGCCCTTGTGTTGTTTGGAATATTACTTATTCTGTATGAAATTACAGTAAGCAGAAATGCGGTGAAAGAAGCAAAGGATATTATCCGGATTCATAAGCATCTTGATCTTGGTAATGAAAAGGAGCATGAAGCTGCAAAATTGTTTGATTACCTTACCTCACACTATAATGATCCCTATATTTCTGTATCCAGCGTTTCCGAAGAACTTCATATCTCTGCGTACAAAATACCCAAGATAGTGTATCAATATACAGACATGACTTTTAAACAGTACATTAATCTTCTGAGAGTCGAAGAGGCAAAGAGCCAGCTTGTGTCAGGTACAAGTAAGATTATCGACATTGCCTATGCAATCGGATACAATTCTATCGCACATTTCAACAAGCAGTTTAAGCTGAGAGAGTCGATATCCCCCAAAGAATACCGTAACAAGCACCGCAAACCGTAAGGAGTCAGTGTGGACTGGATCGGAAAGATGAAGTGTGCTATGGATTATATCGAGGGGCATATCCTCGAGACGCTTGATTCATCACTGATAGCGCAACAGGTTGGAACGACTTCGTTTCACTTCCAGAGAATGTTTCACATAATAACAGGCGTAACTGTATCAGATTATGTCCGGCGCAGGCGGCTAACCCTCGCCGCACATGAGATTGCGTTAAGCAATACGACCATAATTGACATTGCGTTGAAGTACGGGTATGAGTCTCACGCCGCATTTACGAAGGCTTTCACAAAACTTCACGGCTTTCCACCTGTATGCGCCCGTCAGCCCGGTTTGACTCTAACGGCATATCCACCGATCTCTTTTCATCTGTCGATACAGGGCAGTACAAGCATGAAATATAAAATTCGGAAAATTGAA
>CAZAHA010000021.1:0-21390 GCA_964484915.1 uncultured Leptospirales bacterium
CGTTTTCCCCTTGAGGTCCTTGATAGGTGCGGCCGAATCGGATATCCTGAAATAGCTGCCGTTCCGGGACAGGAGCATTGTGTTCTTGGCTATAGTTGTTATGGTGTTTTCCTGTAGAACCTTGTCCGCCGGGTTTTCGGCAGCCATGCCGGTTTCGATATCGGAAATGCGGAATACATCGTTGAGGTCTTTACCCACGGCATCGGAAATTTTCCATCCAGTCAGTTTTTCAGCGACCGGGTTCATTCGGACGATTCTGCCCGACAGGTCAGTCGCGATGACCCCGTCCCCAATGGAATCAAGTGTGGTGCGAAGACTGTCTTCGCTCTCCTTGACCCGTGCGTTTGCCCTGTGGACGCGCAGAAGACTCAGGAGGACGCCCGCGAGTGCCGCCATCAGCAGAAGGATGATGGCTCCGGCCTGCCAGATCAACACACTGTACCTGTCATAAAATGTTACCGGTTTGTTTACAATGTCCGCCTCCGCTATAAGCGGGTTCGTGTCTATACCAAAGCGTTTCAGCTGATTATAATCCAGCATCAGCCGTGTGGGTGTCTCGAACTGCATGGGGATTTCGTCAGCATGTGTGCCCTGTAAGAAATGGAGCGCCTTCCGTGCTGCGGCGGTTCCCTGGTCGTATCCGCATACAACCCGACCGCCGACGACGCCGTATCCAATGTTAAAGTCCCAGCTTGCATAGACCGGTACATCGGTGTTCTCCATAACAAGGAGTGTCTGTTTGTCGTATTCGAGAAAATCGTTGTTCCAGTCGCGGAAGAGTACGGTCATCAGTACAACATCGGGAGGCGTGGCGGCGCGGAGCCTCTGTATCAGTTCGTCGAAGGTAAAACCGGTTACCGTTTCTATCGATATGCCGTCGTAAAGACTGTTTCCAAAGCCAAGGCTATTGATTTCCTCAAGTATGGCCTCACCGGTTGGCGTGTTGTCAACAGGGATGATTATACGCTCGCATTTTGGATGCAGGTTCCGTATCAGCTGGATGTTACCCATTATGTCAATCCGCTCATGTATGCCGGATATGTTATGACGGTCTCTCTTCCCGAGAGAAGGAGGGTTGTTGACGCCGCAAAAAACATACGGAATGTCAGCAAAGGTATCTTGTCTTATTTTCATTACAAAATTGTAGGCATTGTTGTCGGATGAAATGATAAGATCGTATCCGTATAACTTGTGCTTATAGGCGATGAGATCCTCTAAAAGATCAAGTACTCCCGGTTCAAGATGATGTTTGGTGTCCATGTATTCGATATAGAGTTTGGTGTTTGTATCTTTCAGCTCGTCACGGACTCCTCTTGTTATCTCGTCCGTCCAGAAAAACCCCTGGTGGTACGAATGCAGCAGCAGGACCTTCTTCTTTTCCCCGGCCGCGACGGACATATCCGGAATGAGCAAAGCGAAAAGAACCATAAATAGAAATAAACGGTTTGTAATTGCAAAATGATTTCGCCCGGACCGGCGCTGCCGATTTTCAGGTTGTGTTTGAAGATGTATTGTCATGTGTCGTTATTCCAGCCGGCCTGAAAAGTTGCCGTGTTCATATCCTGTTTACAATATCCTGCTTGTATCAATCGTTATAGATAAAAAATCATTCATCGCGTTAAAGACGCACGCTGATGGAAAGTCCGGTATGTCCGTTTCCAATATGCGGCGTTCGCGTACTTTTCCGGTATATAGCAGCCGCTCACGGCTTGTTCCCGGAAGGAGGGGCGTATCGGGAACATACCAGGACGTACCGTCCAGAAATGCGATGGTGCTCGACGATACATCCGTAACGAATCCGTTTTTTATTATGAGAAAATCTGATTCGCAACCGAGACCGGCAGGACGGAGGTTTTCGATGCAGGCTCTGTCCTCTGATTTGAATGTGTAGCATACCGAATCGGAATAGACCTTTACCAGTGAGGTAATGTTCCGTCTGCTGTACGGAGCGAAATCCACGGACACGATGCGTCGTGCATAGATGACCCGCACCTTGTAAAGACCGGACCGGAAAACATCGGGTATATCGATTTCGTAGAGGGACGGCGGCTTTGTTCCGGAAAAGAATGTTTTGTACGTTTTTTCAAGCCGGTTCTGGTGCCACTGTATATTGTGCAGCGTTCCGTCCTCAAGTCTCATGCTTTCAACAAACTGGTACATAGACCTTGTTTTTCATCTCTTCATATTCTGATACGGGATTGCTGTAGACGGTAATCCCGCCGCCGCTTTTGAAGAACATCGACGCGGCATGATTCTCAATATATCGGATAATGACGGCAGAGTCAATGACTTTGGTGCGGCAGAAACCGAAAATACCCGTATAATAGCCGCGGTCATACCCTTCCGCGTGCTTGATTATTTCTATGGTTCGCTTCTTGGGGGCACCGGTGACCGATCCTGCAGGCAGAAGCGCCTGTAAAATATGTGCCGGACGGTCGATATACGAGTCGTGCAGCATGCCCCTGATGAGTGAGCTTGTCTGCACAAGCTCTCCCGTGTACGAGCGAATCGTTTCACAGTAGCGATATCGTGTAACTTCAACAGATGAGCACACGCGTGAGAGGTCGTTTCTCAGTAGGTCAACGATAGTAAGGTGTTCCGCCGCCTCCTTCATGTCATCCATCAGCCTTTTCCTTGCATCCGGAAGAGACGCGTCGATTGTACCCTTCATCGGGTTCGTTGATATATGACCGCCGTCTATCCGTATGAACCGTTCAGGTGAAAAGACGGTAAATCTGTTCTTGTAACAGAGTCTGTAGGGGGCGCGTGACGCATGGTAGATTTCGCTGAGGGTCGCGTCCGTATGGAAACGGCTGGGAAAGGTAAGGTTGGCAAGGTATGATTCGCCCATGTTCAGCTGGTCCTGTACATAGCGAAAAGCCGATTGGTACCGCCGCCAGCACACATGGGACGCCGAATAGGAAATGACTGCTTTCGGTGTGTCCGGTGTATTGGTAAACCGCTCCCCATCTGAATGGAAGTCGTACAGTATTTCTTCCTGACCGGCAGAGTGTACCGGGAAGATTACCGGGTATTTCCCGTCAAAGTCTATGACAAAAACGAACGGAATCTCCTTCCGGAAGAGAGTATTGAACGTATCGACAAAATCGGCGTCAAGCAGGAGCATGTTCCGGCTACCATCCGTACGGGAATCTGCTGAAAGCTTACTCGGCAAAGAGCTGTGTAAAGAGATCCGCGAGCGTCTCGTTTCTGTTATCTGGAGGTAAATGGGCCTCGTTCTGGTAGAGTCCAAACATTGTTTCGTGAAACGTATGATAGTTGTGGTGAATTCCGTACCCTTCACTGATTTCAATAACGTCGCGTACCCACTCCGCTCCGCCGCGTCCGTTCTCGAAGGCGTACCGCGTGCATCCGTATTCGCCCAGATATACCGGCACGTTCTTGTCGCGGAGATGGCTGGTTATCGTTTCGATGCGGTGCTTCAGGTAGTCACGGTTCCTTTTCATGAGCGGCTCATCTGTATCGTAGAAGTCCAGACGGAACCTTGCCCCGGAGCCTGACTCGATATTCTCGCCGCGTGCCCATCCGTCTATCCTGTACGTATATCCTTCGCGGAGTGCAATCTTGAGGCTGTGCAGCGACAGGTTGCTGTCGCCGTATGTTCCGCTGATATAGAGACATGCAGTACCGTTTCTTCCGTTCCCGGAGTCCTTGCCGCCGCTGCCGCTCTGGTCCGCGCTCCAGAAGTACCATCCGTCTGCCGATTCGTCGTCCATGGAGAGGCTGATCGTCCGTACGGTTGTGCCGCTTTTGTCCTTTTCCGTAATGGTAACATCGTCAAACCAGACGGTTCCCCTGCCGATGCCTTCAGCCTGCAGAGTAGGTACCGCATAATCGTAACCGCTGTCTGCAGAATGCGTATAGGCGTTGCCGTCAAGAGCGACCCATCCTTCGGCATCGGCTGCAAGCGTCGGGTTTGTGAAGGTGGCCCAGGTCCACTCCCCCGTAGATTCTATGACATCAGGGTCTGGATACTCAGACCGCAGGTCCTTGTATCCAGATATCCATTCCGCTCCCTGGTGCGAGAACGGCATCGGTTCGTAGAAGTGAAACTCGTACATGACGTTGTTGTCGTTCAGCAGGAAGAAGTTGTGCTTGCCGTTTGTGTTTCCGCTGTAATCATCGTTGACCGCGATCGCCCGTTCCACGATGACAAGATGGTACGGATCGACGCTGCGGATTTCCCTGACGGTTCTCTTCGCGAGGGTCTCCCACTGGGAGATATTCCGTGACGGTATCGGTTCGTTCAAGAGACCGTATCCGAGTATCACCTCTTCGTCTCTGAATCGGCGCGCGATCTCCTTCCACAGGGCGGAAAACCGTCTGCCGTTTGACTCAACCTCCCAGAGAGCGTCCCCCTTACCCAGAGACTGAAAACCGCCCTGGGGTACATGCATGTTCAGGACGAGGTAGATTCCGGCGTCACGGGCCCACTCAACATTCTGTTCGATCCAGCGGAAACCCTCCTCGCGGTAGGTGTACGGTGAGGAATCGTCCTCAAAGAGGCCGTAGTTGAGATAAAACCTGACACTAGTAAAGCCCATCGCCGCAAGGTCGCAGTAGTCCTGTGCCGAGTGATGGTTTTCCGGTGGTGTGTCAGGGTTCTGCCAGACATTGTTTCCAAATGCTATCCCCCGAAGCGGGGCGATACTGTTGCCGTTTCCATCGACGAGATGTCTCCCCTCGGCATGAACCATCGGGTTGTCATCATGTCTGTCTCCGTTGTTGTTTCTTCCGGAAGATGCACATGATGCAGGCAGTGTGGCAAAAGCCGTGCAAAGTACGAAATAGAGGAGTAGTCTGTTCATCAATGTCTCCCTGTGGCGTGATGGGTGCTGTTTACTATTCGAAAAGCGTCATGATGTACATTTCAATATCAGAAAGAGACATGCCTTCGGCGTTTTTCCCCTTTCGAAACATGTCTTTCGCTTCTTCGATATCATGCCTGATCGCAGATATCTCCTCGTCCAGTTCGGAGCACGCGTTTGCGGCGCGTACCAGACGTTCCTGTATTCGCGGAGGGATGTCCTGTCTATACTTATACCTCAGGCGGTGTTCAACCGTTGCCCACAGGTGCATCGCGTTGGTCCGTATCTGGAACTCGATATTTAACGGCTGTGTGCCGTCCATGGTTTCTACCAGATATCTGCCGATGATGTGGTACGACCGGTACCCGCTTGGTTTGGACTGTGTTACATAGTCCTTTTCATGTATGACGGTAATGTCTCGCCGGTTTTTGATCATGTTCACAACATCGTATATATCTTCTTTGTACTTACAGATGATGCGTATGCCGGCAATGTCGTATATCTTCTCAATCTCTTGTATGCCGAGGCCGTGGCGCTTCAGCTTTTCCATGATGCTTGGTATACTCTTGACGCGGCCGCTGATTATTTCCATCGGAGAGTGGAGGCCCTTTTGTCGGTACTGTTTCTTCAAGCCCTCAAATTTCAGTACGAAACTCTGAACTGACAGTTCATACGGAAGGAGAAATTCCTTGATGTTGAATGATTCCATGGTTAAAGGCCTGTTGAGTTAAATATGGTACATGTGTACTGTTGTTTGAAACAGTCAAGACAACTTTTTTAATGGAAGTTACCAGATTAGACCGTAGAGGCGGTTGAAGTTACGACATTTTTACCGTCAGCGGCAGCCGGCCGCACGGGCCGGCGTACCTGCCGAAGAACGGTGCTGCATCGGTGACGAATCACATTCCTAGCGTATGGTTCCACGACCGGAGATTTTCCTTTCTCCTTTGGTCTTTCTTGACGGCCGAAAGTCCCCAGTCATACTCATAGACCGCGCCTTCCCACTCTCCGTACATCGGGTTAGGCAGTACAATAAACCGTGTTCCAAAGAGGTCTCTGTTTTCATCGGTAAGGGCAAACCGCTCCTTGACGGATTTGTCTCCAAACTCACTTTTGAAGTCGTTCAGATTGTCGCCCATGAAAAGTACGATATCGTATTCCTCGCGGACTTTTTTTCTGCGCGCTTCCTTGTCGCCGGTGTCGGTGCGAAGCATCAGGTGCGTCTCGTCAACATACGGAAAGCCAAGCTCTTTCAGGTTTGCTGCGGTGCCGGTATATCCGGTCTCCTTACGGTTGGTGATATAGAAAACCTCTACGCCTTTGCTCTGGGCATAGTGTAAAAATTCAACTGCACCGGGAACGGCCCGGGCTTTAGCCGCATCCATCCAGGCATTCCAGGTTTTTGATGAGTATCCGTAGTCCCTGCCGATTAGATGCGCCTGATATGCACTGTTGTCAATAATGGTCTCGTCAGCATCCACGATAATCGCTGGTTTTTTTGAGGAGGCAGCTGAAGCCAGATAGTTATCCAGATTGTACCTGGCGATGTTAAATGCCTGATAACACAGGGCCCTGTATTCGGCGGAGGTCTGCATCCAGAGCGTTGCCATGATAAGCTGTTCATTGATGTCTCTTGTGGTATAGGTGTTCCGTTGCGCACAGCCGGCAGCGCTAACTGCGATCAATATGGCCAAGAGCAGTCTTTTCATTCTTGTGTCCTCCTGAAAATATGTTGCTGTATGTATAGGGTGCGTATATAATAACCTGATAAAGAATATATAAAATATTGAAAAAATAACGCAGACCACCACTCTTGTCCTGAGGGATTCTGTCCCGGAAGCTGCAACTAGGGAGTATTCTCATGTCCAGAAAAACTGTTGATGCACGCGGACTTGCCTGTCCGAAACCGATAATCATGGCCAGGAAGGCGATACAAGACAACGGCGGTGACGGGTTTATCCTGCTGATCGATAACGAGACATCGCGGAGTAATGTGGAACGCTTTCTTGCCGACAACAGTATACCATTTACCACTTCTGCGGCGGACGGCGTCTTTTCCATAACGGTATCTACGGACGGAAACCGGGCCGGCATAACCGATCCGGCGGAGTACTGTACGCTTCCGGAAGAATCTGCAGGACGCGGCACAAGTGTAGTCTGTATCACCGGACGGACTATGGGTACTGGCGATGATGAGCTCGGTACAATACTTATGAAGGGATTTGTGAATACGCTTCCGCAGCTTGATCCGCTGCCGGAAACGGTGATTCTCTATAATGGAGGTGTGTTTCTCGCAGCCGACGGCAGCCCTGTTCTTGCGGCACTTGCCGAGCTGGAGGAAAAAGGGGTCAGGATGCTCGTCTGCGGTACATGTGCGGATTTTTATGCAATAAAGGACAGCGTCGCCGTGGGTATTATATCAAACATGTACGAGATAGCGGAAACGTTAAACAGTGCGGGCCGGGTGATTTGTCCGTAAGATGAGAAATACCTACTTCGACAATGCCGCTACCTCCTTTCCGGCGGCGCCGGGAGTAGCAGCCGGGATTACCCGGTACATCGAAGTGCTCGGCGGCCCGTACGGACGTTCTTCCTATAAACGGGCTGTTGCCGTTTCACAGATGATCGAGCAGTGCCGCGACTCGCTTGCGCTTCTGCTGAAGGCGCCAAATGCCGACAGCATGGTTTTTACGCATAACGCGACACATGCTTTGAACATGGTCATCTCGGGTCTTGATCTTGCCGGTAAAACGGTGCTGGTAAGCACGATGGAGCACAACGCGGTTATGCGCCCGCTTGCCTGTCTTGAGAAGACGGCCGGTGTAACGGTGAAAGCGCTTCCGTCTTACAGAGACGGCCGTATTGACGCGAAGCGGGTTGTGCAGGCAGTCACGGCCGACACTGCTCTAGCCGTTGTCTGTCATATGAGCAACGTAAACGGACTCGTTCAGCCGCTTGATGAGATCCGCGAAGCTCTGGGCGACATACCGCTGCTTGTGGATGCGGCCCAGTCGGCGGGGCATACCACGATTGATATCGAAGGGTGGGGCATCGACTTTCTTGCAGTGACCGGCCACAAGGGCCTTCTGGGACCAACGGGGACCGGAGCACTGTACATCGCGCCCGAGTGGAATCTGTCGCCGTTTATCCGCGGCGGTACCGGCAGCAATTCGGAGTCGTATGAGATGCCTGATTTTCTGCCCGACGCATTGGAGGCAGGAACTCCCAACATCGCCGGAATAATTGGGTTTCTCGCGGCGCTTAACGCGGAGCGTGTACGTGGACATACACGTGATGATTTTTTGGGTCTGATGGATGAGTGCCGCAGCATTCCCGGTCTCCGTGTAATTGGAGCCGCGAACCGTAACGAGCAGGGTGAACTCTTTTCAATAATATACGAGAACGATGACCAGTCCTCGTTCGCAGCCATGCTTTATAACCGGTTTGGCATTGAAACCAGGGTAGGCTTGCACTGTGCGCCCGCAGCGCATATTCATCTGGGCACGGCGCCGTCCGGGTCGATCCGGATTTCGCCGTCCATATACCATACACCAGACGATTTCGCATACTGCGCTGATGCTTTACGGCAATGCGCTGGAGGAAGATGATATACATGTTCAAAAACACGCGGACGGTCATCCGCGCGGAGAAGATTATTGCCGAAAAAGGAATACCGCTTGAAGTGTTTCCGACACCGCGCTCCATCTCCTCCGAGTGCGGCATGAGCATCCGTGTCCTGGACGCCCATATGAAAACGGTAGACGAGCTGCTTGGGAAATCGCATATTGAATTCAGAAAACATGTGTTTTCAAACGGAGAATCAGGATGAATGAACTAATAGATTTACTGTCGTTGACAGAAGCGGGCGGTTGCTCTTCGAAACTTCCGGCGGCAAGGCTTCGGGAGATCGTTGCGGGAATTCCCTCCCTCCAGTCAGACAGGCTTCTTGTCGGTAATGATACATCGGACGACGCCCTGGTATACGCCATCGGCGATGAGAATGCGATTATCCAGACGACAGACTTCTTTCCCCCTGTATGTTCCGCGCCGTATGACTTCGGCCAGATAGCAGCAGCGAACGCTCTGTCTGACATCTTCGCCATGGGCGGTTTACCGATTACGGCGCTCAACATCGTCATGTTTCCTTCGGCGGCAATGGATATTGACATTCTGAAGCAAATACTCAACGGCGGCGCCGAAAAGGTACGGGAGGCGGGAGCCGTACTTGCCGGCGGCCACACCATCGACGGGGATGTTCCGGTTTATGGACTTTCGGTAACCGGTATGGTTCATCCTGACAGAATCATTACCAACAACGCAGCAAAAACGGGAGATGTCCTCATTCTGACGAAAGGGATCGGAACCGGTGTCATAACCGCCGGAAAGCGGATAGGCGAGGCCGCCGACAGAATCTATAACGGCGCCTTGAGTTCCATGAAACTGCTCAATACAGACGCTGTAGCCCCGATGCAGGACGTCGGCGTAAAGTGCGCGACGGATATAACCGGTTTCGGCCTCGCCGGTCATGCACTGGAGATCGCCCGGGCATCCGGGGTGACCCTCATTCTTGAATCGGAACGCATACCGCTGCTGGACGGTGTATTGGACCTTCTCGACATGGGATGCATTCCCGGTGCCGCTTTCAGAAACCTTTCGTATGCGGAGCCTGAGATGCTGATCGGTGATACTGTAGCGTACAGCCGAAGGATGGCCGTCTTTGACGCCCAGACATCGGGCGGCCTGCTCATCTGCGCGCCGGAGAACCATGCCGGAGAACTGCTGACGAGACTTATCGACGCCGGATATGTGACGGCTGATATTATCGGCCGGGTCACCGAAAGAGAAGATACGTATCTGAGAGTTTACTGAGGTTTGCATGCCGGAAACAGTGCCTGCCGATTCATTTCTATACCTTGCACAGTCACTTCCCGTAATAGATGTCCGCTCTCCCGGCGAGTATGCTGAGGGACACATTCCTGGAGCGCATAACGTACCGCTCTTTGATAACGATGAGCGTGCCGAGGTTGGGACGCTGTACAAACATCAGGGACGGCGTCCGGCAATACTCCGCGGTCTGGAAATAGCTGGGGGAAAGCTTGCCTGGTACGTTCGCGAGACGCTGAAAATCTCGCCCGACGAGGACGTCCTGGTTCACTGTTGGCGCGGCGGTATGCGAAGTTCAAGTTTTGCATGGTTTCTCGAAAGCGCAGACGTAAAGGCCCGGGTCCTTGAGGGAGGGTACAAGGCCTACCGCCATTTTATACGAAGTAGTTTTGCAGCGGCAAAGCGAATCGTGATCCTGAGCGGTATGACCGGTACGGGCAAGACCGAAATCCTGAAGCGTCTTGCAGAACGGGGCGAGCAGGTAGTCGACCTTGAGGGGCTTGCGAACCATAAGGGGTCCGCGTTTGGGGCGATCGGACAGGACGAACAGCCGACGACCGAACAGTTTGAAAATAATACCGCGGCTCTTTGGCTGACGTTGGACGTTAGCCGCCGTATATGGATAGAGGATGAGAGCCTCAAGATTGGGCGATGTGTGATAAATGATGTCCTGTACGGTATGATGCGCCAGGCACCGGTTATCGCGATCGATATTCCGCTTGCCCGGCGCATCGAACGGCTGGTTAATGAATACTGTATCATTCCGCCCGAGGCGCTGGTTTCCGTTGTGTACCGCATTCAGCGGCGGCTGGGTGACGTACGGACAAAGCAGACAATCGAATCGCTTCAGTCCGGCGATTACCGGCGCGCAATAGAAGTTCTCCTTGATTACTACGACAGGGCATACCGTCACGGACGATCAAGGCGTGATCCGGCAACGGTGACCGATTATGCGTTTAACGACGAGAGCACCGGTCAGATAGCTGACGATCTGATCAGGCGTGCAGACAGAGCCGGTTTTTAATTCTTCCTTCCCCGACACAATACACTTTACCTTGATTTCACCTCTTGAGTCTGTATCTTTATCCGTGAATTATATGTTGGTATGCAATACAAAACGTTGTGCGATATGAATTTCCCAGCTGGGTTATTATTGGAGGAACCATGCTGAAAAAAAGAAAACTTGGTAATTCGGGTGTTGAGGTCTATCCCATAGGGGTTGGGCTGTGGGCCATTGGTGGTTCAACATGGGGTACGACGAACGACAAGGAGTCGCTTGAAACGATTGAACGGGCGCTTGATCTTGGCATTGATTTTTTTGATACGGCTGATATGTACGGAAACGGACACAGTGAGACGCTGCTTGCTAAGGCGATGAAGGGAAGACGCGAACGGTTTATTGTTGGTACCAAGCTTGGATGGTGGAACTTTGACCGTGATAACAGCCACTCACAGTATACATCGGTTGACAAGCTCATACGGGGGGTCCAATCGAACCTCAAGCGGCTGGGAACGGACTATGTGGATTTTCTGCAATGGCACGTCAATTTCCGGGAAAAGACAATGGAAATTTTCATAGAAGGCAGCGAGAGGCTCAAGGAGCAGGGGAAGATACGCGGGTACGGAGTCAGTACCAGCGATTTTCTGTATTTACAGGATTTCACAGATGCCGGAAGACCGGATACGCTTCAGATAGATTACAGCATCCTGAACCGTACACCGGAAGAACAGATATTTCCCTTCTGTATGGAAAAAAATATCGGGACCATAATCCGGGGTGGTCTTGCCATGGGCATTTTATCGGGGAAGTTCTCCCGAAGTTCGACGTTTGAGCCGGGGGATTTCCGTACGGCTTGGACGGACGATCCGGATCAGCGTGATCAGTTTCACAAGGACCTGGATGTTGTAGACAAGCTTCGGGAAGCATTTCCTGAAACCGATCTCGCACAGCTTGCGATTCGGTTTATTCTAACCAATCCTGCGGTTTCCGTCGTAATCCCCGGGGCAAAACGTGTGTCACAGCTTGAGTCAAACTTTAATGCAGGGGAACACGGTGTTTTGACCCGTGAGGAGGCCCGGCGTATTGACAGGATTGTGCCACCGTCGGGAGGGCGGAAGATCTGGCCGGCGTAAATCCTGGAAGCGTACGAATCAGTCTGCATGTGTTCTGTAACTTACGAGCTGTATGCATAACAAGATAATCCTGCAGGGATAGACTTAATAGGCTTTCACAGGAGATTGAACGATGACAGGCATCATAATAAAAAGATTTACAGTGATCCTTCTGCTGTTGGGAATTGCAGCGACATGTACAGGAGATGATCCTCAAAAGAGAGAGAAAGAGGCAAAAACAGGAAGTGTATTGAATGGAACCGCTTCCGGTGAAAGTGATAAACTGGAGGACGGTGTACGGACGTTTAAAGAGCCGGTTCCCTATTATGTAATCGCACAGGACGGTCTTTCTCTACGGGAAAAGCCTGAGATGTCGTCAAAAATAATCACTGGGCTTTCGTTCAGGACGGAAGTCATGGCGTATAAACAACTGGAAAAGATCGATATGGTTTATGACTCCGTCCTTCAGCGGAACGTGAAGGGCAGCTGGTATTATGTTGAAAGCGGGGGCTATACGGGGTGGGTGTTCGGCGGCTACATCAGCAAGTTTCGACTGACGCGGAAGGATCTCGCCCTGGCGCGGTTTGCCCAGAAACCGTTTGAAGACCTTCCCAGTCTTCATGTTTTGAACGGTACCGATATACTGTTTGGCGGCAGGCTTTCTCCTGAGGCGGAGAAGATATTTGGTCCATCGCATGCGATCAAGGTACAGAGGATTCAGAACCAATATAATCCCGAGCTGTATGACGAGCTGGCTACGGTATCCTTCAACGAGTTTGACTACAAAGTGTACGTTACGGGAGAGACTCAGACCCCTTTGGGTGTCACCATCCATCCGGCGGCACAGCCGCTTTCAAGCGGCCTTACCCTGCGGCTGAATAAGGAAAAAATAGTTGAGGCGTTCGGCACACCCAGCTGGACGGATCGGAACATATTGTCGTATGAGACAGTCTCGGAGTTTCCTGATGTGGTAACGTTTGTCTTTGACGAGTATGACCAGATTGCGGAGATCGCCATAACATATTATTTTGAATAAATTAGCGGCGGTCTGCGTTAAATAGGTATCGAACTTATTGTATGATAATATGTTTGTTTCCAAAAGCCTCCTTGTGACATTATGCTTTTCCTGCAACTGATGATAATTCTGGAGTATGGAAGCTGCAGTGTGTTAATTCAGATTTTTAAAGGATCCATAAGCCAAAAAAATGTAGCTTTTTAACGTATAGAAATAGATAATTCTTCTTATTCTGACTCGTTGGAGGAAATGATGAGGTACATTAATACATGGTGTATAGTATTAGTATTTGTATTTGGATTCTTCTGTACAGGATGTCTTGACACGGAATCCAGATCAAACAGCGGTAACGGAGATTCGGATGACTCCTATTCAATGTCAAATCTGCCAAATGATTACAGGGTCGATATTCCGGATTCCCTGAAGAGTGCGAGCAAAAAGAGATCTGGCGGATCAGATTTTAAAGGAATGGGGTATGAGACAGTGTCGATGTTTGTCTTGATATCCGAGATTGAGCTTTATGTTATTGAGATGGACATGATGCTGATCGACAGCGTATTTGGCCAGCTTGTAGCTAACAGCGGGGAACAGGTCGTACAGGCTGAGTTTACGCAGGCTATGGCGGACAAGATGAAGGAAATGGAAACCACAATGAGCGACGATTTTTCCTCCGAAGAGTCCGCCGAAGCCGCTGCCGACAGAGAAACACGGAAGACCAGGTCCAACAACGACTCCATCATAGACGAAATGGTCGGCCAGATCTTCCCGGTAACCGTGGAGTATCAAACAGGCGTTGATGAAGTATATGAGCACTATGTCCGTTTTACCGGAATCATGGGTGGAGCGATGGAGTCGGATGATGCCGGCGAAGAGGAATTTCGTTCTGATTCTTCGGAGGAGGATTTTGAAGAGGTAATCAAGTGGTCCGATGACAAGACGAAGGTTTCGGTTACCTATCTCTATCCGGACGGAGACATGCAGATAACATATGATGATTCCCGGAAAATCATGACTATGATGTTTGCCTACGGTCTCGGTGGTGGTGAAACCACCCGTGAAGTCATTACTATCCAGGAAAAGGATAATGGTGTCTACATCAAGCTTACATCGGAAGGCATGAATATTGAAGGATTCGCTGATGATAATGGCGGCTATTATGTCATGACATTTGATATGGGTTTCGGAGAGTCCATGACATACCGCGAGACTTTTGATGCAAACGGCAATGTGACTTCAGTTGATGAAAGCTACAGTGATATGTATACAGAGGCGTTCGGCAGTATCTCCATAGACGAGGTGACAGTCGAGGTTTCAGCGTCAGTTGGCATACACGGCAGCTGTGACTTCTATCTGCTTCCAGCGGGAACAGTTTATAATCCCGACAACGATATTGCTTTTTTTGAAAAGATACTTGCTTACGGTGTATTCAATGAAACAGGGAGCGCCTCGGATTTCTGTGACGTATGGGTAGATGAGTCTGCACTGGATGATGCCGTTGTATGGTATCTTGACAGTGAAACATTTGAGCCGATTATGCTGGATCAGGCTACTGTTGTGATAAACTAGTATCTGTTTACGGCCGGAATCTGCTTACCGGCCGTAATACCTCTGTATCACCGTTTGGCCATACGCTTTCCCCGTATAAATCACGATGTCCATTCTGATGTTTTCTCTTCGGTTTCGGCACATATATAGGTGAGGAGCGGGCAGCTTCTCTTGGTGAAGTCGCATGATCCGGCGGCTATACCAGAGTGGCCATACTTCTCCGATTAGTACAGCCTGCCCCCCCTGAAAAATGCCATGGTACTGGCGACTTCACCGGTAATCGTGGAGAACGAGTGTCCGGAAAGTCGGTGAGCGTGTCGGGATATTCGGTCTTGCTCTTTTGACTGACCCGTCGTCCGGATAAAGGCAGCGGCTTGTTCTTCTATGCCGTATTCTTTCCTGAGGTAAAAATGTGCTTTCATCTGTGCTGTCAGGTTTACAAGCCCTGTTATCAGCATTATATTAAATGTAAAAATAACATGAAAGGAGTTTCCATGAGATATGTTTTATTGCTGACTATATGTATCATTCTTGCAGTACCGCAACAGTCGCTTTCACAGAATAGCGCCGGTAAGCGATTTAGTGCGGGAGTCATCATTGGTGAACCTACAGGTTTGTCAGCCAAATACTCCCTCTCAACCGATAATGCGATTGATGGAGCTTTAGCCTGGTCAATATATAATGATTGGATCTATGTTCACACAGACTATCTTTTCGTACAGTATCCGTTTTCTGTAGAAAGAGGGGCGGTACCCGTATATTTGGGCCCAGGACTTTCGGTCTCCGCAGGTGACGGTGAGGGGTGGGGTGGTGTCCGCTTTGCAGGAGGAATAGGATATGAATTTGATACCATTCCTCTCGAGGCTTTCTTTGAGCTCGCGCCGGCAGTTGGCATACTTCCGGAGATGGACTTTCGACTGCAGGGAGGCCTCGGCATTCGGTACTGCTTTTAGCCGGCAAGGTGCGCATATGGAAAATCCGTATATTCTGAAGACTAAGAATCAGCGTTTACACAGGATCGTGATAACAGGACTTTTCTTCTCCTCGTTGCAGGCATCCAGCTTATCGCTTGCGTAAGGACATACATATAGACAGGAAACGGCGCAGTGTGGTTAAGGTTATCTGTTTGCCGTTTACAGTGCGGGTACATGAAATTCAATACGGTGCCTGCCGTTTCGTGACGGTAGAGCATACAACCTTTGCTGAGGAATATTGCCAGGCTTACAAGCTTGGATTATGATAATGATGTCTGGTCGTATGATAATACCTATAATATGAATAATTATGGCAGCATGGA
The DNA here is from genome assembly GCA_964484915.1 of uncultured Leptospirales bacterium. Classification (GTDB taxonomy): domain Bacteria; phylum Spirochaetota; class UBA4802; order UBA4802; family JAFGJZ01; genus CAZAHA01. The sequence goes on from CAZAHA010000021.1 coordinate 15,683, forward strand.
TAAAGAATCAAAATTCCTGTGATTAGTGAAAATTTTACGGCAAATTACTCCGCTTGTTCGTTTACAACATAAAAACCAAACGGAGATATATTATGGTGAAGCAAAACAGTATCATTAGAACTACCGTAAATGTGCGATCAGATATTCATATTCTGATAAAACACCTGTCAGAGAAATACGACAAGGAACCAGGTTTACTAATGAAGCTTTATCTTGAGCGGATGATTTCTAAACTCATGAAAACCCATCGGTTCAGGAATCATGCTATACAATATCAGGAACAGGCATCGGAATGGGCGAAACCACATTTATTATTGGATCAGGCCGAGTATGACCGTTTCCTTGATGTTAAAAAGGTTTTTCGTCTTAGTTTGTCCTTGATTCTTGCAATGGCGGTGGAATATTTTGGAGAAGCAATATTCCCCAAAACAACGAAATATAGTTATCCAGAATTTTTGTACAAAAAGGAAAAATTTGAGAATGAGTATTATATTCGATATGTGTTTACATGGAAGAAAAGGGGGAAAACACCGGGGTAGGAGAGAAAAAAAAAGGAGCAGTAAAAACTATACATTAAAACCGGCAACATGACCAGACGAAAAAGCTGCCTGCAGATTGTAACCGCCGGTATCTCCGTCTATATCCAGCACCTCACCTGCGAAGAAGAGACCTTCGTGTAGTTTCGACTGCATTGTCTTCGGGTCAATTTCCTTCAGACAGACGCCGCCAGCGGTAACCATGGCCTCGTTGTACCCGGCTATAGTCCAGCATGTAACGGTATGTGCGAAAATCAAGTTCAGTATTCTGCCCCTGTGCTCCTTCGAGAGCTCAGAAGCCGGAAGGTTCTCCTGAACGAAAGCCTGCCGTAAAAGGGTGTCTACAAGTGAACGGGGCATAAACCGAGACAGTACATTTCGTACCGTACCCTTCCCCCTCTTTCCTACAAGTTCATGTACCATAAGCTGGCGTTCCTCTTCGGGGAGGAATCCTATACGCAGCGCATCATTTGCCCTTAGATACCGTGAAAGATGCAGGGTTGCTGGTCCCGAAAAGCCTGTGTGGGTGATCAGAAGAGGGGCTGTAACAGTATGTGCCCTTTTCCCGTTTCTGTATATTGATACGGTGCATTTTTTCAGGCCGATTCCCGAACATGTGTTTAGTTCAAAATCGGGTATATGGATTGGTGCAAGTGCCGGCCTTGGCTGGACAATTGTATGGCCAAGTGATTCTGCAAGACGGTATCCGTCTCCAGACGAACCCGTTGATGGATAACTATTCCCACCAGTTGCGATGATCACCGTGCAGGTGCCGTATTCCCGTTCATTTGTCTGTACAATGAAGCTATCACCGTTCTTTGCCAGGCTGAGAACAGGTGATCCGGTCTTGATCTGTATACCGTTTTGGGAACACTCCCGAAGAAGCACATTCAGCACCTCCTGAGAACTGAAAGAAGCGGGGAAAACTTTCCTGTCATCCCTTGCCGTAACTGGACATCCGCGTTCAGCGAAAAAATTCATGAGTTCCCTGTTGGTAAATACATGCAGAGCGTGTTTGAGAAAGCGGCCGTTTGCGCCGTAAGATGGGATAAACTCCTTGATCTCTCCGGTGCGGGTGAGGTTGCACTGCCCCTTGCCGGTAATGAGAAGTTTCCGTCCGGCGTTTGTCATTTTTTCAAGGAGGAGCACGGTACGGTTTCGATGCCGTGCGGCGGAGATTGCGGCCATGAGGCCGGCCGGCGCGCCGCCGATGATGATGGTATCTGTTTTGTTCATAGTTTATTGTAAAATCTGCTTTATTCTGCCGACCTTGCCATCCTCAAGCCGAACCTTTATTCCGTGAGGATGTGTCGGCGATTTCGTGCGGATGTTCCTGACAATGCCCTCCGTGAGTGTCCCGCTTTTCTGGTCCTTTTTGAGGACAATCTTCCCCCTGAGTCCCGGGGCAATGTTCTTTCGTACATTTCCGTCCATGTATTTTAAGTCCTGATGATTGTTTTAATAAACAATAAGGACGGTTCGCAGCTAAGGTTGTCAATCTAACTATTTGTAATCTGGGTAAGACGATGATAAAAGGTGTGCTGTTTGCTGACTCTGTCATTCTGGCCGGATGTGGCAACCGCCTGAACACTGTATGCGGTGATTCACGCACACGTGTCTCATTTTACAGCAGGACCATGTACTGGCAGGGAGAAAAAAATTGTCATGTCGAGTATAACGGATCCTGACACAGACGCATGATTGAGTGGTCAATACATGACAATAAAGAATTCCAGATTATTTATAATGAAACTATTAAAGGTACTTACGGAGGACTAACCCAAAGCAATAACCTGGGAAGTAAAAGACTGTATTGACAAAAGTATCCGCTTCAGTAGTTTCAAAAATCATATATTACTTGATTTGTGAAGATTTTTAAGTGCACGTATTTCGTATGCTATGAACACATATCGTGATATATTTGAAATGTCACTCTGTAGATGATCGCAATAATTTTCTTTTCTATGTTTACGGGAGAATCGGATGGATAAAGAATCATTTACCGGTAACTGCAGTTCCCAGAGAGAGTACTCTTTTTATTCTGCTGTTCTTTTTTCAATTTTTTTTATTATATTCATGTTTCGGCCGGCATCTGTCTTTGGATCGGCCGCTATGGACAACCGCATAAAAAAAACGGTTTACCAGGCTCACGCGCTTGTCATCACGAAACAGTTTGATATGACCGCAATTCAGAAGGCTTTTGAGACTGACCCGCGTTTCATAGATGACGAGCGTATGATTTATGTCTTTATACATTCCTATAATGCCGAACAGAAAGAGGCAATATGTATTGCACAGGGTATACGCCCGGAGCTTATAGGTAAAAACATGTGGTCGCTGCGTACACCCGATGGAAGGCTGCTCTTTCAGGAAGAGATAGCATTAATAGAAAAACATGAAGAATTCTGGCTTGAGTATGACTGGCTTAACCCATTTACGGAAACCATCCAGACGAAGCGCTCTTTCTTTAAACGGATTGATTTACCTGACGGTCGTCGCGCATGGGTCGGGAGCGGATATTGGAAAAATCATCCAGATAGCTGAGAGAGACTGTTTATGCTGATTAAAACAAAGTTCTGGCTGGGTGCAACTGTTATACTCATAATACTGGTTGTTCTGGCAATTCTGAACATAATCATGCATAAGAGAATTCTGACCAGCCTTGATGCACGTGATGAGGTTCGCACTGCACTTGAGAATACTGAGGGTTATACCAACTGGCGGTATGATATTAATACGTTTGTGTCCAAAATGCTTGCTGCAGACTCAGTTCCCGCAAAGCCGCGAAATCTTCTATCGCCTCCTGTCACTCAAGATACAACAGCCGCTCATAATCTTATCAACTCCGTACAAACACTTATAGAGCTTGTTGACCAGAAACATAAATCTGACACGCAAAACGAAAAACGGTTTGAAGAGCTTCGGCACAACATAATCGTGTTGTATAAAAGGCTGGATCGCAAACTCGCAACACTGCTCGCGCAGATTCAGTTGAGAGAGGTTCTCGGAGAGGATGTTTCAGATGAATCATCTCTGGCGCCCTATGTGCTCAAGAGTTTAAACCAGCTGACACTGATTGCATTAAACAGTCTGGTAACCCGGAACTATACAGAAGAAGATAGAAAAAATGTACATTTTAACCGCCGGTTTCTGGATGCACAGCTTGATATAATCGATCCTGATGGATCAATTGATGTGCTTTTTAAAAAGCTCTTTGTACAGATCAATTCAATCAATAAACTGATCGACGAGTCGCAATCAACAAGAAAACAGTATGATGCTCGTATACAGGCGGCGCATAGGCTTTACAATAAGAATTACATTTTATCAAGCAGAGAACATCTGCTTGATAATGCCCAATCACGGGTGCAAAAAGCTGATCACAATCTGCAATTGATCAGCAGCCGCACGGTTCTTCTAACATCTGTTTTTTTGATATTTGTTCCGCTGCTTATAATCGGCTCCGGTTTGATTGGCGTGAGAAGGCTGATCTTTTTACCACTGCACAATTTATCCAGCGCGATAGAACAATTTGAGAAAGGTGATATGGATGCCGAAGTTGCTATCAGGTCTGATGATGAAATCGGCCATTTATCTGCTGCTTTTAACAAGATGGCGGAGGAGATCCGTCAAAAGGTGAAAGATCTTGATTCACTTAACAGAGTGTTGACAGAAAGTGAGGAGACATACCGTCTTCTTACCGAAAACTCCCAGGCTATTATATTTACTTTGGATAAGAAACTATGCTTTACGTATGTAAGTCCTTCTGTAAACAGGTTTCGCGGTTCAGACCCGTCGAAGTATATCGGCAGAAAAATCACTGACACGGTTCCAGAAGAGGAAACAGACTCTGTAATGGAAGCCGTGACCCTGATACAAAAACGGATACACTCCGGATCTGCTAAAAACGAATATTGTAAACGGTTAATTCTTCAGCTGCCGGGAAAAAATAAAAAGCTCTACTTTGAAGTGACACTCTCTGTTCTTTATAACAGCGGCAAAAAGGCCATCGGAATACTCGGAGTGGCACGGGATGTAACAGAGCGTATAAAAGCCGAAGAACAACTGAAATCATCATTGAGCGAAAAGGAGATTCTTCTCAGGGAGATCTTGCACCGAACAAAAAACAATATGGGGGTAATCTCATCGTTCCTCCAGCTGCAGGCAGCGTCGCATGAATGCAACGAGGTAAAGCGGCTTGTCAGAGACAGCACCGCACGGATCAGAACCATGGCTCTTGCTCACGAAATGCTGTACAAGGAGACAAACATCTCGTGTATTAATATGCAAGATTATATTACAGGACTTGTCGACCTGCTTAAAAAGAGTAATGAGTTACACGTATCGAATGTCTCCGTACATTGTGATGTAGCAAAGGCCAGCATGATGATTGATGCAGCGATACCGTGTGGACTTATTATTAACGAACTCTTAACAAATTGCTACAAATATGCTTTTCCGGATGGAAGAAAAGGAAATATCTATGTACAGTTCCAAAACAAGCCTAATAATTATGTTGAGTTGACGGTAAGAGATGACGGGATCGGGCTTCCGCCGGACTTTGATCCGGATAAATCAAAAAGTTTGGGTATACAGATTATAAAAGTACTGGCAGAGTCACAACTTAAAGGAGAATTGTATTATCATACCGATCAGGGAGTTGCCTGGCACATCTCGTTTAAGAAGGACATCTATAAAGAGAGGGGGCTTACAACAGGTACCTGATAATCCTCATATCATGAGAAGACGGCATGGGAGTCACAGCAAGAAATCGTCCCTCCCTATCGGCAACAAAAAAGAGCATATGCAGCACACTCGATATAACTTCTCCGACTTTGACGGCGCGATACGTCCATCATGGATCCACAAGATCGTGCGTGAGGCCCATGAGAAGAGTACAGCGCAATATGTGATCTCCAGGGAAACTGAACCGGTTTTTTTGAAACCGCAACATCCTGAACCTGTCCTTGCATGTATTATGCTGAGAAGAGGTGTTTGTGTGTTTGCTACTGTATCAAAAAAGGAACGTTTCTCGTTTTACTCTCATCTGCTCCCTGCGGTGCTGTCTCTCGTTGCAACATTTTACCTTGTATTAGTTGCCGCTGACGGCGTACAGGGACGGATTGCCGCCCTCATCTACGGTCTGTCCGCAACATTCCTCTTTGGAGCAAG
>CAZAHA010000022.1:0-20957 GCA_964484915.1 uncultured Leptospirales bacterium
AATCGGCGCTGGAACTGTATAATCTCCTGACAGGATCTTTCCTGTGCGAGAAGGCGTACAGGGGACACTTTATCAATCTTTCGGTCAGCGGAGCACGCATATGTATAGAAGAGAACCAGTACTATGATACCTTTTCATCTGTTGTGAACATGTCTCTGTTGCTGCGGATCATCGGTGTAGCGGATATTGCGGTTTCGGGAACACTCACCTATATCCAGAAAGCGAAAATGGGGTTCTTTTTGGGCGTAAAGTTTGAACGTTCCGTATTTGGTCAGCGGTTTCCCAAGTTTCTCAATGAAACGATACAGACACACAATCTCAGGCGTGATTAAGAGTTTGGCATGATCATCCGTATATATACATGTGCCGTCGTCCTGATCCTCATGTGCATACCGCTTGGTGCGGATGAGCTGGGTGTTATTCCCTACAGGCTGGAATCATCCGGCATGCCCGTATCGCAGGAGATTACAGGCGAGTATCCGAAGTATATCGGTCTTGCTTCGACTGTTGGGCGGAAGCTGGAATTATACAAACATTATCAGCTGAAACGCGACATGAGATCCCTTGGCATAACAGCAGCCGATGCACTGACGGAAGATGAATGTGCACTACTCGCGAAGAGACGCATGCTTTCGTATATCATCAGCGGGACCGTATACAGGGTAGATGACGGCTATTTGGCACGGAGTTTTCTCTTTTCGGCATCACAAAACACAATCGTTGCGCGGTCGAATGTCAAGGGGCGGACTCTGGCCGAACTCGCGGAGGCCGATGCCGTACAGCTCTTCCGGTTTGACATGAAGCAGGCTGCATCAAAACAGAAGACCTATGACAGCGCGGTGCTTCTTGACACATCATTCAATATGTCGGAAGAGTTTGCCGCTGTCAGGGAGGGGCTTTTGTCCCACTACGGGAATCTGTTTGCGGACTGGCCCCGTTCGCGTCTGTACATTCAGGCATTTAACTCCCTTCAAACCGCGGAATCGCCGAAAGAGCTCTCTTCCCGTGCTTCACTTCGGGACTTCCTCGGGAGCGTCAGCCTTCGCGGCGGAAATACCGACGACTCTATCAGGAATTCGCTTCGCTCACTGGTTTCCAACATACCTTGGAGAAACCGCACCCAAAAGTATGCGCTGCTGATAACAAATTCACCCGTTCGCGACACAACATCCTTTATCCGTTATGTTAATGCCGCATCATCAAGAAACATTACCGTTCATGTGCTGCTTGGAGCCCGTGTCGATAGTGGGTCCCGTGCCGGGTACGTCAATATAGCAGAGCCGACGGGCGGGCGGGTTATGGACTTGACATACCATCGTGTTTTCAGGGATCACCAAAACAGGGAGCAGCATTTTTACTACCGTGCCGGGCGTATCTACACATCGGCCGAGGAGTATGTACAATGGCGGACAAACCGGCCGCTTGCTTCGCTTCAGCAGCAATTTCCGGGGCAGAGCAGGATAACCCCCTATTCTTTTGATGATGTCTACAGGAAACAAATGGACGGTGTTATCGTGAGCAGTTCTTCCCTCGAAAGCAATGCGGCGTTTTTGCTGAATGATCTTTATGCCGGCTACAGCCGTCAGGAAAGCGGCAGCGTCGGCAGGGTTCTTTTCGAGGAACTCGGGACAACAATCTGGAGCGATGTTGCTGATGCCAGGATGCTTGAATCGTTCCAGAAAATGAAACAGGCCGGTATGACGTTTATTATCGGTGTACGTCTCGTGCCGGACGGACGGTCACCGTATGGATACTCGTTCCATTCCAGGATGTATGAGAGTGCGTACGGTATCGATGATGTTCCGCGTGACCTTGTTGTTCCGTTGAAGAAGCTCCTGTCTGCTCCTGAACAGTATGCGGGTAGCGGATTTCTCAAACCGCCGCTTTATTTTATAAACGTAAAGATATCAGAGGTTCGATCGCAGACTGAGAAGAGGGATATCAGAACAAACTGAGCCTCCTTTTCCCTGTTCAGATATTATATTGAGCGGCCGATACCCTATATTGAAACACTGTTAACAGAACTCTTTGTTTAGCCGGTAGTGTCTATTATGAGAAAAATAATCGTCGTCATGTTCATGCTGTTGTCAGCTTTTCCGGTATTCTCGCAGAATACGCAAAAGCAGACCGTACATGTATATGATTTTATCAACGCAGGTCCCGGAGACACCGCGCACTTCAGCGCAATCCTTCCCGATAACATCGGGATAGAAATCGAAAGGACCGGCTACTACAATGTCCGCCGTGCCGGAAACGCCCGTCTAACAGAGGAAAATGTCGGTTCAAAGGAGTTTCTCGCGGAATCAGCCCGATCGGATGATGCGGACTATGTTGTATCGGGAATCTATTCGGTCGATGACGGCGGCATAACGATTACCTCATATGTTTACGTGACGGAGGCTGGCGAACTCTACCGTGTAGTCATACCGCAGCAGGAGGTTAGTGTCTTCATAAATCAGCTCGTGGATACACTGTCTGTCAAGATCAGTTTCGAACTGCAGAAGCACCTCATCCGGATGAGTGATCCGCCGGTTATCACTCCACATCATTCGGGATTTAAATACTACCGTGAGATTACGGTTAAGACAGATATTCCCGGCGCACAGCTCTACTATACGACGGATGGTACGACGCCCTCCCGTAAAAACGGTACGCGGTATACCGAACCGTTTAATATCTACCGAACCACCTCGGTCAATGCAATCGCAGTCAAGGAGGGATGGCCGGCCTCGGACCTTGCGTCAAGAGAGTATGAACAGTGGTCAAGAATCAGCATGTTTGAGTTGAAGGCGCTGTACGGTATCATGCACTTCCTGGAATCCCCGGACGAGATGGATTCGCTGGGAAGTGCCCAGGTGCTTTCGGTAGTGCCGGTCTTCTATCTTGGCGGAATTGATTCGGTCAAAACGGTACCGTTTGTCAGGGACCTCGGCATAGGCGGATGGTTTGACCTGGGAAACGCGCCGCTGGCAACGGAATTCACGTATCTGATGCAGGGATACGGCGGCGGCCTTTTCTACAAGATGCGCTTTCACGAGAACTTCCTGGTGGATCTTCCGGTAACGTATGGAATAATGAACACCGCGATTGGAGAGAAGGACGGCTCCAACATTTTCTCGGAACCCGTCTCTGGATTTGAGGAGCAGTCTGACCCCTACCTGAGCAGTGGTCTTCTGTTCAATATCCGTTTCGGTTATGTCGATCTTGATTTCGGTCCAATGTTTAAATATATCCAGTACGAAGATGCCGATCCGGCGCAACTGCTCACATACTACGCCGGAATCGGCGTGAACTTCTGATTCATGCTGCTCGTTCTGGACTGCGGCAACAGCAGGATAAAGGCCGCTGTGCTGGAGTCATCAACCACCGTTCATGAAACGGCCTTTGTGCCGACTTCGCAGGCCCTAAACGGAAGCGAGGAGCTCTCCTCTCTTTTAGGACGGCTTGCCGAAACATATCCCCTTACTCGTTCATGCGCGGTAACGGTCGTTCCCGGTATGCACAATATCATAACCGATGGCTGCACGCGGTACCGCATCCCCCTCACCTGGTTTGATCCCGCCCTGCAGAGCCGCCTTCTGATAGACTATGAAAATCCCGGTGCGGACAGGGTTGCCGCCTGTTATGGTGCTGTGTGCGAATTTCCGTCCCGTACACTGACAATACTGGACTGTGGAACGGCCATTACGCTTGACCGTGTACGTGACGGCAGAATATTCGAGGGCGGGTATATCATCCCCGGTATGCAGACCGCCGCGGATGCGCTGCACCATGCAACAAATCTGATACCCAAAATCACCATGCACGGTGAACAGACGCATATCGGGAAAAATACATGCGACTGTATTCGGTCCGGTCTTACGCTCCTGTATCGGGGGGGGATTCGGACAATAGCGGACCGTATGCTTGACGGACAAACCGATTCGTTGTGTGTGATTACTGGCGGGGCCTCTTTATATATTCTGGACATTCTTGCCGGAACGCAGTGTGTACACCGGCCAAACCTCATCTTCAGCGGCCTCTACTGCTACATGACCGACATAGGCCACCTGTAAAAAAAAGGCTTGCAAAAAACAGGGGTGTTACCATAGTTGAACTGTTTAAAAGAGTGGTTTGCCGCTCTTTTTTTGTTAATGGACGGTGTTTCCTGAGAAGTGCACCGCCTGTTATGAAAACCACTTAAGCCAGAGATTGATTACGTACTTGGATCTTCGTTTTAATCCGCAATGAATCCGTAACAGGATTGTAATGGAAGGATCTGTCTCGGGATCCCGGTTGGGGACAGTGATACAGGATAAGAAAGACCTCATCGTCCACCTTGCAGAGAAGGCCGCCCGCCAGTGTGGTGTTGAAATATATAACATTACCGTTCAGTTCCGGAAAAAGAGCCTGAAGATTGATGTCCGTATTGACAACGGCGCCGTCGTCTCGCACGAAGACTGCTCGGTATACAGCCGTGCATTCTCGAGAATACTCGATGACGAGACCGGTCTTGCAGATTATACGCTTGAAGTCTCATCTCCCGGTTTGAACAGGCTCCTTCGTACAGTGAACGAATGCAGGCGCTTCGTCGGTTCTCCGGTTAAGGTCGTGTATTCCGAATCCGATGGATACGTAACCGTAAAGGGAGAGCTGGTGTCTGTTGATGGCTCTGATTTGACTGTACGGGAAGAGAAGGGCGACAGGCAAATAGTGTTTGATTCCGTCAAGACGGCTCAGCTTGATTATTAGGAAACAGGCTGCATATCACGAAACAAGACATTATGATCAAGATATTATGATTATGAAAGGGCATATATATGAACGGAAACTTTTTTGAGGCGCTTCATCAGATAGCGACCGAAAAAGGAATCTCTCGCGAAGAGCTTGAGGCCATTGTCGAGGCTTCGATGGTCTCCGCGTACAAGAAGCAGTTTAATACGACCGACAACATGCGTATCGTGTTTGACCGCGACAAAAACTCGATAAGCATCGCATCGCTCAAGCTTGTGGTGAAAAATCCGCGTGATCTCGGAGAGGAGGTCTCGCTGGAGCGGGCCCGTCAGATCAAACCGGACATTCAAGTCGGGGACAGCATAGAGATAGAAGAGGATCCGTTCAAGATTTTCGGTCGCATTGCGACCCAGACGGCCAAGCAGGTCGTCACACAGCGGATCAAGGAAGCTGAAAAGAATATCATATATGAGGAATTCAAAGAAAAGGAAGGAGACCTCATCAACGGTTTCATGCAGCGCCGGTCCAACGAAACCATATTTGTCGATATTGGACACGGAGGCGTAGAAGGTATTCTTCCCAGACGGGAACAGTCGCCGCTTGAGCATTACACAACGGGTGACCGCATCAAGGCACTTGTGTATAAAGTAGAGCGGAAGTCCAAGGGTCCAAACATTATCCTTTCACGGGTCAAGCCGGAGTTTGTCGCCAAACTGTTCGAAATGGAGATTCCGGAGGTCTATGACGGCATTGTCGAGATCGTCCGTATCGTCCGGGAGCCGGGAATGAGGACGAAGGTAGCTGTTCGGAGTACTGACCGGGACGTCGACGCGGTCGGAGCCTGTGTCGGGATGAAAGGAAGCCGCATACAGTCCATCGTCCGTGAACTCGAAGGCGAGAAGATTGACATAATCGAGTACTCGCCCGACAAGAAAACAATGGCTGAAAATGCGTTGACACCATCAAAGATCAACGAAGTCTATGAGACTCGCGATGAACAGGTCATCGCAGTTGTTACGTCGGACCAGTATAACCTGGCTGTCGGCAAGTCCGGGCATAACGTACGGCTTGCGTCGCGTCTGTGTGGATTCGAGGTCAAGGTCAAGACCGAGGAGCAGTACAGAGAGCTTCTCGCCTCCGATGAGTCCCAGCTGTTTGTAAACCAGCTTTTTTCGGAAACGGGAGATGAGGAAACGCCGCTTGAAGAGCTTCCTCTTGAGGGACGGATCGTTGAGCTTCTTGAAAAAAGTGGAATTCTCTCCGTCGAAGACCTTGTTGAGAGCACGATCGATGATGTGATGAATATTCCAGGTATCGGTGAAAAGACAGCGAAACGGATATTCGAGATTGTTGAAGAGGTCGTCGACCTTGAGGACGAGGACGTCTTCGATGACGAAGAGGAAGATGAAGATGAAGCCGATGACGCTTCTGTTGAAGCAAAACCGGAAGAATAATAAACTATGGTGAGATAACCGGCCGGCTCTGGTGGAAAGTGGACGTAAGTGGCCGGCCTTTAAAACCAACATTTAAGGACGTACATGAAAGCAGAAGAGATAGCAAAAAAGAACCTGATTAAGATTGAAGATATTCTGAGTATATGCAAGGATCTGGATATTACCTGCAACGGCGGGGAGAGCGAACTTTCCGATCAAGACGCATTTCTCGTTGAAAAAAAGATTGAGACGATCAAGAAAGTCCGCGCGAAAGAAGCGGAGGACAAGCTCAAGAAAAAAAGTGCCGAGCCTAAAAAGAAAAAGATCAAGCTTAAGCGGAAGCTCCATCTGAAGGCAAGCGATCATGTTAAGTCCGAAATCAAGAAGCATACCGAAGACTTCGCGCAGGAGATAAAAAAAGCTGCAGCTCCTGCAAGTGCTGACCGCGGCGGAAAACCGTCTGCCGAAGGTGCACGGAAAAGGCCAGCCGCCGAGGGCACGGGCGACCGATCGCGCCAGCAGGGTGCACGCCGGACTACCATGCGGCCAACCGGAAAGGGAGAGCAGGCTGACCGTGGAGCCGGCCGCGACAGAACACCGTCCCGCGACTTTCCGAAAGGTGCGCAGCACAAGGGCGCTCCTGCAGCAAAGGGCGGTGGACCGTCTACTCCGGCATCGGAGCTGGCAGCCGGCAAGGAAACTTCGCGGAAAAAGGGAAACAAGGACCGCGACAAGGCCCGTGAGGACTGGAAAAAGAAAAAGACCGAGCGGAAGGAGCGAGAGACAGACGTCCAGAAACTTTCGCAGAAGAAACACCGGATACCGCAGAAGAAAGAGGCGGTAACGCCTGAAAGTATAGAGATTACCGAGAACATCGCAGTCGGAGACCTGGCGAAGAAGCTGAACGTCAAGGCGAATGAGGTCATCGCGAAACTCATGAAGCTTGGAGTCATGGCTACCATCAACCAGGTGCTGGATGCCGATACGGCCGAGATACTCGCATCCGAATACAACACCGCTGTGAAGGTTGTTTCTCTGTATGATGAGACCGTCATCAGAGACGAGGAAGTCGATCATGATGAAGACAAGGTAACACGTTCACCAATTGTTACCGTTATGGGTCATGTCGACCATGGTAAGACCAAGCTTCTCGATACCATACGGAACGCCAACGTTACGGAAGGAGAATTCGGCGGCATTACCCAGCACATTGGTGCCTATCAGGTAAAGGTTCATGACCATACCGTGACCTTCTTGGATACGCCGGGCCACGCCGCGTTTACGACGATGCGAGCACGCGGCGCAAAGGTTACCGACATCGTTGTCCTCGTCGTAGCGGCAAACGACGGCGTCATGCCGCAGACGGTAGAGGCTATTAACCACGCGAAAGAAGCCGGTGTCCCCATAATCGTTGCCATAAACAAGATTGATCTTCCCGAAGCAAATGTAGACAAGGTGCGTCAGGAACTTGCGTCCTATAACCTCGTTCCCGAGGCGTGGGGCGGCGATACGCTGTACGCTGAGATAAGTGCAAAGCAGAACATAAATATCGACGGTCTTCTTGAACTTATTCTGATGCAGTCTGAAATTCTGGAGCTCCGTGCAAATCCCAAGGTCAAGGCAAAGGGCACCGTTATTGAGGCGAAACTCGATCCGGGCCGCGGATCGGTTGCGAGTCTTCTGGTACAGAAGGGAACGCTGCATGTCGGCGACTCGTTTGTCGTGGGCATCTATGCGGGCAAGATCCGTGCAATGTTTGACGACAAGGGCAAACAGATAGAATCGGCCGGTCCGGCAGTACCTGTGGAGATCCTCGGCCTGGACGGCATTCCGTCTGCCGGCGATCCGTTCGAGGTAGTCGACTCCGAGAAGTATTCCAAGCAGATTGCTGGCAAGCGGCAGGAACTCAAGCGTATTGAATCGGCCAAACAGATCAAGAAGGTAACGCTTGAGGATCTGAACGAGATGATCAGTGCCGGCGAGGTACAGGATGTTCGGATTATCATCAAGGCTGACGTTGACGGTTCGGTACAGGCGCTTAAGGACGCACTCGAGAAGCTGTCCACAAGCGAGGTGAAGGTAAAGGTCATTCATGCTTCTGCAGGAGGCATTAACGAATCTGATGTCATGCTCGCATCTGCGTCCAATGCACTCATCATCGGTTATCATGTGCGGCCGACTCCGAAGATAAGCGAGGTTGCAGAACAGGAAAAAGTATCGATAAAGACGTATAACATTATCTTCGAAGTCACGAAGGATGTCAAGGACGCGATGGAAGGCATGCTGAAGCCGGATATCGAGGAGCAGGTGACTGGTTCGGCCGAAGTCAAACAGATATTCAAGGTATCAAAGATCGGTACGATCGCTGGATGTGTTGTTGTACAGGGGTCCGTCCACCGGAACAACAGAATGCGCCTGATTCGTGACGGCGTGGTAATCTTTGACGGAAACCTCTCTTCGCTCAAACGATACAAGGACGACGTCAATACGGTAGAGGTTGGCCAGGAATGCGGTATTGGTCTTGAAAAATTCAACGACATTAAAGAAGGCGATTTCTTCGAATCGTACCGTCTTGTTGAAGTAGCGAAGAAGCTCGGAGACTAACAGTGCCGTCATTCAGAAAATCAAAACTTGAGCACCAGATCATGCGGATCATCGGCGATCTCCTGTTGACCGAAATAAATGACCCGCGCGTCAACTTCGTTTCCGTCTCGAGTGTTAAGCTGTCCAGCGACTATTCCCATGCAGAGGTTTTCTACTCCGTTCTCGGAGACGAAAAAAAGAAGAAAGACGCCGTTTTCGGTCTGCGCTCGGCCCAGGGATATATCAAGAAGAAGGTCGGCAACAGTCTGAAGATGAGACACGTCCCCGATGTGACGTTCACCTATGATGAGACCGTTGAAAGCGGTGTAAACCTTGTACATCTGATAGACTCCGTCAATGCCAGACGGGAGATGCCCGATCCGGCGGATGATGCAGACAGCGAATGACAGGGTACTGTTGATAGACAAACCGGCAGGAATAACGTCCTTTGATGTCATCAGCAGTCTGAAACGCCGGTTGAAGATAAAGAAAGCGGGTCATTCAGGCACGCTTGACCGCCTCGCTTCCGGTCTTCTGATCGTTGCAACGGGGAGGGCGACAAAGCTGACCAGGTACTTTCTGGATCAACCCAAGGAGTATACTGCCGCCGTGTCCCTCGGTATTGAAACGGATACATGCGACAGGGACGGCGAGATAACACGCAGAAGCGACGTTACCGCAGGTCATTATGACAGGTTAGACAGTGTGATCGGTGCTTTTACCGGCACCATAGAACAGACGCCACCGGTATATTCTGCCGTTAAGATACAGGGATTGCGCGCATCCGACAGGGTGCGCCGCGGGGAACATGTTGAGATGACGCCTCGTCAGGTGACGGTGTACTCAATACAGGTTCTGGAGGTACATACAGACAGCAATAGAGCAAAGCTGAAAGTCTCATGCTCGAAGGGTACGTACATACGGTCCCTCGCCCGGGACATCGGCAGGGTTCTGGGCTGCGGAGCTTCCGTACATGATCTGCGGAGGACGGCTTCGGGCCCGTTCCGGATTGAGGATGCTGCCTCGCCGGATGAGACTGTTCTGGGACCGCCGTCAAAAAGGGGATGTCTCCGTATGGAGGATTCGGTGCCGTTCATGAACCGGATAATTCTTGCATCAGGCGCCGAAACCAAAGTGCTGCACGGCATGCGCTTTGGACAGAACGAAGTCGATAGTTTCGAGTCACAGGACTCCGAGTTTACGGCTGTCTTCAGTATGAAGAATGATCTTGTCGCGGTAGCACGGATCAATTATGACGAATGGAACGTCCGCTATCTCAATGTTTTCAATTGACAGCGGGATGTCTGTTCGATGATATCACACGAACCAACGAAAAAAGCAGAAATGCTGCAGCCGTTGTAAAAATTCTGCGTTTTCCCGGCCTGCCGGGAAAGGCGTGTATGGAAATGAAATTACCAACTTTATCAGGAGATAAAAAAATGAAGACGAAGCAGGAAGTAATCGATACGTACAAGCGGCACGACCAGGACACAGGATCACCTGAAGTGCAGATAGCTATCCTGACAGAACGTATCAACCACCTTACCGAACATTTCAAGGTTCACAAAAAAGATTTTCATTCCAGGCGAGGACTGCTGAAAATAGTCGGTCAGCGTCGACGTCATCTTGACTATCTCAAAAAGAAGGACCTGAACAAATACAGAGAACTGATCAGTGCTCTCGGAATCAGAAAATAACGCGCCGCAACGAAGGAGATGTATATGTCCCATGATTTTGTAAAGACAGTTGGAGGCAAGAGCATAACGTTCAGTACGGGTGAACTTGCCAAACAGGCCGACGGTGCGGTAACCGTCCGGTGCGGTGACACGATAGTCCTTGCGACGGCAGTAAGCGCGAAGGAAGCCGTCGAAGGGCGGGATTTCTTTCCGTTACAGATTGAATACAAGGAAAAATACTACGCAGCCGGGCGTATTCCTGGCGGATACGTCAAGCGGGAGGGGAGGCCGGGAGATCATGAAGTACTGATTTGCCGTATCACCGACAGGCCGCTGCGCCCTCTTTTCCCCAGGGATTACCTGAATGAGGTCCAGATCATCATCTACGTTCTCTCGTCAGACAGGGAGGAGCAGGCTGATGTTCTAGCAATCAACGCCGCATCGGCAGCGCTATCGGTGTCCGATATTCCGTTTCGCGGCCCGGTCGGCGGTGTGCGGGTAGGCCGTATTGAGGGAAGTTTCATACTTAACCCAACAGTGGATGAGGCGCTTCACTCCGACTTAGATCTTGTTGTTGCAGGTACCGACAAGGCCGTAACCATGATCGAAGGCCATTCAAAGAACATTACCGAAGAGGACATGCTTGCGGCCGTCGAGTTTGCCCATAACCATATCAAAGAGCTGTGTGAAGCACAGAAAGAGATGCAGCAGCAGTTTGGAAAGCCGGACCGTGCATATACTCCAAAATCGGTTAACAGTGATCTTGCATCTGTCGTTCGGGACCGTTTCTACGGAAAAATCGAGACACTGAAGTCGTACACAGAGAAGAAAGCACGCGAAGAAGCATATGCTGTCATAGAACGTGAAGCACTTGAGGTGTTTGGGGCGGAATATCCCGACAATGTTTCCGACATCAGGGAGATCATCCACGACCTCGACAAGGAATGCGTGCGTGAACGGATACTCAACGGTGAGCGTGCGGACGGTCGGAAGCTGAACGAGATACGGCCAATTAGCGTTAAGACAGGCGTTCTTCCCGGCGCGCATGGTTCCGCTTTGTTTACCCGCGGACAGACGCAAAGTCTCGGCGTGGTGACGCTCGGTACAAGCAAGGACAACTCGCGTATAGACAAGATGAACGGCGAGGAAACCAGATATTTTTATCTGCATTATAATTTTCCTCCGTTTTCGGTTGGAGAATGCGGCAGAATCGGCGGTACCGGCCGTCGGGAGATCGGTCATGGTATGTTGGCAGAACGTGCGTTGACGTATACGGTACCCGGTTTTGACGAATTTCCATATTCCATACGTGTCGTCTCCGAGATACTCGAATCAAACGGTTCCTCGTCCATGGCATCTGTCTGCTCCGGTTCTCTCGCACTTATGGATGCCGGAGTCAAGACAAAGGGCGCCATCGCGGGCATCGCAATGGGCCTTGTCATGGAGGGAGACCGTCACGCGGTTCTCTCGGATATACAGGGTATTGAGGATCACCTTGGTGACATGGACTTCAAGGTTGCCGGAACCGCTCAGGGTATTACCGCGTTTCAGCTGGACATCAAGATCGAAGGAATTACACCAGAGATTATGAAAGAGGCGCTGGAACAGGCAAGGATCGGCAGACTCCATATTCTGGATGAGATGAACAAGGAGCTCGATTCGCCGCGGCCTGAGCTCGATTCGAGGGCGCCGCGCATCTTCCAGATGTCCATCAAGGAGTCCAAGATAGGCGAGCTGATCGGTACAGGCGGAAAGAATATCAAGGCCATAATCGATGTTACCGGGTCGGAAATAAACGTGGACGACACGGGAACCGTCCTGATCTATTCGCCAAACCAGGATGTTCTTGAACAGACCCGTCTTCTCGTAGAACAGTCCGTTGCTGAGGTAGAGAAGAACAAGGTCTACACTGGTAAGGTCAAGCGTATCATGGACTTTGGCGCCTTCGTGGAGATCCTGCCGGGAAAGGAAGGTCTTCTTCACATTTCCAAGATCGATACCAAACGGATACGGAAGGTGACCGATGTTCTGCAGATAGGCGATTCCGTCGATGTCAAGGTCATCCATATCGACAAGGGCGGACGAATCGACCTTTCCAGGCGCGAGCTTCTTGAAGACAGCGGTCAGGAACAATAGACGCGAATGAGACGGTATGTGCTGCCGAACGGACTCGTCGTCATAGTTCAGCCAATCGAGCATGCCGTCTCGGCATCGGTCGGGTTGTGGATACAAAGCGGTTCCCGTGAGGAGCGCCCTGATGAATACGGATATGCTCACTTTGTTGAGCATATGCTGTTTAAGGGCACAAGCCGGTTTTCCGCTCTCGAAATGGCCAGGGTCATCGACCGTGTCGGCGGCCAGCACAACGCGGCGACCAATAAGGAATATACCTGTTTCTATATAAACATCATGTCAGATTATATACAGACAGCAGTCGATATATTGTCGGACATGTTCTATAATCCCCTGTTTGACGAAACGGAAATAGAACGGGAAAAGGAAGTTGTCCTCGAGGAGATCCGCATGTACGAGGACACACCCGACGAACATATTCATGACCTGTTTACCGAAGCTGTGTTCAACAATCATCCACTCGCGCATCAGATACTCGGTACGGTAGATACGGTTGGATCAATTACGCGTGACCGCCTCCTGAGTTTCTATGAAACACACTATACGACATCCAATACCGTCCTTGTTGCGGCCGGGAAGATCGACGGGCACGTCTTTGACGGCTTGATACAGAGTTACTTTTCCGGCTCCCGGACATCTGCCGAACGACTGCCAATACAGCAAAACCCTCCCAAGCGGCGTTTTTCTATGCATATACCCCGCGAACTCGAGCAGGTGCATTTCTGTATGGGAGTAGACGGATTTCCAAAGACCAGCTGCCGCAGGTGGCCGCTTTTCCTGATCAGCACGGTCCTGGGAGGAAGCATGTCTTCCCGCCTTTTCCAGCGTCTCCGCGAACAGGAAGGCCTTTGCTACTCTGTCTACAGTTTCCATTCGTCGTACAAGGATGCCGGCCTCTTCGGTATTTACTGCGGTACCTCATTGGAAAAGTACGAACGGGCCGTCAAACTAATACTTGACGAACTCGATAATATGGTTCACAAGGGTATCGGCGATAGTGAGCTCGCCGACGCGAAGACCCTGGTAAAGGGCAACCTTGCCCTCAGCCTGGAAAGTATTGAGGTTCGCATGGGGCAGCTTGCCCGCGACGAGATCAATTTCGGACGGTTCTACTCGTTTGACGAGATTGTCGCCAATGTCTTCGCGGTTTCACGGCAGGATATAATGGAAACCCTTTTTGAACTGTTTGCAGAAAAGCGGCTTACCCATGTATCCATTGGAAAAAATGAAAACGTACAACACACTGAACTGACAGTTACCTGATAAAGAGGTTATATGGCACCACGCAACGAGGGTCTGAACAGCACAATCGGAGACGGGTCCGTCTTTGAGGGAAAGTTCTATATTAACGGGTCGCTCAAGATTGACGGTAAATTTGAGGGTGAGATCAAGACCGATGACGAACTTGTCGTCGGGGAAACCGGCAAGGTAAAGACCAATATCGACGCACGGTCGGTTGTCGTGGCCGGTACGGTCATCGGCAACATCAAGGCCTCCAATGAGGTCCGGTTACTCGAAAGCGCAAAGGTTCTTGGCGATATCGAGGCGCCAAACGTGTCTATTCAACGGGGCGTTGTTCTGACTGGAAACATAAAGATTATGGGCGATGCGAAGAAGGATTTGCAGAAGGTTGTAGAGGAGTCCTATAATGCAACAGCGTTGGACAGGTATAAAAAGCAATGATGTGCTAATCAGAAACAATAAACGGCCGATAATAAAAAAAAAGACAAGAGTGATATGAGAAGAGTTTCGTTCAACAGATTGACGGTATCCAAGCTGCACAATGAGATTATGCTTGTCTATCGGGGTAGAGAAAATATCTATGTAAAAAAGATAAAGTTCAACCTGAAACGCTTCTACAGGCGCGCCGTTTATGTGTGCAGCGTTTTTGTTCTCATCACTGCGCTCGTTATACTGATACCCACCGGCAAAAACAGGGCCGTATCGAACACTCCGGACGACAATGAAATTAAGAACGAGATTCTTCTCTCTGAGGAGACGGATTACTCGGAACCTGACGCAAAAAAACCCCTCACCGTGCAGATTTACCGCGTTCAGGAAGGCGATACGTTAAGCGAGATTGCCGCCAAATTCGGCGTGTCCATGGATACGATACTCGGGTCGAGCAACCTGAACTCATATGACTATCTCAAGATTGGACAGGTACTCAAGGTACCCGACCGTGACGGAATGCTGATAACAGTGGAAGAGGGAAAGACCCTGCTTGATATCGCAAAAAAGTACAAGGTCGATGTAGACAAGATCATGGCGAACAATCAGCTGCTTAATCCCGATTTTCTTCCCGTCGGTTATGATATATTCATTCCGGACGCGAAGCCGCAGAACATCATCCAGGGCTGGATGTGGCCGACCGTATCGCATCATATTACTTCCGCGTTCGGATGGCGCCTCCATCCAATCAGCGGAAAGCGCCTCTTTCACCAGGGTCTTGACATACGCTCGAAGTACCAATGGATAAAGGCTTCCAAATACGGCAAGGTGACATATGCGGGAAGAATGGGCGGTTACGGAAATGTCGTTATCATCGCCCATCCAAACGGATGGAAAACCCTCTACGGCCACCTTTCCACGATAATCGTTAAACGCGGCCAGTATGTGAAACAGGGGCAGATGATCGCAAAAAGCGGTAACTCAGGGTACTCTGCCGGTCCCCACCTCCATTTCGAGATTATTAAAAACGGAAAACATCTCAATCCACGCTCATATCTTGTGAAGTAAAAAAATACTTGCCTCCGTGCTTTGGTAAAACTAATCATTCTACTTATTCCATCATTCGCCACCTGGAGTTTTCCGTATGCTTGAAAATACGAACCTGCTGCTCGAAATCGGTACCGAAGAAATACCCGCAGGATACATACCTCCGGCACTACAATCGATGCAGACACAGTTTGAAAAGGCTTTTGCCGATATCCTGATAGATTTCGATACCGTTCAGACATACGCGACGCCGCGCCGGCTCGTTGTCTGCGTGTCTGGGCTGTCTCCATCGCAGCGATAGGAGACTGTAGAAATGCGCGGCCCTGCGGTTGAAAAGGCATTTGATAATGATGGAAAACCGACCCGGGCGCTGGAAGGCTTCCTGCGGGGGAACGGTGTGACCGTAGACGACATCGAAAAGCGGGATACGGGCAAAGGCGTCTATGTGTTTGTGCAAAAGGCGCGCGAAACCCGTACCACACGGGAGCTCCTCCCGGAGCTGCTGCAGAATACTATACTGTCGATTCCGTTTCCAAAACGGATGAAGTGGAGCACAAAATCACTGCAGTTTCCGCGTCCAATCAGGTATATCCTCGCTCTGTACGAGAACGAGGTTGTACCGTTTGACGTGGACGGTATCGAGGCCTCCGATGAAACGCGCGGCCACTTCATACAGCATGACGGAATGATCAGGATTACCGACACCGCCGCATACGAACGGATTCTTGAAGAAAACGGCGTCATCCTCGACCAGGACAGACGCAGACAGATGATAGAAGAAAAACTAAAAGAAGCCGCCGAACAAAACGAATGCGTCCTTATTGATGATGTTGAGCTTCTGGAGACCGTGACATATATCGTGGAAAACGTGAATATGGTCGTCTGCCGTTTCGATGAACGATTTCTGAGGATCCCGGACATCGTTCTTATTGCCGAGATGAAGGAGCATCAGAAATACTTTGCCCTCCGCCGTACAGACGGCTCCCTTTCGAATGCGTTCTGCGTCATTTCAAACAACCCAGCCACCGACTTCATCCGTGAAGGGAACGAGCGGGTCATCGCCGCACGGTTTTCGGACGCGGAGTTCTTCTTTGAGGAGGACAGGAAGCGTCCGCTTGCCGACAGGATCGATGACCTTAAACCGGTTCTCTTCCACAAGGATCTTGGTTCCGTGTACGATAAGGTAATGCGGATACGGAAAATATCGGGCGAATTCTGTACAATGCTTCAGTGCGATGCGGAGACTGCCGGGCGCGTCGACCGTGCCGTTATGCTTGCGAAGACCGACCTTACTACGGCGATGGTCTTCGAGTTTACCTCGCTCCAGGGCCAGATCGGACGCATCTACGCCGAGCTTGACGGTGAGCATCCGTCGGTGGCCGCGGCGATTGATAATCAGTATCGTCCCCGCTTCCAGGGAGACAGGGTACCGGACGATATTGTTTCGGTAATACTGTCTCTTGCGGAAAAGATCGACAACCTGTTCGGTTCCTATTCGGTCGGCAATATACCAAAGGGTTCACAGGACCCGTACGCGCTCAGGAGACAAGGGTACGCGGTCGTCGACCTGCTGTTGCGTAATTCGCTCCATGTTGATCTCTCTCTCCTGTTTGACAGAATCAAGGGGGCGTATGCGAACGCAGGCGGGATCACCGAACAGATTCTGGAATTTCTAACCGTTCGTGCAAAGACACGCTTTTCAGAAGACGGAATCTTGCATGATGAGTTCGATGCCGTTATCTCCACCGGCTCATACGACTACTGCGAACTCTATAATCGTGCGATGAGTCTGCATGAGTTTCGTCAGGACGGAAACTTCTCCGACATGCTGGGAAGCTTTAAACGGATGAACAATATTATCGCGTCATTTATCAGGAAGAATCCGGACTATACCTTTTCCCTGAACGAAACCGTTCTGGAGGATGACCGGGAGAAGAAGCTGTACGAGTACTTCGCGTCCAGACAAAACGAGATAGAGGAGTTGACGCGCGACCATCGTTACGTTCCCCTCTTTGAGATACTGACCGAGGGCCGGCCTGTTATCGACGCGTTCTTCGACGGAGTTATGGTGATGGCTGATGATGACAGGCTTCGTGACGCGCGACTTGGTCTGCTGAACTGGATCATTACCATGTTCTCACGGTTTATCGACTTTTCAAAACTCGCTGATCACTCTTCGATATAGTATCGCTTGATGATGGCCGGATTTTCCTCGTCGATCAGCCTCAGCAGCCCCCTTCTGGAGAAGAAGAATGTGCCCTGCGAGCAGGATCCGCACATCCACGAGTCGGGAGTCCCCTTGTATCTGACAAGTGACTTGTAATACCCCTGTGTCAGAAAGTCGGCACGTATCTCCTGTTCGCTTTCACGTATGGTAATCCGGTCTGCCGGAAAGTAACCGTCTCTGCCGGATGCTTCTTCCCGCTGCAGAAAGATGTACGCCGACGATTCATCCTCGATATAGTGAAATATGTCCGGTAACGGTCCGCTTTTCTGGGAGGTGAGATAGAGATAACCGTGCTCGATAACCGATTTCTCATCGATCCTTTCTACGGACACATCATGATAGAGAACGGTGTTTTGGGCCGCTGCAAGCATCATCACAGCAGCAAGGATGTAAATAATTCTCATACGCAAAATCTGGGAAAGGAATTGATCATGCCGGTATATAATGATGTTTGACACAATGTGTAAAGAAGTTTTAGATGTTTGGAAGATCCGTACAGGAATACGAGTATGCATGATTTCTACTCTCGGGGCCAGGTGGCTGCCTACATCGGCAACGGCAAGGGCAAGACAAGCGCCGCTGTCGGACAGATCGTCCGCGCAGCGGGTCACGGCATACAGTCCCGGTTTATACAGTTTATGAAATCCGGCACATCCGGCGAGATCGCCGCGCTGTCATATATACCGTCCATCCAGACGGTATCGTATGGTATTGACGAATTCTATGTGGCGGGGAGATCGGACATATTAAAGCATCGTGAATACTGCAGACGGGGCCTTGAAGATGCCGGACGGTACTCCGCCGATATACTTGTTCTTGATGAGATACTGGATGCCGTCTCGTGCGGCCTTATCCGGGAAGACGAACTCGGGCTGCTCATTTCAGGAAGACCTGCTCACCTCGAAATTATCATGACCGGACGGACGCTGAGTGAAGAGATTAATCCTCTGTGTACGCTTGTCAGCGACATTCAAAACGTCCGTCATTACTACGATACCGGGTTGAAGGCGCGGTGCGGTATCGAGTATTAGACAGATTTGTGCTTCTAACGTCGTAAAAACTGATATTATGCGGATGCGCTGTCCTATGAATGTACTCTTATCCCAGAATACTCCTGATGAATACGAGGAACTTTCCGGTCCCGGGAGAACCGTCCACAGAGTGTCCCTCTCCGAGTTGTCGGGATTCTCGAGCTCTGTTTCCTATGATGTCGCCGTTGTCGAAGCGAGTAGTACCTCTATCGGTATCATGAACGAACTCTCCGAGAGAGAATTTCGTGACACATGGATACTCTTTACCGGTGATATTGATGACAGCGCTCTGTGTTGCCAGCTGAAGCGGTCCGGTTTTACAAGGTTTGTCCGTCCCGGTGACACAGCGTATGCCGTCAGCACCTGGAACAGAGAAAAATACAACGGGTCCGAACCACTTTCCCTCTTGATCCTGGATGATAATGCGGTACACCTTCGGATGATTAGTCAAATATCCTTCGACTTCGGACACCAGGCAGTCATGGTGGATTCATTTGACGAGTTTTATTCACGGCTTTCCAGAGAATTTGACCTCATACTGGTTAATATCCATTCTGCGGCATGTGATGTGCCGATTTTCGCCAGGAAGGTTCATAATATTACAAATTTCAGGAGGGCTGCGGTTATTCCGTACCTTCAGGACGAGTACTGTGCGATCGGCGACCTCTACGGCGGCCTCAACCGTATCGCACGTGCTGTTCTCAACCTTGACGAGCTCTTTCACTTTCTTGTGCAGATGTTCTACAAGCGTGAGATGGAGTCCGAGCGTGAACTTCTGGACAGCGCCCTCTCGAGTATTATGGGCGGTGATATCCGATTCTCGGAGCGGCCCGGAGTTGTCTATGCGAAGCATGGTCTTGATTACATGACGGCCAGGCCGGACATACACAAGAATCTGCTGGATGATGTTGAGAGGCGGAGCGAGATGGTGCTGAAGCTGAACAGGGCCGTCTATCCGTACCTGTGGCTCATCGAATCGGATGACGAACTTACCTGCGGACAGGGTGTTTAAAGATAAAATCGGAGATGAATTCGAGCGGCATTTTAAGCTGCTTCCGGTCCGTTACCTCTTCCGGAACACAGGGGCGTTCGGCAGTATGGCACCGTCTGCACATCTTTTCCCTGAATTTTATGCTGTCGATACCGATTATGGGGTACATTCCAAGTGATACCGCCTTCCGGTAGCCGGCGCTCCTGTTTGTCAGTGACACATGGTTCTCGTATTCGTACCAGTTGCCTGCCGGACCATGGCATGCCTCGCATCCGACTCCTTCGCCCTTGACTGAGTCATACTTGCCGGCAGCCGTGTTGTGGCACGAAAGACAGGCGGCATCTTCCTGCGGTTTCCCGACACCGGCCTTATCCGCAATTATTAATGCCTCTGATGTGCTGAGAATTCTGTACGCGCGTGCATGCGGAGAGGAGCGCCAGACGCCGATCTGGTTCCCAAGCGTTTCCTGGCCGTGGCACGGTATGCATGTCTCATAACCGACGAAATTTTTCTTTTTCTGACCGGAAAGGTCCATGGTGAAGAAGATGGCAAGAAGAGCTGCCGTCAGAACACAAACGGGTATGTACATGTATCGTTTCATGAGCATTTTATACCAGTGCAGGCCGATACGGTCAAGTCAAATAGACTTGACAATAACAGTTCTGTTGCTATAATTATAGTATATGAACCGTTCAATGTGAGTACATGTACAGTACGTCATAGTGAAAATGGTCAGCAGTCTGAAATTTGCGATATACCGGATACGGCAAGTGAAAGTAGGCGAATACTTGAATGAAAAGGGCGTCATTACGCAGGAGCAGCTTGATGATGCGCTAAAAATGCAGAAGGATAACCCGGAGCGTGTTATTGGTGAAATACTGGTAACGATGGGACTCGTGTCCAAGGAAGAGCTCATCATGCTTATGGAAATGTATATGATGGAGACGGACGCCGATATAACCTATGTCGATGAATGGCTCGATCAGGATGAGATTGACATGATTCTTGAAAAGATGGATTGACGCTTCTTATATACAACATTTATTATTGCAATTCTTTGTATAGTTTGTGCCTCTTCCTTTATAAAAAATAAAGTTCTTGACAACATGTGCCTTCTTCCAAATAGTACCTCTCATGATAGAATACGAAGATAAAACCTGTTTTGGTTGCGGTGACGAAAACGAACGGGGCTTGCAGTTAAAGCTCAGGTACGATCCTGATACAAAAACGGCATATGGCGAATATGTCGCGGGACAGGATCTTGAAGGCCCGCCCAATATTATACATTCCGGTATTCTTGCTACTATTCTCGATGAGACCATGATAATGGTTAATAAGTACATGGAGGTTGTCACCCTGACAGGAGAGATGACTATCCGTTATCTGCAGCCGGCATTTATCAACGAACGGCTGTATATACGCGGTTGGTATGTAAAAAAGAACAAGCGTATC